>JACKEB010000019.1 GCA_020633205.1 Polyangiaceae bacterium
GCAATCCGATCCTCGTCGATGTGCTGCGAGACTACGGCTACGTGGACGCCCGAGGCATGGGCGTGCGCCGCAAGATGCCTCTAGTCCGCGCGGCAACAGGAAAGGACGCGCGCTTCGAAGCCACCGACCACTTCGTGCGCGTAATCCTGCCGAAGGGAGACGGCGCCACAAGCCCTGGAGAGCAGCATGCTTGAGCACTTACCCCTGAAGAACGTAGGGCCGGCGCCGGAGATGGAGCTGGAGCTGGCACCGAGACTGAACTTGATCAGCCTTTCGTTCCTGGAGCGATGCGCGCCGTTCATCGCGCACGAGTTACGGCGTCAGAAGCAGTTGGTCCGAGGAGACGCCTGATGCACCCACTCCACGAGTACATCGCGACTCTCCTCGCCCACCAGCTCAAGCCCGCTCGAGTCGTGGTCTGGTACGATCCACGCTCGGAGTTTCAGCCGTTCGTGAACGAGCTTCGCGGTGGCGCCCGGAGCAGCGCGGAGCCGGTGTGGGTGGAGTTCGGGAGCCAGAGCACGCAGCTGCTCGAGTTTGCGGGGTCGATGTTCGAGCTGCGTCTGGCTGCGGAGCCGCTGGTTGGCGGCGACGCTCCGGCCATGCTCGTCCTCTATCTCCCCGGGGAAAAGCGAGACTCGAAGGCGTCTGTCTTGATGGAGCTCGAGAAGGCTGGAGAAACCTGGGAGCCAGGGCTCAAGCGACTGGCCCGGAACGTGCTCGAGCAACGCTACACCCAGGGCGTCGTTGACGAGATGTTGCGCCACGAGCGGAGCGTCACCTACGAAGATCTCGCACGGCTGACCAGCTCGAGCGGTGGCTCGGAGCCGCCATCCATCTTGCGGAGCATTTTCCACGATGCCAGCGGCAGCGATGGGCTCCTCGCGGCGTGGCTCTCGAACGACGATCGAGACGACCAGATCGCCGAGAAGCAAGCCGAGTCGGAACTTCTGAAGCTCATTCAATCGCGACTGGGTTTGGAGCCTGCGAGTGACTCGCCCTTAGCAAAGCTCCGCGCCATCACGCTGCGCTACGTGTTGGCGAGCGAGTTTCGGCTGGATCTGGCATGCGAGCCGCCCAGCAGCCTGGACGGCGTTCCCTCTCCCCCCAATCGAGACGCGGAAGCGGCGATCAGGGCCCTTGCGGAGCGGCTCCGGAACAGCCACGCGGAAACGTATCCAGCGCTGGCCGATCGAGTGGAAGCGGAGCTGGGACTGGCGAAGGCGCGCTTGGCTCCAGAGGCGCTCGGCAGCATCGACACCTTCCGCTTCGAGGAGCGCGCGCTGCTGCGTCACGCGGGCGAACTGGTCACTGGGAAAAAGTTCGATGACGCGCTCCGCCTCGTGACGGAGCGCGAGCGCAGCTTCTGGCTGGATCGCGACCTGGAGCGGAAGGCGCAGTGGGAGGCGCTGCGCAAGATGGCCGAGCTCGGGCGCGAAGCGGAGCTTGTCGGCAAAGCCGTGCGCAAGGTCTCGGGGGGCGCGGGCGCGTGGTTGAGCGCATATGTTGGCTCGGATGGTCGCGCAGGTTGGTTCCGCGTCGATCAAGCTCAGCGACGCCTGGAGGCCTGGGTCACGACGTTGCAAGACGAACCGGAGGAACAGCCGCTCGGCGTGGTGCGGCGGATCCACGAGGATACGTGCCACAAGATGGCGGAGGGATTCACGCGGGCGCTGAACGACAGCGGGTGGACGGTGCCGAACGTGTTGCACCAGACACGCATCTGGAGCGAGGTCGTCGCGAATCAACCCAAGCCTGTGGCCTACTTCCTGGTCGACGCGATGCGCTTCGAAATGGGGATCGAGCTCGCCGAGCGCCTGCCCAAGACCTCCGAGGTCTCGGTTCGCCCAGCCGTGGGTAGCTTGCCGAGCATCACACCCATCGGCATGGCGGCGCTCATGCCCGGTGCCTCAGCAAGCTTTTCGGTGACGGAGGCGAAGGGCAAGCTTGGGTCCCAGATCGACGACCGCTTCCTTCCAGACCTTGCCGCACGGAAGAAGCACATCAGCTCCAAGGTGCCGGAGTTGGTTGACCTCGCCCTGGACGAGCTACTCGGGCTCCAGCCGTCCAAGCTAAAGAAGAAGCTCGACGGCGCACAAGTCATCGTCGTGCGCTCTCAGGAGATCGACCACGCGGGCGAGACCGGGTTCACCTTCCAGGCGCGGCAGGTGATGAACACGGTGATCGACAACCTCGCGCGCGCGGTGCGAAAGCTCTCCGCCGCGGGCGTCGAGCACGCCGTGATCAGCGCCGACCACGGACACCTGTTCTTCGCAGACGATCGCGACGAGTCCATGCGCTGCGAAGCCCCAGGAGGCTCGACGGTGGAGCTTCACCGCCGCTGCTGGATCGGCCGAGGCGGCTCCACGCCAGCAGGGGCTGTGCGGGTCTCCGCCGCATCCCTGGGCTACGCCTCCGATCTGGACTTCGTGTTCCCCAGGTCCACTGGCGTGTTCAGGGCGGGTGGCGATCTGGCGTTTCACCACGGCGGCCCGTCGCTCCAGGAGCTGGTCATCCCGGTCATCACCGTGCGCACCAAATCGCGCCAATCTGCCCGTCCATCCGCGGGCCCCATCTCCGTCTCCTCGCTGCCTCCAGCGGTCACCAACCGCATCATCACGGTCACCCTGACCTTCGGCGAGAAGCAGCTCAGCTTCGACACCCCACGGATACAAGTGCGACCGCTCTTGATGTCCTCTGGCAAACAAGTTGGTGCCCTCGGCATGGCCGTGGACGCGCCGTTCGATGCGTCGACGGGCTGCGTCACCCTCGAGCCCAACAAGCCTGTCACGGTCGCGCTCCTGCTCGCCGACGACGCCGCCAGCTCGGTTCGCGTCGTGGTGCAGGATCCCAGCAGCGACGTCGAGCTGTACCGATCGCCCAGCGACCTCCCTGTGCGCATCCTCACCTGATCCCGACTGCGAGCATGAACATGAGCAACGGAAGCACTCCCACCCGCGACGCCCTCGACGACAAGCTGAATCGCCACTTCGCTGGCAAGGTCGTCCGCAAAGATCTCGTACGCAAGGTCAAGGTCGGCGCGAACGTCCCGGTCTTCGTGCTCGAATTTCTGCTCGGGAAATACTGTGCGTCCTCCGATGAGGTGGCGATCCAGATGGGTCTCCAGGTGGTGAGCGACACCCTCGCCAACAACTACATCCGCTCAGACGAGTCGATGAAGGCGCAGGCGATGGTGAAGGACCGCGGGCGCCACGCATTCATCGACAAGGTGAAGGTGCGCTTGGTCGACTCGGACTACTGGGCGGAGGTGACGAACTTCGGTCATAAGTACGTGCACGTTCCAGAGCACTACGTGCGCGACTACGAACGCCTCGTGATGGGTGGCGTGTGGGCGCAAATCGACATGCGCTTCGAATACGACGAGGAGTCCAAGGGAAAGAACCCCTTCTGGATTGATCGCCTGACTCCAATCCAGATCGCCACCTTCGACTTGGAGGAGTACCGCCGCGTCCGGAGCGAGTTCACTACCGATGAGTGGCTAGACCTGATGCTGCGTAGCATGGGCTACGAGCCAGGCGAGATGTCCCGGCGCCTCAAGCTACTCTTCCTGGTGCGCCTCATTCCACTTGCCGAGCGGAACTACAACCTCGTGGAGCTGGGCCCGCGAGGGACGGGAAAGAGCTACGTCGTGCAGGAGGTATCGCCGTACTCGGCGCTGCTTACGGGCGGCACCACCGTCGCGAACCTCTTCGGCCATATGACAGGACGTCAGAAGGGCATGGTGCAGATCTGGGACGTCGTGGGCTTCGACGAAGTCGCGGACCTCCAGAAGATGCCCAAGGAGGTCATCACCACGATGAAGACCTACTGTGAATCGGGGACCTTTCAACGCGGCCAGGAAGCCGTCTCCGGCGACGCGAGCATCGCCATGTTCGGTAACACGAATCAGCCCGTCGACGTGATGGTGCAAACGGGTCATCTGTTCGCGCCGATGCCGGACATCATCCGGGACGACATGGCGTTCATCGATCGCCTGCACTTCTACCTCCCGGGGTGGGAGATCCCCAAGATGCGCAACGATCTGTTCACGGACCACTATGGGTTCGTCGTCGACTACCTCGCGGAAGCGCTCCGCGAGATGCGCAAGCACAACTTCACTGAAGTCATCGACCGCCATTTCGCCATGGGCGCCCACCTCAACGCGCGAGACCGCAAAGCGGTGCGCAAGACGGTCTCCGGACTGATGAAGATCCTCTTCCCGCACGGCGACATAAGCCAGGAAGAGCTCGGCGAGCTCCTGGAGTTCGCCCTGGAGGGCCGGCGCCGCGTGAAGGAGCAGCTCAAGAAGATGGGCTCCTTCGAGTATTACCACACCTCGTTCAGCTACACCGTTCAGGAAACGGGTGAGGAGAAGTTCGTCGGTGTACCCGAGCAAGGTGGACGAGATCTGGTCTCCAGCGATCCATTACCTCCCGGAACTACCTATAGTGCTGGCGTCACTTCAGATGGCACCGTGGGCCTCTATCGCGTCGAGGTCTCGCTCTCCAGCGGCACCGGGAAGCTGAAGCTCGCGGGTGGCATCGCGGGAGCCACCAAGGAGTCGGTCCAGCGCGCTTTCGGTTACCTTCGCGCGAAGAAGAGCGACTTGGGGCTCGCGCGAGACCTGGACACCTCGGATATCCACGTGGAAGTCATCGACTTACTAGGCAACCACGTCGAGGCAGAGCTCGGCGTCGCGTTCTTCGTGGCTTGCTACTCCGCGCTGCGCAAGATGCCCGTGAGCCCGGCGCTGTTGGTGCTTGGTGACTTGAGCATCCAGGGCAACATCAAGCCCATGCGATCACTCACAGAGCCCTTGCAGGTCGCGAAGGACAACGGCGCCAAGCGCGCGCTGATCCCCATCGAGAACAAGCGCAACTTCCTCGATGTGAGCGCGGACATCATGGAACACGTCGACCCCATCTTCTTCAGTGATCCGAAGACGGCTGCGATGAAGGTGCTAGGCGGCTGAGCCTGATGACCAAGCCGAAGGTCGACCAACAGCTTCAAGCCTGGATAGACGCGCGACGGCGCCACCGGCTCTCCCACGCCCACGTCCAGATGGCACGGGAGCTTGGACTGAACCCAGCAAAGCTGGGCAAGCTCGACAACCACCGACAGGAGCCGTGGAAGGCTCCGCTCCCAGACTTCATCGAGCACCTCTACGAGCGGAGCTTCGGCAGGCGTCGTCCCGAGACGGTGCTCACCCTCGAGCAGGTCGCGCGGGAACGAACGAAGAAAGCCAGAGCCCGGCGCGAAGCGAAGAAGCAACGAAAACTCCAAGGCACGCAAGGCGAAACAAATTCTGCGGGCAACCCGACGGATCCGCCACCGAAGGACAACTTGGGCTCGAGCTGAACGCTACGTCCGCGGCGCTGAAGGTGTTTCTACGTCCTCTTTACTCCCTTCACCGGATCGGGCATCCGCTGTGGCATGGGGAAAGCAGGCGACCAGGACGTCCTGAACGACGTCGACCTCGACGCGATCAAGCAGCGCATTCAGCGCACTCACTCGCTGCCTATCCGGTCCTTGCCCGCACAGCTCTCTCGCAACGGGCGCCTTTGGTTGTTCGAACAACTCGAACGGGCTGGGTTCGAGCGCACGCCAAGCGCCATCAGACGCCCGTTGGAACAACAGCTGCTCGAACGGCTCGCGGATGGCCCCATCGCCAAAGCGGTGCTCCTCACCCAAATCAAAGGTGCGTCGAAGCAGGAGAGCACGCGCCTGCTGGCTCAGCTCGTGAAGGCGGGACGCGTCGCACTGGTACGCCGGGGGCGAGCGGATCTCGTGATCCTCCCGGAAGCGTGCGCCGCGGAAGAGCGCGTCGCTGAGCTGCGCAAGCTCAAGCAACAGTTGGATCGGATGCTCAAAGCGACTCGCGTGGGCAGTCAGCCGCGCCGGCTCTTGATAGCCGACGTGCAAAGGGTCCTCGACCTCGTGCCAGACGACGGTCGTAATCCTCAAACCTCGCTGCTCGAACGACTCAAGTCGCTTGGGGCGAAAGACCCCGTCGTGTTCATTCCAGAACTCTTGAAGGGCTTGGATTTTGGGGGTGAGGAAGCCACGAAGCTACTCCTCGAGTTGGCGCGCGCAAGGCGTATCGAGCTACGCCCTGAGAGCGCCAGCGGCCTGCTGAGCCCGGCGGACGCCGCGCTGTGTCCGATTGGACCCGGCGGGATCCCTTTGAGCTACGTGCGATTGATCGAAGGAGCCAGAGCATGAGCAGCCACCTGAACCCGTTTCGCGCGGAGCATGCGGATCCCTGGGGAGACTCCCCTGACGTCCTGAGCCTTAACAAAAGCGCCAGCGATTCGGTCGTCAACGCGACGAAACGAGTGCGCAGCGAAGCTCGAGAAGCGGCACCTCGTTCGAGTATCATCACCATCCTCGGCCCTGCCGGCATCGGGAAGACGCACCTCTTTCAGCGACTCAGGCGGCAGTGTGGAGCGAAAGCCGCCTTCGTGTTGCTGCGCCCCGATCTGGCGGCTCCTTCGACCCCACGGCACGTGCTGATGAGCGTGATCGACTCGTTGAAGCATTCGCCAACGAACATTTCCGATCCGCAACTCGACGTGTTGGTTGGAGCGTTCCTCACCGAGTGCGACCCGCTAACGGGGGAGTGGCCGCAAGTCCTCCTTGAACAGTACCGCGCAGCACCAGCGGACGAAGTCGAACGCCTCGTGGAAGCCGGCGTGGAGCTGCTGGAAGACCGCCTTGGAGGCGAGATCAGCACCGACTACCTGGAGCTGCTCCTGCGCACGCCGTTCATGTCGAGAACCGACCGGCGCGCCGCGCTCACCTGGCTCTCTGGACGCGAACCAAGCGAACCCCACCTGAAGCGACTGGGTCGGACCCAGCCGCTGTCGGACGCCGAGATCGTCCCCGCGCTACGTACGCTCTCTGCTGTGGCCAGCTTCGGTGCGCCGATTGTGTTGGTATTCGACCAACTCGAGAACTTGATCGGCCCAGGAGACGACACGGACAAAGTGATTGCCCACGCGAATCTAGTCGCGGAGCTCTTCGACAGCATGCGCGGGATGGTCGTCGTACAGATGGGCCTCGACAGCGAATGGCGGCGCCGGTTCCGTCCGGTACTGAGCGATGCCCAGCTCTCGCGGCTGGAGCGCGAGTTGATCCAGCTCGACCTACCTGACCCAGAGCAGAAAGAAGAGCTGGTCCGACAATGGATAGCCCGCTTGCCTGAGGAAGACCGAGCGCACCCCTACCCGTTTCCCTTCACGGAGGGACAGATCTCCACCTGGCTCGACACCCCAGGCTGGACCCCACGTCGTTTGATGCTTGCCTGCCGCGACGTACTCGATGGCACGCAAAGCGACGCCTCGGAGGTGAACGCGCAGGTGGAGCCCCTAGCGAGCAGCTCCCAGAGCGAGGAGCTGGAGCAACTGTGGCAGGCTCACCTACGCGTAATCCGCGCGGAACTCACCGATCTCGCGGTCGCCGGTCAATGCCTAGACGGAACTCGACTCATGAGTGGGCTGCTGGCCGCCATCGGTCTGCTGGACGGGGCTCAGGTCAAACAGCGCATGTCCAAAGACATGGCGGGAGCCAGCGTAGACCTCACTCCCCACAGCCTGCGCGTCTACGCGCTTCAGCAGTCCCACCACCGCAGTGTGGGGGCCGCGCTCAAGCGCATGCTCATCGAGTCGCAGGAGGCGACCGTGCTCGTGCTGCGAGAATGGGCGCAAGAGTTCCCTCCCACCTGGAAGTCGGTCAACACTGACGCCGCGAATTTCCTCGCGGCAGCCAATTCGACTCTACACTGGCTGTCACAAGATGACCTCAGCCAGTTGCTCGCCCTGCATGACTTGCTCCGTTCGGCGCGTTCTCAAGACGTAACGGGCCTGAACGGTGAACCAATTCCGTCACAGGAAATCCTCGCGTGGGCCAGTGAAACGTTGGGTTGGCGCGAGTGGCAGGTGATGCGCAGCCTGATGACTCTGCTCGGACTCGAGGTGGCTGCACTCGAGAGCGAAACTCTTCCAGACTCGACCCCGGAACTCGGTCTCGATGAGCCGAAGTCCACCGGGCCGGTAGCGCCCCGCACCTCGCACGCTCCAAAGACAGCGCTGGAAGCCCTGAATCTGCTGCGGTTCGCGTCCGTCGAGCGCCTCGTACGAGAGGTCCGCCACGGCGACTCCAGCATTACGCGAACGCGGATCCTCGAGGAATTAAAAGGGTTGGCGGGGGAGGTCCATTGGTTGGGCCAGAGCTTGGTCACCCTGAGCGCCGTCCTGCCCCTGGCACGTCATACGGAGGAAGCGTGACCAGCTTCAACGTAACCGAGGTTCGCAACGCGTTGCGCTGTCCCCGAGTATTCGCTCTGGGTCGCATCCGAGGGAATCAAGTTGCGTTCCCAATTGGCGCCTCGGCACTAGGCGGGACATTCCACCGGATCGCCGAGCGTTTGCACGCTCAAGCTGCAGACCCGCCCGCAGCCCTCACGGCGCTACCGGACAACGCACCCGCGGACACCATCGCTGAGGTGCTCAAGGACTGGGTTCTGGGATACCTCGCGGAAACTCTAGTAACCAACGCGGCACTTCAAAGCATGCCTACGGAGGTCGATGAGCTTGCCGAGGCGCTGCGAGAATTCGCGCAGTATCTCGCCGAACGCGTCGCGGCGCGCCCCGAAGGGCCAGCGACGGCGCTGGCGGCGTATCTCAAAGGTGCTGAGATAGCCGTGGAGCAAGTGCTCGGAGAGAAGAGTCAGGAACCAGTACGCCTTTCCGGACGCGTCGATGCGATCTTCGAACCCGAGGCACAGCTGTTCGAGGTCGCGGAGTACAAGCTCACGGACGAGGACAACGAGGAGCTGGATAGCGCGCAAGTCGCGCTCTATCGACAAATGCTGCGCTGGGATCGCGGTGTCGATGCCACCCCCGTCGTGCTCCGCTTCACTCCGACGCTGTCGACGACTCGGCTAGCACCCGAAGCCGCCGATCGGCTCGCCGAGCGAGAACTGTTTCCACTCATCCAGCGCATGGTCGTGTGGGAAGACGAGCCGTTGTCGGCGCCCGCAACCCAACGCAAAGACTTGTGCCCTTCGTGCCCGGTACGCGACGCGTGTCGAGAGACCTACTCCGAGCGACTCGCACAGCGGGACGAGCCACCCTCCAGTGCTTGGAGACCACGCCCAGATCCGACGGGCGAGATCGTCCTGCCTCCAGAACCGGAGCGACCAAAGAGCGTCGACGGCGATGAAGTCGGCGAGCGTGAGGCCAGCACACTCGCAAACGCCATCGCGGAGAGCTATCGCAGCCAGGGGGTGCATGCGCTGGTGAAGCCGCCACGGGTCGGAGCGCGCCTGATCACGCTGGAGGTGAGCGTTCAGCGTGGCTCGATCAACCAGATCGATCGGCGCAAAGATGACGTCCTCCATTCGCTGGAAGCCGCCCTCGAGATCAAGGCGGACTTCGAGCGCCAGCGCAGCCTTCGGATCTTCCGCGTGGCAAGGCGTCAACCAAGGGACGTCCAGCTCGCACCGCTCATCGAGCGAGAACGGGCCTGGCTAAGCGAGCGACCGGGGCGCTTCGTGCTCGGCGAGTCGACCGAAGGCGATGTGATCCGCGGGGATCTAGGCGACCATTCTTCATGCCACTTGTTGGTCGCAGGCATGACCGGCAGCGGCAAGTCTGTACTCCTGAAGGGCATCGTGGCGAGCCTCGTCGAGCTTCATGATCCCTCCTCGATTCAACTGACTCTGGTCGACCCAAAGCGAGTCACATTCGGCGGCTTTGCGAACTCAGTCTCCGCCTACCTCGCGCGCCCCTTGGCGTACGAGACCGAGCAGGTACTGACGTTGCTCGAAGAGCTAAACTCCGAGATGGATGAGCGCTATCGCGCCTTCGAGCCCCTCGCCGTTGAGAACCTCGACGACTACAACGACTCGGTCAAGACGCCCCAGCGCTTGCCCCGTCAGGTGCTGGTCGTGGATGAGTTCCAAGACCTGGTGACCACGAAGACAACCGCAGAGCCGTTCTTCGCGCTGGTGTCCCGACTCGGCGCCAAAGCGCGCGCCGCCGGCATCCACTTGATTCTTGCGACTCAGCGACCCGACGCGAAGGTCGTTCCGGGACGAATCAAAGCGAACCTCACCGGTCGCATCGCTTTGCGAGTCCCTGAAGCCATCAACTCGCGCATCATCCTGGATCGGAAAGGAGCCGAGCAGCTCCTTGGTCGAGGTGACATGCTCGTGAACCTGAGTGGAGAGACGATTCGCGGACAGGCACCTCGCATTTAGGGCGGGGCGCGATGTCCCCACTACCTCGGCTGCCAGTCGAAGAGCCCGCTGCTGTCGAAGATCTGCACCGGAGCAGAGGCAGCCAAGCCCTCCACCTTGAGCGCTTGGACCGTCGTGGTGCTCCCAGCCTTCTGCGTGTACAGAACGCGGTCGCCCCGCGGTGCCCAGCCAATCGCGCCCACGGTAACGAACTGGCTGCCAGTCGAGTAGACCGGCAGGCTGGTTCCGGGAGGATTCGCTGAAACATCTCGCAAGTAGACGCTACTCCCCACCGCGTAGAAAGCGGTCTGAGCGATGGGCGAGATGTGCACCGTGGTAGCCGGCGACACCAATCCGACCGACTCGACTGAGCTGGTGTCGAGGTAGGCGAGGTACGCGCCAGTCGCATTGGTGTAAGTCAGCCGCGTCTCATTGTGATTCCACACCGCGGACGACGGGTATGGGTCACCAGCCAGTCCCGAACTCGTTTGCGTCGCCGTGTCATACAGGGTCGCAGAGGTTGCGTCCCGCCACATGAAGTACTTTCCGCTGGGTGAGGCGCCAAACCCAGAGGCGCTTTCCGTGGAGAGGTCCGTGGGCGTCCCGACGTTGGCGGCGTCGAACAACCGCGCGGGAGAACTCCCATAAGTCGCGAACTGGTGACCGCCGGGGATCCAACTGAAGTAGGTTGAAGCTGGGATGGATGCTCCAGGGTCGGTTCCGCTCGCGTCCCGCGAAACCACGAAGCGCGTCTGCGATGACGTTCGGTACTGCACGTAGTCTCCGTCAGCAGACCAGGACATCTCACTGATGGCCGCTCCTGCTTCGCCGATTTGCCGCAGGGAACCGTCCGGAAGCCCCACATACAGCTGATTTGCGCTAGGGTACCCGTTCAGGAGCAAGAACTCATTGCGCGTAGGAGACCACTGCAGCTCGATTGCTTGGTAGGTGAGTACGGTGGTCGTGGGCAGGTCTTGGTACGCAGGCAAGAGGCGGAGCTCGCGATTCTCCGTTACAGCGCTCACGACTTGGCCGTCCCGAGACCATGCGGTGTCAGGGTAGTAGCCGTTGGCCGTGGTGATCGTGAAGCTCTCGGTCGGACCGGTCTCGTCAACCCGCTGGACGACAACCTTTCCCGCATCGTGAAGCAAGATCGCGTTTCCGTCGGGAGACCAGGCATGGAAGCCGCCGCTATTCGACAGGCGGGCCGACTTGATATCCGTCAGGTCCTCGATCCCAACCAGAGTCAGGTTTTGTCCGGAGGTCACCGCGAGCCACGGGTAAGACGTCGGAGCCGCACCGGCCGTACCACCGACACCGCCTAGACCCGCCGTTCCGCCGGTAGCTCCGCCCGTCCCACCAGCGCCGCCCGCACCGCCAGCCCCAGCGCCCGAACCGCCGGCGCCTGCCGCTCCCGAGCCTGCTGTGCCGGCGCTGCCTCCTACGCCACCCGCGCCCGCTGCGCCGGTGCCCCCCGTAGCGTCGCCGCCTGCACCGGCGGAACCAGCACCGGAGCCGCCCCCGCCCTCATTCGAATCGCCGGAGCAACCGCAGGTGAACACGACCGAGAGCGCTACGGCACACATCAAACCCTTTGAAGCCATCGTCGTGTGGATACCTGGATCGCGCCAGAGCGCAAGCATCTTCAGGGGTGACCGCGCGGCAGCGCGAGAAACCTACATCTGACCACGGAGTGCTCGTCCCACGCTCGTGCGGTCGCCAGGCATTGTCACATCGCATTGTCACATCGCATTGTCACATCGAGGGTTCAGCTTCACACTGTCGCGGCTTCCGCTGACTCCCTCACCCCCGAACCCTCCCGCAAAGGCACGCTGACTTCGAGGCGGGTGCCGCCTTCTTCCAGGCCCTCGAGGCTGAGCGTGGCGCTCAGCGCCGCGCAGCGCTCTTTGATGCCGGTGAGGCCGAGCCCGGGGGAGGCCGTGTCGGACTTGGGTTCGTCGAAGCGGCGACCGTCGTTTTCGACCAGCAGCAAGAGCTCGCGCCCGACGACCTCCACGCTGACGAACAGATTACGCGCGTTGCCGTGGACGAAGGCGTTGTTGATGGCTTCTTGAGCGATACGGTAGACGTGGAGTTCTGCGCTGCGGTCCAGCACGCCGTCCACGTCCCGGATCTCCGCGTCCAGGGTTAGCTCCGGTTGCTCCGGCAGATCGTCGACCAGGCCCTTGAGCGCCGCGGTCAGCCCCAAGCGATCGAGCCTGTCGGGGTGTAGCCCGTGACTCAAGGCTCGGGCCTCATCGATTCCGCGCGCAACCAAGTCACGTGCGCGCTCCGCAGCGCTTGAAGACTCCCCCGCAAGTACGCCCTTGAGCACGACCAGGAGCTGCCCGAGCCCGTCGTGGAGATCCCGCGCCACGCGCCGGCGATCGCGATCTTGCTGCTCCATCAAGCGAGTGAGGCCCCGGGCGCGCTCGCGCTGGATCTCGATCTCGCGACCAAGCCTGAGCTCGTTGCTCTCCTGCTTGGCGCGCTCGCGCTCCGCGTCGATCAGTCGGATGCGGTAACCCAGGGTGAAGCTCAAGAGCACCACCTCGAGCGCAGAGGCCACCTGCAGATGATACTCCGTGAGGTTGGTGTACGGCGTGAGGCCGAAATACCGCATGGAATAAACGATGCCGGTCACCAGGTACATCGACCAAGCCACCAGAAACAAGCGGGCGAGGCGATCGCCGCGACGGCTGAGCACGATCGCTGCCAGCAAGATCACGAACAGTGCGACGATCTGCGCGAGCGCCGCCAGGCCATCGGCATAGGTTCCATCGGTGAAGATCAGCGAAAGCATGCCAACCGCAGGCACCGCGGGCACCCAGCGCAAGATGCGGTCGAGCAGCGGCGTGTGACGCTGGGTATCCAGCAAATGGCGACAGAAACCCGTCATCGCGAGGGCGCTGATCCACAGCATCGCCACGGTCCAGAAGCGCGGGTTCGGCGCCATGAGCCCAGCAACCGGTCGCAGCCATGGCGCCTCGGCCACGTGCATGTTGCGCCCCAGGAAGTACCAGAGCGTTACGCCGACATGAGCCACGTAGTAGCCGTACGCGTGGCTCTTCAAGATCGCCCAGAGCACGAGGTTGTAGAGCATCAGCGCGAGCAACACCCCGTAAAACGCGCCGTGGGCGAGATTCGAGATAGCGTAGCTCTCATTGAAGGCTGCCTCGGGACCGACCACCAGCGTGGGCGCTTGCAAGCGGCCGGCGTAGCGGAAGTAGAGCGTCTCCGAATTTCCGGGAGGCAGCACAAAGCGCATCGTGAAGCCCGTGCGTGGATGCGTGGAAGGAACCTCGGTGCCTACCAGGTGCGCCACCTTTCCGCTCGGCAGGTAGGCGTCCAGCGTCATCGGCCAAGGGTGGCCCTGCCAGGCTACGAGCTCGCTCGAGTCGCTGTGGTTGACCACCCGTAACCGCACCCACCCGGCCGCGTCGCTGATGTGAAAGCGCGGATCGCTGCCGGGCGTCTGCCAGTCAGAGCTCTTGCGCGCAGCCTCGAAGTCGAGCACCCCCGTGGGATCCCGGAGCACGCTCACGCTGTATCGAGCCTGTACGACCTCCGCGTCGCGGATCTCCAACGCAACGTCCGTCGAACCATCAACCGCCACGCGGCTGACCCGTTCCTCAGCACGTCCGCAGGCGAGACACGCAAACGCCAACACCACGGCGACGAGTGCGCACCACCAGCGCCTCGCTTGAACCGCAAGCCTCAGGCTCCCCAACCCACCGAACGGCATTCCACATGAGGATCCCAGAGCGCTTTCGCGGCTACAAGGGCCGTTCGGAGGCTCGACCCATGCCAGCTGGGATAGACTCGGCTCCGATGACTGAGCGTCACCCCACCACGCGCTACTGGGGCTTTCCACCGAGCGATCGCCCGCTAACCGAAGGCATACAGCGCCTCAACTTGCGAGAGCTCGCGGCTCGACCAACGCGCTTCGAGCATCACTTGGTGGTGCTGGGGCGCGCGGGGGACGCCCAGCTCGAGATGGCGACGGCCAGCGAACCGCTCTATTTTGCCCATGGCAACATCACGGACGAGTACGCCATCCCGATGAACAGCGGGGATGCGCTCTTCGACTCGGTGCCGTTTCGCACTTTCCTGATGGACCGCGAATCAGGCGATGACCTCGGGCGCATCAATCACCGCTCCTGGGACCTCGTGCTGCATCCTCACGGATACTTGCACTGGCCAGGGCGCCTACGTCCGCCGTTTGCACCGCCGCGCTTTCCGGGCGACGAACGGCGCACCGGGCTCTCCCTGGTGTACTGCGGCTACCGCCCTCACCCCCCGCACCCTGAGCGACCGCTACGCGTCAGCCCCGGGCGCGAGGACGCCGCGAAGAGCTACACCCCGGAGGAGCCGCCGTTTCACTTGGTGAGCTTGAAGGACGACCAGGCACAAGTGCTGGGTCGCGTCGCCACGAGCCGCTTCGAGCTACTGGTCAATCCAGGGCAGCTCGTAGCGCCCCGAGGCGGCTACCTGTGCGTCGTGACCGCCAGCGGCGAAGTCCACGCCGAGTGCGATCTGCTCTTCTTGCCTCCCGGAACCAGTCTGGACTGCACTGGCATCGAGCGCGCGCTCTGGTTTTGCGACGCGGAGCACGACGCCGAGCCGCCCAGCGAGATCTGGCAGCGCATGCCGGAGCCCGACTTCTTGCCTTTCGAAGAGGCAGCGCCGGGCGCCCTGCCGTTCGCGCAAGGCGCGCTCAAGGTCGAGAGCATCAACGACCAGCTCGTCCGCGTCTGCATCGGCGAAACTTCGAGCGAGGTGCCGCGCTACTGGCTCGCGCGTTTTCTGTTTCGCTTGGGCCTCCACGGCTACCAGATCGGCTACCTCGAGACGTACGGCGGCTTTTTCTACGACGACCAGGGCGGGCATCGCCTAGGGGTTCGGGGGTTAGGATCGATAGACATCGCTCCCGAGAACATCCGCGATACGGTGGAGCGCCTTTACCGCGCGGTAGCGCCGCCAGGCTACGTCGAGCGGCTGAAGTAGCTTTTTTCGCGAAGCGTGCCCCCACACGGGCAACTGTGGGGCCAGCTACTCCCACTGCTAGACCAGCTTAGGACTAGGCTCCGCGCCAACCACCAACGTGGTTCAGCAGAGGGACCTCTCTCCAGTGACGCTCTAGCGCCTCGTGCATCTCCAGCGGTGCGAGGTGGGCCACGGTCGACCATGTATCCCGTGCGTTCTCAATTGCCTCAAGGAAACGCTGTTTCAGCGCTCCGCCATCTACGAGGCGTTCCATCAGTCGGTCAAGATGGACGACTCCAAGAGCGCGAAAACGGTCCTCTTTCCCAAGTCTCAGTCCCAGCGTCGGTCCCTTCTCGAGATCCCAGCCGAACGCCTGAGAATTCACGGCTATGGTACACACTTGATCGTAGACTGGCGCCAGAGTGGGCACCGCACTGTCCTCCCCATACACGAAGCTCCAGTTCTTGAGGTGCGCATCGTCATTCCCCGAGGCAACGACGAACGCGAAGCGTCGCATCAGCTCTTCGAGTACCTCGTGGTGACAAGCCTGCTGCACGATCTGGGCAATCGTGTCCATGCTCGCTCGCTTGCCCTCTTGCTTCCCGTACTTGTGACGAGGCTCGAAATTCAGGACCTGCGCAAAGTCCTCTTGGTGAACCCGCTTGCCTCCCTCCAGTCGATCGTAGCGCTGTATCGCAAACGCATGGTCGATTCCTCGACGAAGGAAGCTCTCCAAGCCCACCAAATCCGAGGTCTCCACGACTTGCGTTTCGGGCACCGGAAGGTTCATCGCGCGCGCCCAGGCCATCGTCGCGTGCTCGATCGCTGGCAACAGCGGCATGTCCACACCGGGAATCTTCACGATCCACTCGGTGTGCCCCCCATGAGCGGGTAACGTGTACTTGGTACCGCTCTTCGCCATCGAAAACTTCAGCTGGACGCCGGCAAGCGAAGAGAAGCGCAGGGCGTCGGTCTGTGGCGAGTCCGGAGGGGAATCCTCCGGGCTGTCGAGCACCCCGGCGTCACCCCGCACTTCCACGGCACCAGGCAGATCGCCGCCGAGCACCTGCAGCAGCGCCATCGACTGCCCGTCTCGCAACCCTAGACGCTTACACAGCAGGTTCCTTAGCTCGGAGTCACGCTCCGGTAGCAAGTTCTCGAACCATACCGGGAGATGCGCTGATACCCACGCCTTCGGCCGCTGCTGGTAGAGCTGAAAGCTCATCACCGGGATCCCGTTCCCCTCCCGCCAAGCAACCTCCGGCTCGAAGCGGTAGTTCTCATGGTGCCCATGGGAGAGGGTCCCCACTAGCTGTCCGTGGACCGTCACGTCGAGGAGCTTCATGCGCCGACCTCACCCTCATCGTCATCGAGATAATCCTCGAGTGGGTGCATGAATCGGGGAGACGGCGGCCAGGTTCCCGAAGCCTCCTGAATCACCACATCCACGTAGCCCAGGAGATCATTCGCTCGCGCCTCGAGGAACGCAGCATATTCTTTCGCGCACAGCAGTGCGAACGACTGCTCTGTGATCAGGTGCGAGTTCAGGATCTCGTGGTGCGCCTCGTACGTTAGCGCGCGGAAACGGGTACCCAGCCCGGTGTGGCCCTCCTCTTCCTCGAGCAACACGCGGTTCGCTCCCGAGCGCGCAAGGCGCTTGTGCTCGTCTGAGAGGTTCCGCCAATCCGGTGATGCTATGATCTCCCGGGCCACTCGAGTCTGGCTCACCAAAGCACCCACAGCGATCTCACGGCTATCGACCGCAACCCCCTCAGCTTCATGGGGCAAGGAGCGTGGGTGCAAGCTCAACAGCGCGAGCACTTCGATCCGACTATGGGCGCTCTGACCGTTGAATCGTTTCAGCTCCCACTGGGGCAGTTCCTTCGTCGGATCGACAGCGCGGAGCAAGCGATCCATTGATGTGGCCTCGTCCCCGTCGATCAGACGCAACTGTTCCCGCAGCTTGGACACCTCTGCCCGCTGGTGCGCTGCTGTCGCGGCTCCCGCCCAGAGCCACCAGCCAAGGCGCCGACGGTTCCACGCGCTCGTATCGGGAAACTCTCGGAACCAGCGCGCCAAGATTGTGAGCACGACTGGGTACGGAATCAGGCGCAGGTGCGGTACGCCCGCCTCCAGCTTCAGGAAGTCGATCACCAGGCGAATCGTCTCCTCGGCCGTGTCCTGGTTCACGAACTCGGCCAGATCCTTCTCGCTGAACCGCTCCACGCGATTGGTCGGGTCCTGACGGCTCATCGCAAGCACCATCTTCAGCACATCAGCGCGCGAAGGCGTACCAAACTCCGAACTCTCGAACACCTGTTGCAGGGCGCTCAGGTCCAAGCCTTGCGCGCCATGGCTACCAAATAGCGCATGGAAAACTTCTTCACTACGCATGCGAGCGCCCGTGCTGTTCAGCCGCGCGAAGATCGCCTTGAGTGCCCCCTCGTCGTCCGCTTCCACGACGTATGCAGGGATTTCGTAGTCCAGCAGTCGCTGTTGCGCGAGCTCCGCGCGCGCAACCCAGTCTTCGTTGTCGGCCCAAATCGCGGATTGGAGGTGTCGACCGAGACGCATCAAGCTGCCGAGGGCCCGGACAGGGATCGTCGTAGAGCTAGATGACGTACTGAAACCTGGAGCTTCGACGTCGAAGTAGAGCTCCCAGCGCTTTTCCCCGGGGGGCTGCGCAATGTCGAGTAGGCTGGCAGCCAGGGCCGTCACACGCTGCTGACCATCAACCACCCAGAAGGCACTCGCCTGCTCGCCTACGCTGATCCGCGCGGCACCAATCTGTATTTCACCAGGGTCCGCCCGCCTGTTCCAGAAGAGCAACGAGCCAATCGGATAGTTGCGCCACACACTATCGAGCAGCTCGAGGTTCTGCGCCTGGCGCCACCTGAGCGGACGCTGAAACTCCGGCACTCGGATGCGCCCCGCTTCAGCCAGCGCGAGCAGCTGCCGCACCGTGAACGTGCGCGCGGTTGGGCTGCTCTGCAGAGGCTGGTACGGAGGGGAGGTGTGTTGAACAGACATACGCTCGTGCGCAGGTTACCGCACCTTTGAAGATTCCTCCGGGCAATACTCAAGGATGTCTCCGGGCTGACACTGCAAGAACTCGCAGATCTTCGTCAGTGTCTCGAAGCGCACGCCTTTGACCTTACCCTGGCGGAGCAAGCTCATGTTGGCCTCGGTGATGCCGACGTGGGCGGCTAGGTCCTTCGACAGCACGCCGCGCTTGGCCATCACTTCAGCCAGTTTCACGCGGATGGGCACAGCGGGAGACTACACGAACTCGGAGTTTTCTTGGCTGAGGCGTCTGGTCTCCGTTAGCAGCGCGGCGAACAGCCAGGTGCCCCCAGCGCACAACACGCCCAACACCTGACCGGAGCCGATCCCCACGGAGAACCGTCCTTCGCCTGGCGGAACCCCATAGCTCAAGAGCAACGAGCAAACCGACGGCAACACCAAGCCCGCTAGCGCAGAGGCCAACATCAAGCCGGAGAACCGCCGTAGGCGCGCAACGGTGGACTCCTGAAAGTACTCGCCGCGTGCAAAGGCAGACAGCGCCTTGGCCAGCTGGAAGAGTGCGAGGGTCAGCAGCACACCGGGCGTCAGCATCAACACCAACGTCGACAGTTCCTGCCACGACTCGATGTAGGCCCCCGTGTGGAAGCCAAACTCTCGCGCCAGACCCGCGCGAGTCTTGATCCGCGTAGCCAGCGTGCCGAGCAGCAGCGCCGCACCCACGAGCCAACAACACACGCTCCCGACGCGGCTCCAGCGACGAAACTTGGGAGGCAGACCCGGGGCTTGGCTTGTCGTGTCAGTCATCGGTGGCTCACGGTTTCTGAGAAGCGAGCTTCAACTCCATGGTCGCGAACGAACCGCGCTGCTTGGTGACGCCAAAGCCAAACGAGAACGCGCCGTGGACTTGATCGAAGTGCTCCCCGTCGAGGCTGAGTCTTGGCGGGGAGTCCTCCGTGATCAAGAGCCAGAGCTTGCGTTTCGCCACGAGCTTCGCTCCGCCATCGCTCTTCAGGGCCACCACATCGCCGTGAGTGGTGACGTCGAGAGGCACACTCTCGCCCGCTTCGAACACGAGCAATATCGGGAGTTCCACGGGTCCCGTGGCGCCGAGTTGGTTTGCTGCGATGGGCGGAGGAAGCCCTGGGGAGGAAGCGCAGGCGGCGCAAACCAATACGCACGCAAGCGGTAAGAATGTTCGAAGCATGAGATCCTTTCCTTCGTTAAATCCACTGCCGCGACTTAACGCGCGGGCTGCTCTAGCATTGGCACCACGAAACGTTGGGTGAGGTCGAACGGCGCCTGGGAGATCTCCGGCGGCTGGTTGTACGCGTGTCCGGTGAAGACGACCAACGCATCGAAGGCTGGCAGCGCGATGATGTATTGCCCGCCATTGCCCCGCGCCTGATACGAGTGCGCCACGCCGTCACGCACAGGCTCGAGCCACCAGAGATAGCCATACTGTGGCCCCTGGTCGGGACTGAAGATCCAGGTACTCGGGGTGAGACTCGCCTCCACGTAAGAAGCACTCAGCAGACGCTTCCCCGCGTAAACGCCTCCTCCATGCATGAGGAGGCCCAGCTTAGCGAGGCTCTCCACGGACAGCCGTAGATGGCCGCCCGAATCGGTTACTCCGTGCGGCGCTTCGGCCCACTCGGCGTCTGTGATCCCGAGCGGCTCAAAGAGCCAGGCTTCTGCTAGCTCGGGCAGCGACCGCCCCGCGACCCGGCTCACGATCTCCCCAAGCGTGACGACTCCAGAAGTACAGTAGGAGAAGCGTTCCCCGGGCTCGCGCTTCGCCGGGATAGCGAAGAAGAAGTCGAGCCAATCGGCACTCAGATACATGCGCTCTTCATTGCCCGGCGAGGCTGCCCAGTCGTCGCAGTCGAGTCCGCTACTCATGGTGAGCAAGTCGCCGACGCGCATGGGCTGGTAGTCCCGCCAGGACGGATGCGCACTTTGCTCCGGGAAGAAGCTCTCGACGGAAGCCTGCAGATCCAACATTCCACGGTCCGTCGCAGCGCCGACCAACATGCTGGTGATCGACTTGGTCGCCGACCTCAGATCGTGCAGCGACCGCCGGGCGTGTCCCGGCGCGTAGTACTCCGCGACCACGGCGCCTCGATGCACGAGCAGCATCGCGTCGATCGGTAGCCGCCGATCTTCGAGGTCACGCAGCGCCGCGTCCCAGTACGCCCTATCAAGACCACCGTCTTCCAGTGAGCTGGTCGGCAAGCGCTCCGGTGATGACTCAGCCGCGTCGTCCGCAGCACCACAACTGCTCAGCGCACACAACACGACGATCAAGCACGCGCGCATGAAGCCGCTCGAGTCGTTTCCGCGCTGCAACCCAAGACGGGGATGTACTGGAAGCGCGCGCGTAGCTCGCGTAGTTCGAGAAACCACCTGGGGCCGAGACGTCGTCGGTTCGGCCACCAGCCGCGTTCGCTCCACACTACGAAGCACCATGGACTTATTGTTTTACGATAACTAGTTTCTGTCAAACAATAACTTCGCCGCCGAGATCGTGCTGTCTCGAAGCAGCGCGCCTCACCCCCAAAAATTCGTGCTTGGCACGCAGCGGCAACAATCCGGCTTTCTCCTGGCGTGACCCAGGGGGGGCATGGCATAGCGCGTCGCCCTCGAGGAACGTCATGCCCCTTCATCCCCGCGAAAAGCTCCGAAACATCGCCATCATCGCCCACGTCGATCACGGCAAGACCACGTTGGTCGACGCCATGCTGCGACAGACGGGCGTCTTCCGCGTCAACGAGGCGCTCACCGACCGCGTCATGGACTCGAACGACCTCGAGCGCGAACGCGGCATCACGATCTTGGCGAAGAACGCCAGCGTTCGTTACGGCGACTACAAGATCAACATCATCGATACCCCCGGCCACGCCGACTTCGGTGGTGAGGTGGAGCGCACGCTGCGGCTCGCCGACGGCGCGCTGCTCTTGGTGGACGCCGCCGAAGGCCCGCTGCCCCAGACGCGCTTCGTGCTCGGCAAGGCGATCGAGCTCGGCATGCCGATCATCCTGGTGATCAACAAGATCGACCGCCAGGACGCGCGCCCCGAAGCGGTGCTCGATGAGGCTTTCGACCTGTTCTGCGATCTCGACGCCAGCGACGACCAGGCCGCTTTCCCGGTGCTCTACGCGATCGGCAAGGATGGCGTCGCGAAGAAGGAGCTCGAAGACGAGCTCGTCGACCTGGAGCCGCTGTTCAAGACCATCCTCGACGTCGTGCCTTCGCCGAAGGGTGACGTGGAGGAGCCGGTGCGCATCCTCGTCAACAACATCGTTCACGACGAGTACGTCGGGCGCCTGGCGCTCGGCCGCATCGAACGCGGCAAGCTTGCCGTGGGGCACCGCCTGAAGTGCGTGGGTGAGTCGAGCACCGAAGAAGAGAAGGTCGGCACGCTGTTCGGCTTCGAAGGCCTGCAGCGCGTGAAGATCGACGAGGCAGGCGCCGGTGACATCGTCGCTGTCGCAGGTTTCGACGAAGTGCAAATCGGCGACACCCTGTGTGACCCGAACAAGGTCGACGCGCTGCCTCGCATCCGCGTCGAGGAGCCGACGATCAAGATCACGTTCTGCGTCTCCACTTCGCCCTTCGCCGGCAAGGTCGGCAAGTGGGTCACCTCGCGTCACATCCGCGAGCGCCTGATGAAGGAGAGCAAGCGCAACATCGCCCTGCGCGTCGAGCCGACGGCGGAGCCCGACGTCTTCACTGTGTACGGCCGTGGCGAGCTGATGCTCGCGGTGCTCGCTGAGACGATGCGCCGCGAGGGCTTCGAGTTCTGCATGGGCATGCCCGAAGTCGTCGTGCGTGAGATCGACGGCGTGAAGTCGGAGCCGATGGAGCGCGTCGTGGTGGACGTCCCGGAGGAGTACGTCGGCGCCGTGACCACCCGCCTGGGTGAGCGCAAGGGCATCATGACCAAGATGAACAACCTGGGTCATGGCCGCGCGCGCATCGAGTACCGCATTCCTTCTCGTGGCTTGATTGGCTTCCGCTCCTCCTTCCTTACGGAAACGCGTGGCACGGGCCTCTTGAACACCCTGTTCGACGGCTGGGAGCCCTACTCCGGTCCGATGCTGCGTCGCCCTTGCGGCGCCATCGTTTCCGACCGCGCTGGCACGGCGACGCCTTACGCCCTGTTCCACCTCGACCCTCGCGGCATCCTCTTCGTGCCGCCGGGCACCGACGTGTACGAGGGCATGATCATCGGCGAGCACAATCGCAACAACGACCTCGACGTGAACGTCACCCGCGAGAAGAAGCTCACGAACATTCGCGCCTCTGGCCGCGACGAGAACGTCGTCCTCGCCCCGCCGCGCGTGATGGGCATCGAAGAGGCCCTCGAGTGGGTCGACCGCGACGAGCTGGTGGAGATCACTCCCGACGCTGTCCGCGTGCGCAAGCGCATCCTTGCGTGCAACCGTCGCCCCAAGCGCGACGACGACCGCGCGGCTTGAGACGGCCTCTCAGCGCCGCCTGAGTGTCTTCGAACCAGGGGTGCGGCTCAGCGCTTGGAGCCGCACCACACCTGAAACGCATTGGTCTCGAGCAGAACCCGGCTGTTCTTGAAGGTGTCGTTGAACAACGTGCCCGCGCCGACGCTCTTCTGCACCACGCAGACCAAGACGCCGCTCACCGTGAGGTGAGCCGCAGCGCCTTGCACCAGCTCGTGGAGCACACCCATGTCTTCCTCGGTTCCGCGGTGAATCGGCGGGTTGCTCACGATGGCGTCGTAGCGTTCGCTCTTCGGCAGGTTCTTCCAGGCGTCGCTCAGGTAGCTCTTCGCGTCTGGCAGGTTCTGCTTCGCGGCTTCTAGGCTTGGGGCATCCACCTCGAGCAAGGATAGCTCCGCCTCTGGCCAGCGGCGCTTGGCCCACACGCCAACCACGCCAACACCAGCGCAGAAGTCGAGCACTTGCTTGCGCGGCTTCAGCTCTTCCAGGCCGCGCAGCAAGATCTCGGTGCCGGAATCGAGCCGGCCCCGAGCAAACGCCCCAGGGTAGCTCGCGAGGCTAACGTTGAAGGACGAACCACCGAGAGGGAGAGTGACGTCGGAGCTCGTACGGAAGTCGTCGAAGGATAGCTTCAAGCCCTCGTTCACATCGTTTCGCACGCACTCCAGCACTCGGGCGCGGCGCTTGAGGTGCACCGTCTCCGGCTCGGTGAAAAACGCCTCCGCGATGCGTCGCGGCGCCGAGCGGATCCCCTCGTCGTTGGCGCCGTAGACCCACAGCTTGCCGCCGGTCTTGATCCGCGAGGCAACGGCATGCAACGCAAAGTCAAAGCTCGGCCAGTCGCGCCCCAGGCGCACGACCGCCGCGGCGACCTCGCCCGCTTCTGGCCACGGCAAGGCACGCCGTCCATCCAGCGCGCGGCGGTTCCAGCGCCGCAGCTCCACACCCTCCGCGGTGAGCGCCTCAGCGACCAGGTCCGTGTCGTCGTCCACGACCAGTACCGCACCCTCACCGGCGTCGACTTCACCGATCAGGTGCTCGATCGCCACGCCGGCGATCACTGGATCGCGGTTCGCCAAGTTGCCGAGTCGTGCTTTGCGCTTCGCCACGGCGGGGTCTTAGCAAAAGCTCGCGTCAGTTGCAGTCGGGTTGAGCCGTGCAGGCTTGTTGCTGTTCGGGGCAGTTTGCTGCCACGCACTCCAAGCAGCCGAGGCTGGTGCTCGCGAGGGCCACCACACCGGCAAGCCCCGGCGCGACTTCACACGCCGACTCGCAGTGGGTCGCGCGGCACAGCGCGAGATCACGATAGGCCACGGGCGCGAGCTCGCAGCCTTGATTCCAGCAGCCCTGGAGCGCCGGCCCGAAGCCCGCAAGCCCCGCAGCCCACGCGCTGCTGATGCACTGCTCGATGCTCTGACAGCCAAAGCCGCCTGCCCCAACCACGCCCGACGTCGGCGAACCACACCACTCGTAGGGCGGTGGCAGGCGCTTCCCGTCCACGCCCGCGTAGCCGAGGGTCAGCGAACACATCTCATTCTCCACCGCGGACAGGCCCTGGTAGTAGGCGCGGTCTTCGTCATTCCGGTAGTCGCAGGCGAAGCGCACGCGACTGCCGCCGGGGATCTGCACGTTGGGCGCGAAGCTCTGCGTCGCCGAGTCCCAGTCCTGAGTCTCGAGCAAATCGCGGCGCGAACCGTCGGGGTCGATGATCCACGCCTGGAAGTTCGTGCCCCGCTGGTGCATATGACCGTGCCCGAAAGCCAGCTCGATATCCGCAGGGATATCACACTGCATTTCAGCGCGCCCCTCCCCCCGAGCCGGCACGTAGATCGCCCAGTCGTAGAAATGCAGCATGCCCGCCTCGCGCGTCGCCTGAGGCTCGGCAGCGAACACGTCGAGCTGAGCGTGGGCGTGCACCGCGTCGACCCCGGTGTTCACCACGTGTTGCTCCATCAACACCACCGCGCCACCAGGCAAGGTGAGCGAGGAGTCTTCAGGAAAGGCAACGCTGGCTCCCCCTGGTTGTCCTCCGTACAAGATGCCCGGCGCGACGAGCTTGCTCGGAGAGTCTCCCTCGCAGTCGTGGATGATGCCTTCGACCGGTATTTGATCGGGGGTGAGGTACGTTGGGAAGAGCAGCAAGTGATGGGTGCGGTCGCTCAGCGCGTGCTGAAAGCGCGCCACCGCGAGGCCCCCTTCGGGCACCACGAAATAGCGGCACACCGTCTCTTCGTCGCCCGCGGCGACGTCCGCCTCGAGCTCGAGGCTCCATGCCGGCGCTGGTCCCGCATCCACTCCAGCATCAGGCACCGGGTCCTGCTGGGGCGCCGCCTCGTCGCCATCACATCCCCACGGAACCAATA
This sequence comes from Polyangiaceae bacterium, assembly GCA_020633205.1. Taxonomy (NCBI): domain Bacteria; kingdom Pseudomonadati; phylum Myxococcota; order Polyangiales; family Polyangiaceae; species Polyangiaceae bacterium. Next base: position 25,089 of record JACKEB010000019.1, read on the forward strand.
GCGCGAGGAGTAGCGGCGCCTGCCAAGCCACCTTGCGTGACAGGCGCGAAGCCATGACTCAGGTTCCGCTACTACCCGCGGCGCCACCGGTGGCCGCACCACCCGTACCGCTGCCACCTGTCGCCGCGCCGCCAGTCGCTGCGCCACCGGTGCCGGCTCCGCCGGTGGCGGTACCGCCGGTGCCACCAGAGGTCATGCCTCCAGCTCCCGCGCCACCGCTACCACCGGCGCCGCCCGCGGTACCGCCAGCGCCCCCAGCACCGCCCGCCGCGCCACCTGATCCGCCGCTGCCGGCGTTGCCCGTATTGCCGCTGCCACCATTGCCGCCGTTGGCGGCCCCAGCACTCCCGCCGTTACCAGCGTTACCTCCAGAGCCGCAGCTGCGCTCGTAGCCGTCGGGACAGAACTTACCCGTCTCACAGATGGCCGGCACCGTCTCGCCCGTTGCGCAGTCAGTGCAAAAGTAGCCGAGGCAGCTCTCGTTCGAGCTACTCCCGCCGTTCGCGATGCTTCCGGCATTGCCGCCGTTCTCACCAGGCGATGCACCCTCACCCACATCACCAGTGCAAGCAGCGAATAACGCGCCCGAAAGCACCAAGCCCAAGACTCCAACCCAAGTGCGACTCAACACGCCTGAAGCTTACACCGACTAGCGCCGGCCTGCGTAGCGTGCCGCGCAGCCAACTGCTCGGTTTCCCTCGACCTTTCGCCGCGATCTGTGGGGATTTCGCCCCGTTTCAGCGTCCGAATCGGGCGCTAGCCCCCATATCTTCCAGCTGCGACGGCGCATTTCCATATGAGTGTGCGCCCACACGAGGTGCGGCAGTGTCCTACACCGCCAGCCTCCCGCTAGTCGTTTCAGCGCGGAAGCGAGATCGCTAGATTACTGCTTCGCGAAGCGCCAAATCGGTTGAGCGCTGCCTTCACTCACCGTGAAGTAGGCGCCGCCATCGGCGGCGAAGGCCACCGCTTCGCCTTGGCCCTCCGCGGCTTGAGGCACCTCGCAAGGCGAGGCCTTGAGAGCATCGGCGACGCTGACACCTGAGTTGCGCAGGTAGAGGTGCACCGCGCCGTAGGTGCGGAGCGCGATGTAGCGACCATCGGGGCTGATGTCGCCGCCGGTCACCAGCTGGGTCATCACGCCACTGGCGTCGCCTTCGTAGGTCAGCGTCGTGCGACCCACGGTATGCGGCGCCGGCGCCCGATAGATCCCCGAGGAGACGAGACCCTTGGTGACGATGATCAAATCGCCGTTCAGCGGATCGCTGAGCAGCGTCTCTGCGTTGTGGGCGCCATCGGGGTACTCGAACTCCAGCGCCTCGGCGCCGCTCACGTCTTGAGTGCCGCCGCTAGCAGCAGCTGGCTCTGCCACACGGTACACCCGCACGAAGGCGCGCTGCGCGTTGTTGTCGCCGATATCCGCAAGGTAAAGGTAGTCGGTGCCTGCCGTGGGTCCCGGGCCAAGGGCTATGTCCTCCCAATCGGTGGCGCTTGCACCCGTCAGGTTGAAGACGCCGAGATCCGTGCCGTCGCTTTTCAGTGCGAACACGCGAGCGGAGTCGCCGGAGTCGTTGTGCAGCCAGAAGACGTCGCTTTGCTTGCGGCTGGCGACGAGGCCTGAGGCTTCCGTCACTTGAGCGTTGGCGACATTGCCGACGGTGACTCCGTCCGCGAACGTCGGGCAGCTCAAGGTGCCTCCGCTCCCGCCGCTCGCAGTACCACCGCTCGCAGTGCCTCCGCTCGCAGTGCCGCCATTGGCAGTACCGCCAGCCGCGGCGCCTCCCTCACCCCCAACTGCGCCGGATCCGGCGTTGCCTGACCCCGCGCTGCCCCCATTTGCGTTGCTCCCGCCTGACCCCCCGCCGGACTCATCGGAGGAGCAACCTACGAGGGAACCAGCGGAAGACAGCGTGAAGGCCACAGCGAGGACGAGACGGGAGACGCGCATGGGGGTGTCCTATTTCAACTCTGGGCTGCCGTGCGCTACGCGCGGGCGTCCGGTTGCTTGGTGCGCAGCTGAACCAGCTTTTCCTCCTGGATTTGTTGCGCAGAATTCGGATCGACGTAATCGGAGTGACACGAGGCCTTCGATTCCTCCGCGCCCACAGCGCGCTTGGTCTTGGAAGCCAGCTTGTGGATCTCCTCAGGACTCAGCACGCCGCGCTTCTCGAGGATCTCTTTCTGGTCCGCGGTGAGCGCCGCGGACTTCAGCACCCGCTCGCGCTGGTAGCCGTCCGCTTTTCCGGAGGCGAACTCGGCGATCTCCTTGGAGATGCGCACGGAGCACCAGTCGTGACCGCACATCGCGCAGAAGTCCGTGTCCACGTCGAGGTCTTCGTCGTGGAACGCGCGCGCGGTGTCGGAGTCGAAGGCGAGGTCGAAGTGCTTCTCCCAGTTGAGCGCGGCCCGCGCCTTGGTGAGATCATCGTCCCAGTCGCGGCTCGCGGGGATCCCCAGGGCAACGTCTGCGGCGTGAGCTGCGATCTTGTAGGCGATGCAGCCCTGCTTCACGTCGTCCTTCTTCGGTAGGCCGAGGTGCTCCTTGGGCGTGACGTAGCAGAGCATCGCCGCACCGTGGTAGCCCGCGGCGGTTGCGCCGATGCAGCTCGTGATGTGGTCGTAGCCGGGGAACACGTCGGTCACGAGCGGCCCCAGCACGTAGAAGGGCGCGCCGTGACACAGGCGGCGCTGGAGCTTCATGTTGTACTCGATCTGATCGAAGGGCACGTGACCGGGGCCTTCGACCATCACCTGGCAGCCCTTGCGCCACGCCTTCTCCGTGAGCTCGCCGAGGGTCGCGAGCTCCGAGAGCTGCGCCTCATCGGTCGCGTCTGCCAAGCCGCCGGGGCGCAGGCCGTCACCCAACGAGAACGAGACGTCGTACTCGCGCATGATGTCGCAGATCTCGTCGAAGTGCGTGTACATCGGGTTCTCTTTGCCGTGCACCAGCATCCACTTCGCGAGCAGCGAGCCGCCGCGACTCACGATGCCGATCACGCGCTTCTGCACGAGAGGCAAGTGCGCGCGCATCACGCCCGCGTGGATCGTGAAGTAGTCGACGCCCTGCTTCGCCTGATGAAGCAGCGTCTCCATGATGATCTTCTCCGTCAGATCTTCGATCTTGCGGCCAAGGATCATCGAGTAGATCGGCACGGTGCCGATCGGCACGCGTGCGTTGCGAATAATCGCGTCACGGCAGGCGTCGAGGTCGCCACCGGTGGAGAGATCCATCACGGTGTCCGCGCCCCAGCGCTCCGCCCAGCGCAGCTTCTCCACCTCTTGCTCGGTGCCAGAGGAGATCGGCGACGCGCCCATATTCGCGTTCACCTTCGTCTTCGAAGCGCGACCGATGCTCATCGGGTCGAGCTGGTAACCAAGGTGCACCTTGTTGGCGGGGAGGATCAGCCGCCCAGCGGCGACTTCGACTCGCACCTGCTCGGGTGTCAGGTGCGGCTCCCGCGCGGAAACGCGCTTCATCTCGGGGGTGATGGTGCCAAGGCGCGCGTGCTCGAGCTGCGTCACTGGGGTGAAGCCAGCGGGCGCGACCCAGGTGTCGCCGTGCTTCGACCAACCGCTGGGCATGAAGTCCCACGCCGTCTTGTCGCTGGGCGCGGGCATGCCGGGCGTGTCCGGGGACGAAAACGTCAACGGGCCACCGATGTCAGCGCGGTTCGCGAATGAGCCGGGAGTCGTTCCCTCGGCGGTGCTGGACGGGTTGTGGGCGCCGCGCAACGGCAGGCTGTGGTCGGTCATCTGGTTCTTCCTCTTTGCTTCCACGCACTGCGCGGCCTGGTTGGCCTGCACTGCTTTGAAGAGCTGCAGTGCTGCTCGCGGTCGATCACCGTCGAGGAGAAAGAGAGGAGAACTGTCGCTTCCCTACGCCGGTGCAAACCGGATCAGGTTCGACGGGTCCTTCTCAGCAGCCTTCGCGGGGCGTTTTTCGCCTCGCTGGGGCTGCGCCCCGAGCAACGGCGGCCAATGTAACGCTTGGTGAGCCTTCCGGGTAGGCGATTCGCCACTTTGCCTGAGTTCTGACGTAGTTTCTGCGGGTGCGGCCGAATGTCGACTCACCTCCGCAGCCTGCAAGGGCCTGGACCTGGCGGGCTGCGCTGCGCATGGTGCTGTGCTTAGCGCTGAGCCTGATCGCGCTTGGGCTCTGCCTGGGCGCGTCGGCGCCGCCTACGCCAGTCAGCCGCAGCGCAGGTCCATCAGAACTCTCCGCTGAGCGCGCGGCAGAGACCCTCGATCTGCTCCTCGGCCCCCGTCCCCACTCCGTCGCGAGCGATAGCAACCTAAGAGTGCGCAACCGTATCCTCCGGGAACTGCGCCGCCTGGGCTACGCCCCCAAGCTACAGCACGCTTTGAGCTGTCACCCGGGCCTTTGCGCGGAGGTCGACAACATCTTCTTCGGCGTGCCAGGGACCCATCCGGACGCCGGCACCATCCTGCTCGCAGCGCACTACGACTCCGTGCCCGCCGCCCAGGGCGCCGCGGACGACGGTATCGGCACGGCGACCCTGATCGAGTTCGCCCGCGCGCTCAAGCACCGCCCGCCGACCAAGCAGAGCTTGCTCTTCCTCTTCACCGACGGCGAAGAGGCTGGGCTCCTGGGCATGCGCGCGTTCGTCGGCCATCCAGATTTCCACTCGGTAACGTACGTGCTCAACTTCGAGGCGCGGGGCAATCGCGGCCCGATGCTGCTGTTCGAGACCGGAAACGGGGATGCCCCGCTCGTCGCCGCGTTTGGTCGCCACGCCTCACGCCCTTTAACGAGCTCGCTCTTCCAGAGCGTGTATCGCGAGCTACCGAACGACACGGACTTCAGCGTCGCCCTACGAACCGGCAGGCGCGGGCTGAACTTCGCATGCATCGGCGGCATGGAGCACTACCACACCGCCTACGACGACCTCGAGCACCTGAACATCGGGACGCTGCAGCACAGCCTAGACAACCTAGACGCTTCGCTCACAGGCATCGACGCGCTAGCAGGCACCCCCGCGGCCGCACCGGTTGAAAGCGAGCCAAACTACTTCGATCTGCTAGGCAGCAGGATTGTCTTCATTCCGACCTGGTTCGGCTATCTGGCAACGCTGCTGGGGCTGTTACTTCCGTGCGGCATTGCCGCTTGGCAACGCTCGACGCTGCGCTGGCGTGCCCTCTTCGGCTCTCTCGGGTTGACTCTGTGTGGCCTCCTCGTCAGTGTGCTCTTGAACGCCGCCTTCGGCCTGTTGCTGCACTGGGCGGGCCGCGCACCAGCGCCATGGGTGGCCCACGGCGGCTATGTCGTCGTCACGGCCGCCGGGCTCGGCCTCTCTTGGCTGTTCTGGCAAGCTGGCCTGAATCGCGGCGACCGCGAACCCGCCAGTCTCGAGCCTCTGCCAAGCCTCGAACAGCTCATTCCGATCGGATTGCTGTTTGGTCTGCTGGGGCTCGCCCTGCTCGGTGCGCTGCCAGGTGCTGCGTATTTGGCTTACCTACCGGGCCTCGGCCTAGCGTTGCTCAGCACCGCCACCGCCTGCGTTCGCCAGCATCAACGGCGGAGCGGTAACAAAAGCGGCAGCAAGCTCGCGTGGCTGGTTTGGGGGGGAGGAGCAGCCATCGCTTTCTGCGTGGCAATTGCGTGGTTTCCCGTGCTGACTCAGCTGTATGCCGCCCTCGGCTTGATCGCGCTACCCGCAATGGGCGCGCTGTGGCTGCTTTGGGGGATCAGCCTGTTGCCGCTGATGCCCGCCCAGAGCCGCCGCCTGCTGCCTTGGGCGCTGCTCCTCTGCTGCAGCATCGGCGGCATCACACTCCTGCAAGAGCCTTACACGCACGAGGTGCCACAGCGCGCATCCGTGGGTGTCGTCTACGACGCCACCCAGCAGACGGGTCGCGTGCTCGTCGACACCAGCTACGGTGATGTACCTCCCAAGCTCCGAGAGGTCCTGAAGCTCGATACCCCCGCCGGCCCTAGCTTCCCCTGGCTGGGCGGCTGGCGAGATCTCAGCGAGAGCGGGCCGAGTGACTGGAAGAGCCCCATCCGCTCCAACCTGGTCACCCGAAAGCGCCAGGCGTTTCCCGACGGAATTCACTTCGAGTTGGACTGGCGACGCCAGCTCTGGGCCGAGGCCGTCAGCCTGAGCCTGCCCCACGACACTCCTGCAGAGCTGAGCTACATGCTGAACGGTGGCGAACCCCAACTCGCCACGCCAAAGTTTGTTCAAGGAGCGAGCGACCCGACCAAGAGCATGCCCACGAACTGGAAGCGCTGGGCACTCGTCGGTAACCCTCGCGCTCCGCTACGGGTACTGCTCAAGGTACCGGCGCAGCCGGCCAAGCTACAGGTGCTGGTTTGCGAACATCGCTTCAATCTGCCAGACGACGTCGCCCGAGACGTTGAGGCCAATCGACCGAGCAACGCCGTGCCGTCCCAGTTTGGCGACAACTCGGCCATTTGCCACACGGAAACACTTTAGCCGACCTACCCTCGCTGAGCGGAAGCAAACCGCGCCAGAGGCTCAGAGCGGCTGCGAGAGGGCGCGCTCGAGCTCTGCGGCACGCCCCGGGTCGATGCTCCCCAGCGTGTACTGCTGCTGCTGAGCCGCCGCCATGTTGCCTGCACGCGCGAAGCACAGCGCCAGCTCGAACAACACATCCGGGTTCCGCGGCGAGAGCCGCAGGGCGTGCTGATACGGCGCGACTGCCTCGGTGTAGTAGCCAAGACGCGCCAAGGTGCTAGCCAGCTTGAGCTGTGCTTGGAGATCGTTCGGCCTGAGCAGCGCCACCTGCCGCAGCGCTGCCACCGCCTCGTCCAGGCGCCCCAGCTGAAGCAAGATGCGGCTGGTGTTCGCGTAGATGTCGGGATCCTCGAGGCCAAGCTCCAGGGTGGCCTGGTAGGCAGCCAGCGCCTCGTCGAGGCGCCCCACGCGCATGTAGACGAAGGCCAGAGACGCACGCAGCACGCCGTCGTTTGGCGAAGACTCCACCGCCGCCTCGAGCTCCCGGGTGGCCTCCACGTCGCGTCCGAGATGAGTCAGCGCGAGCCCGAGGCCGGTGCGCGCTGCGACCAGGCTCGGATCGATGGATATTGCCTTGCGGAAACTGTCGATGGCCTCGGAGTGTCGCCCTTGAGCGCTGAGCAGCGCCGCGCGCTGGCGAACATAGTCCGCGTTGTCCGGATCGAGGGCGCACGCCTGGTCCACGCTACCAAGGGCGGCCGCAGGGTCACCGAGTGCGGTCTGTGCCCGCGCCAGATCGAAGAGGATCAGGGCGTTGTTCCCGTCCAGCTTGCTCGCTTGATCCAAGCGGATCTTTGCTTCGGGAGCGCGGCCGCCCTTGAGCAAGCAACGCCCCAACGCGTACACCAGCCTCGGGTCCTGCCCGCTCCGCTCGACGAGCTGCTGGTAGGCGCTGATCGCTTGATCGAGGCGGCCGGTGCGTTCGCTGGCCTCGGCCAACAGCTCTTGAGCTTCGACATCCGCGGGGTTCTGGTTCAGGGCGGTGCGCGCCTCATTGCCCACGTCATCCCAGCGTGAAACCTCGCGATAGGCGCGCGCCAACTTGACGTGGCCGCGAGCGTTGCCGGGCTCAGCCGCAGCGACCCGTTCGAGCCAGGTGATCGCCTGCTGATGTTTCCCCTCGGAGACAAGCAAGTCGGCGATCTTTGCCGGGATACCTGGGAGAGTCGGGTCCACACCGAACGCCCCCTCGAACGCCTCGATGGCGCCGGCGGTGCGCTTCGCGTCCAGGCGCGCCTCGGCCAGCTGGAGCCGCAGCGGCGCGACGCTCGGAGCAAGGCGCACCAGCTCCTCGAGCTGCTCGATGTGTTCGTCCTTGCGCCCAGTGCGCTCATAGGCCGAGGACAGCTGGGCTCTCAGCACGCGGCTCTCGGGTTCACCCTTCAGCGCCGTGCGCAGGGGCAGGATCGCCTCTTCGAAGCGCCCCCCCCGAATCAGCAAGCCGCCGAGTTCACCGAACAGCGCGAACTCCTCTGGCGCCGCCTGGGTCGCCAGGGTCAGCTCGGAGATCGCCTCATTGAGGCGGTCGAGCGCGACGTAGTTCCGCGCGAGACCTTGGCGAGACTTCACGTCATCCGGCGCAATGCCAAGCAGCTGCTTGCGCGCCTGCATGGCGCTGCGATGGTCGCCGAGCTGTTCGAAGCATGCGGCGGCCTGTCGGAAGGCGTCGGCAAAGTCGGGTATCAAGCGCGTTGCCTGACGGAAATGATTCGCTGCCTCCTGGGTGCGTCCCAGAGTCATCAGCGCCGAGCCCATCTCGAACTGCGCCTGGCCATCGTCGGGCCTCTGCGCGACGACCTGCGCGAGGTTTTGTGCGGCGTCCGCGGCATTACCGGAGAAGCGCAGGAGCTTTCCTAGGTCGAAGCGGATGCCCACTTCGTGCGGGTGTTGTTGCAGAACCGCGGAGAGAGTCTCGATGGCTTCGCGAGTGCGCCCCAGGTCCTTCAAGGAGCCGCCGAGGTGGCGGGCCACTTCAGCGTTGTCCGGCTGAACCCATTGCACCTTCTCGAAGCACTCCACTGCCTCGGCGTGTCTTCCGCTGCTGGCATGTACCTGGCCCAGGGCGAGCAACAGATCCGGGTTGTTGGGGTCCACCTTCAGACCGCGGCGTAGCGTCAGCTCCGCGCCATCGGTGTCTCCAATCGCGACCTGAGCGAGGGCGAGCTGCGCGATGGTGGTGACATCCTCTGGTCGCTGAGACGCTGTCTTCTTCAGGGTGTCGATGGCCTGGTTGGTCTCACCCAACACGCGCTGGGAAGTGCCGAGGTACCCGAGCACGTCCAAGTCCTCGGGCTTGACCTCCAACGCGCGCTGAAAGTGCTCAACGGCAACGGGGTGTTCGCCCAGCTTCTGATAGGAGAGCCCTAGCGCCACGCGCACATCGAAGTTCGTTGGTTGGAGTTGCGCCGCTGCCTCCAAGGCGCGGATGGCTTCGCGATGGCGCTCCAGCGAACGAAACACCTCACCGAGGCGCTGATGCGCAACGGCTAGCTCCGGGCGGAGCTCACAAGCGCGCTGCAGGGGCTCGAGCGCCTCCGCATAACGAGCAAAGCCTTGGAGGATGGTGCCCATCTGCAACAGCGCGTCGGGGTTCTCCGGACGCACCTTCACCGAACGCCGGTAGGCGTCCAAGGCCTTGTCGAGGTTGCCTTCGGCTTGCTGCTGGTTCGCGAACGTATCGAGCACGTCGGGGTCCGACGGATTGATCTCGATGGCGCGTTCGAGCGCCTTGGTCGCCTCCTCGCGGCGATTCAGCTTCGAGTACGACACGCCAAGATTCGCCCAGGCGTAGCCCGATCGCGGGTCGATGGTGGTCGCCTGCTCGAGCTCCGCCGCAGCCTCGATGTACTTGGCCAGGGAGTTGTAAGCGGCGCCCAGCCCAGCATGCGCGAGCCCGTTTGGGGTCTCGCTGTGCTTCTGTGCGTGCTCGAACGCGGCGACGGCTTGCTCTGCCTCCCGCAAGCGGAGCAACACCTGGCCGTGCTCCACCGCGAGATCTGGATCCTTAGGGCTCAACGCACGAGCGCGTTCGTAGGCGCTCTTGGCTTGATCGTCCCGCCCCAGCTCGCGACATATCCGCGCGGCTTCGTTCGCTGCCTCGACGTGGGAGGCCTCCAGCCGCAGCACGCGCTCGAAGGCGTCCAGTGCTTCGTCGGACCGATTCAGCGCGCGCAAGCTCCGCCCGCTCTGCTCCCAGACCTCCACGCTGTCGTGCTTCAAGCCGAGGGCACGCTGCATCAAGGAGTAGAGCTCCTCGTTGCGCTTCAAGGCTGCAAACGAGCGCCCCAGCTCGAGCATCAGCTCGAAGTCAGGTTGAGCGTTCAGGGCGCCTTCGTAAGCGAGCACTGCGAGGTCGTGCTGTTCAAGCTTGGCGCGCAAGCGTGCCGCGGCGACCAAGAGATCGTTTCTTTGCGGATTCAGCCGGATGGCCTTGTCATAGGCTTCCACCGCGCGGTCGTTTTCTCCGCGCGCCGACGCCGTCTCCGCGAGCATGACGTAGCCGTCGAAGAAGTCGGGCTGGTGCTTGGTGCTCTCGCCGAACGCGTTGGCCGCCTCCTCGGTGTTGCCCAGCTCCCGCGCCACCAAACCGAGCTGGTAGTGGGCTTCGGAGTTGTCCGGCTTGTTTTTGATAGAACGTCGGAACGCGTCAGCCGCCTCCGCGGGGCGACCCATGCGTGCCAGCGTGCGGCCCAAATGGAACCGCTTCCAAGGATCGTTCGGATGCAGCAAGAGCTGCGTCTTGAGTCGATCCAGCGTCTCCTCGAGTTGTTCGCTCATCTTCCCCGGGCAGAGCAGCCTACCCGAGTTGACTAGGGACTAGTGCTGAAATGGGCAGCGACCATTCGGGCAGTGGTCACGGTCGTGAAACGCGTAGCGCTCGCGTTGTCCACACCCCACGGCTTCGTAGTGTTCGTTACCCATGTAGGTCACGCGGATCGCCCGCTCGTCGCAGTTGAGATCCGCAGCAGCCTCATCCCTCACGAGCCCGGCGTTTCCCCCTCCACAGCCGAACAGCAGCCACGCGGTCAGCGGGACGAACGCCTGACGCAGCGCACCAAGAAGCCAGCGATTGACGCCCGCGGGCCGCGGACGAGGCCCTCTCACCGAAAATCGCTCCCAAAGGGACGCACGTACTTACCGTACACGAAGCCTTCGGTGCCTTTGAGCTTGCCGTCCAAGACCTGCACGAACTGCCACTTTCCAAAACGATTGATCACCTTCAGCTGGGTGCCATCGTCCAGCTTGCCGAGCAAGTTGGCTTCGCGGGCGGGTCGAGAACGCAACGCCAAGTAGGGTTCCTTGTCCGTGGCGGTTCCGAACACCTCATGCACCATCGCACGAGGACTCTGAAAGAAGCCGGGAGGCAACGTCGGCTTCTTCGCTGCAGAATCATCCGTCGCGACCGCTGCCTCTTCGGCCTTCGCCTCAGGCTCTGCCTTTTCCTTTTCGGGGGGTGAGGCGCTCTGCTCAGCGGCGGAGCTGACCGGTGCTGCAGCGGGAAGCTCGATCTTCGGCACTGGATCCTGCGGATCGAGGCTCGACTGGAACTGCGCTGGCGGCAGCCGTGGGGGCTCAGCAGCTGGCGAACGCACACCGAACCAAATCACGGCGATCGCGAGGCTGAGAGCACTGCCAACCAACGCCACGATCCCTGCGAGGTGCAGGAAGTCAGCGAGGGGACCGCGATCCGACGCAGTCATCGCCAAAAAGCGATTCAAGCGAAGGAAGGCGGGCGAACTGGGATCCGGAGGTACGACCTGAGACGACACAGCGCGTCCAGCCTTAGCCAAGATCCAGCAGTTGGCCCAAAAAGCGGATCGCGCACTGTCACTCGGCTGCTTGGGGAGACGCACGTCGCGCCTCCCCCAAATGCAGAACTCTTGAACGACTAGAAGCGCCGCGGGCGTTTGACCCCGTCACGCAGGAACGGATTCAACAACAGCGGCTCCAGCATCGGACGAGTGTACGGGTCCTGCTCATCGAGCAACTTGAGCGCGCCTCGCAGCGCGATCTCGTACTCGGGCGCCATCTCCTTCTTGCGGGCCATCGGAGAGTCCCGCTGATCCGTGAGCTTGCCCTGCAGCGCGGTCATGAAGTTGATGTACTCGGTGAGCTTCTGTGGGGTGCCGGTACCGTCAGAGTCGCGGGGCGGCGCCCCGAACTCGAGCAACGGCAAGAAAGCACTCTCCATCGGTGACAGCGGCTGTACCTCTTTCGGTCCCCCCCCGGCGCCAGAGTCCCGTAGCTTGAGCGCCATGCGCAGGCGAGTCGCGTACTGCCTCTTCTTGCGCTCCCACAGCTCCTTGCCAGCTTTGGAGAGTTCGCTCTCATCCACGTGGATACGGGCATTTTCCGCAAGGGAACGAATGAGCCGAAGGTAAGGCCACTCCGGCTCCGAAAGCGCACCGAACAGCTTGATCGACTCGTCGTCGTTCGCGGGCTTCTTGACCTCGATGTCCAGGAACAGCTCGCGCCACTGCTTCTCGTAGGTACTGAAGTAGCGATCGCGCAGCTTTTCCATGGTGTCGGCCGTCTGGGTCTCGCTGTCCTTGACCGTTTCAGCCAGCACCCAGGTCTCCGTCTCGAGCTGCACCTTCTGAGACTTCAGCACCTTCTTGATCGCGAGGTAGCCTTCCTTGGTGTAGGCACCGCTGATCTGCACGTCCTTCTTGGGTTTCACCCACTTCGCGGACTCGCCGTAGAAGAAGTCCGTCAGCTTGATTGGCGCGACGTCACGATTCGCGTCTCGCACGAGCATCGTGTAGAGGCGGTCGACCCGCGGAGCCTTCAGCATCGTCTGGCGCGAGTGATCGATCAGCTGCTTGTCATGATCCCACGGGCGCGCTTCGCCCTTCTTCATCATCTTCAGGTAGAGCTTCGCGTGGGGTAAGAGCAGCTCCGCATCTTCCTGTGGCTTGGCAGAGCGCAGCGCCTTGGCCCAGTAGCGGGAGACTTCTTTTGCCGCGAAGTCGACCTCTAGCCGCTGCGTGTCACCCATCATCAAGTACAGCTTGAGCTGATCGTACTGCTTGCTGAAGGTATCGCCCTCTGCGTCGGCGACCTTGAAAGCACGCAGCTGAGCCTCGAGCTCGGGTCGCGTAGGCACCGTGAATCCGCGATGCAGCTGCTCGATATAGATTGCTTGCACCGGCTCGAGCAAGCTGCCGCCGGCGTACATGCCCCACCGATATCCAGTGGGCGGTCCGTCGTCGTCCCAGCTCTTGAGTGTCGCGTATTCCGCGCGGAGCCGATCCAGCTTCGCCAACTTCTCGCTAAGTGGAGACGAGTCGTTCCAGTCGATGCTCGACGCAGAGCGGCCCACCGCCTCGATGCGGCTAACTAGATCCTGATTGCGCGTGTACGTGATCGCTGAGGGAATCGCGATCGCCAGCGAGACGAAGAGGCAGCTCGCCGCAAACACGATGCGAGTCAGCGTGCGGCGCCGGCGCTGGCCCTCGGTAGCCGCAGCGACATTCTGATCGGGAAACACGACGCGCTGGAACAGATCGGTGACGAAGTAACTCTTCGCCTCGACCTGCGCTACCTGCGCGCCCGGATCCGGCGGCAAGCCGAACGCCTGAGCCATACGCCCGATCATGCGCGACACCGGGTTCCCCTCCTGGGTGCCACTCGTGAAGTAGAACCCGCGGAAGATGGGCGTGCCCTGGAAGCGGTTCGGCTGGAACAGCTGTGCGACGAGGCTGCTGGTATTGTCGCGCAGAGCCTGAAATTCCACAGGGAATTCCAAGATCTTCTGTCGTCCCTGGAAGCTACGGTGCGTCTTGATCCGCCGCAGCGCATTGGCATGCAGCACGTTGACCACTTGGTCGAACTCTCGCGCGAACTCGCTCGCGGCGTCACGCTCCCCTCCGCGCAACGCGAACGTCGCGCCGAGGATCTGATCGCGCTCGCTCTTACGCATGTCGCCGAAGGTCTCGACGAAGCCACCGATCAGGTCGGTCTTGGTGAACATCAGGTAGACCGGGACCACCATCTCGAGCCGCGACATCAGCTCATCGATGCGGGTACGGAGCTGACGCGCCATGTCGGCGATTTGGTCATCGCGGGCGTCGATCAAATCGGTCACGCTGACCGCGACGAGCACGCCATTGATCGGCTTTTGGTTGCGGAAACGCTTCAGCAAGCCGAGAAAGGCAAGCCACTCGTCGCGATCGTCGGTCTCCGTGGCATAACGCCCTGCGGTGTCCAGCAGGATCGCGTCGTTCGTGAACCACCAGTCGCAGTTTCGCGTTCCGCCCACTCCTCGTAGACCACCCTCCTCGGGGTTGAACGCAAAGTTGAGTCCCGACTTCTTGAGCGCGGTGGTCTTACCGGAGCCCGGCGGTCCGATGATCATGTACCAGGGCAGGGCGTAGAGGGCCTGGCCGCCCTTGCCGCCACCGAGGCGGCTGCTCTTGAGAGAGCCGATCCCCTGCTCCATCTGTTGGCGTAGCTCGAGGATCTCGGCGCGGCGATCAGGCCGTGCGTACGCAGCTTGTTGCTCGCTCTGCTTGAGGATCTCCGCCTCGAACGCCCGCGCCGCACGCCGCGCCTTGAGTCGCCGGAGCGCGATCACGCCGCCAACGAACAGGGCCACCAAGAAGCTCGCGAGGATGCGCCAGCCAACGCCGATGTTGACGTCGAACCAGCTGGCCACCCAGCTCCCGAGCCAGATCACCGCAAGTGCGATTACGCCGAAAAACCATACCCACATAGCGTCAGTCCTGGGTCTCCTTCGCCGCGATTTCCGTGGCGAGCCCCGGGTGAATCCTCAAGGTCGCGGCGTCGCCGTCCTCCACGACGGCACGCACCCCAAGCCACGGCGCCGCCAGCTCTTCTAGACTGCCATCGCGCGCCAGAGCCTGGAACTCTCGCAGCGCGCCACCGCCCACCACGAGGCGTCGCAGCTCCTCGCCACGCCGTTTCCCCACGGCATCAACATGGTGTAAGCTCGGCTGCTCTCCACGCGCTGCAGCCGTGCGCAGCGCATTCGCTATGAGGTCGAGAAACTCCGCTGTGTTGCCCGATGCGAGCTGATCCGCTGCGGCCACCACGCTGGGTTCCAGCGCCACCCGCGACATACGCCGCTTGAAGACCTCGTGGTGAAACTCTGCGCGACCACTCACGGGCAGCGGCCGGAGTGCAATGCGGGGCTCGCGACTGGTCACGTAGGCGAAGTCCTTCGAATAGTCGAGGCGCCGCGGGTAGCTCATGACCACCGGTACCGAGAGGGTCTGCCAGAGCGAGGCCACTCGTGGCAGCAAGCGGTCGGCGCCACCAGCAAGATCGAGTTCGTTCACGTCGTCCACGATCAGCACGATCTTGGAACCCGTGCTGAGCACCTTGGTGAGCCCAGTAACGACCTCCGCCCAGTCGGCGAACGACATGCTCGGCTCGGCCTCGATCTGCTCCAGGAAGGTCGGGCTCTTCATGCGCTGGATCGTCACGAAGAGCGCCTGACCCAATGAATTCACCCAGTCGGAGCGAGTGCGTGGAGCCTGCAGCATGCTGAGCACCCGCAGCGCCTCGACCAAACGCAGAGCGGCGCGCTCAGCGGAGTTGTCCAGCTGATGGTTGCCGTCGGGCAACGCCCGTAGCAGCCAGAAGGCGGTGACCATCACCATCGCGGTCGGGCCGATGGCTCGCCCTGGCTCGGCGCGCCCCAGCATGCTGATGCGCACAGGACGCCAACCGCTACCCGAGAGTTCCTCACCCAGGCGTGCCAGCTGCGTCGAGAGCCCTGCGCCGCTTGGCGCAGTAACCCAGATCACCCCCCTCTCGCGACCCGCGGAAAGCTCGGTTACAATTTCCTGAAGGAAACTTTCGTCTCTGGGGACGTACCAACGCTCGCTCGGCACCTCCCAAGCGAGCTTCTGGCGCAATGGCGCGAAGGAATCTGTCATACCGAAACCTCCCAGGGCGTCGGCGTGCCACGGCTATTCGCGACCCGCTGGATATGCAGCGCTGGGTTTGCCGATTCGGGCGGCGGTGCGCCGCTGTCCATACTGAGCAGCCAGGCGATGAGGCCCGCACCGAGCCCAAACACCACCACCAAGATGATGACCACGATCACGATCATCTTCGTGTTCTTCCCCGAGGACGGTGTGTAGATGATGGTCGCATCGCGTCGCGCCTCGGGTAACGGTACCCCGAGCTGACTCATGCCGAGAGGATTGGGTTCAGGCCGCTGTGCCGCCGGGGCCACCTTGACGTCGGCGTTGGTCGCGCCGAGGTTCACTGCGCCGCCGGTCACCATCGCAGGCTGAATCGGACCGCCACCACCGAAGCTGCTGCCGGAATTCAAGGCAGGTGGTGGCGCCGCGGGAGGTGGTGGCGCGCCGCCGCCTTGAGAGATCCCCATGGATTCCAACATCGCGAATGCTTCCGACGCGTCGGCGACCATCGTGCCATGGATCTTGCGCTTGTTGCCGCCACCGCCTCCGCCGCCACCACCTGCGAGTTCGGGATTGGTGGCACCAAGGGCGTCTAGGCCAGAACCGGAGACCACCGGTGGCGGCGCGATGCCTCCAGACACGACAGGCGGAGGCGCGATGTCAGCCATGGGGGGGGGCGCCATCCCGCCAGAGACCACCGCAGGTGGCGCGACACCACCGACCATCGCCGGCGCCGCGATCCCCCCGGAAACGACCGGAGGAGGCGCGAGCGCCCCGACGGGAGGCGGAGCCGCTGGTGAGGGCATGGGCATGGGAACCGACGCGGGAGCAGCGTCCGACTCCGAGCGCTTGGCGGCGAGGAGCGCGTCGATCTCCGCCCTGGCACGCGCCACCGCGTCATCTGTCAGCACCTGCGTGCCGTGCAGCGCGCCGCGAGGAGAACCGGACACCATCGGCGGCGGCACCAGGGGGCCACGCGCGCCAGCCGGCGCTGCAACGGCAGGCATCTGCTGGGAGGCCGAGCGAGCAGCGCGCGCAAGGTCTTGCGCCAGCTCCCCAACGCTCTGGTGGCGCATGCCGGGATCCGGCGCCAATGCGCGCTGAAAGATCTCGTCGAATAAAGGTGGGACGACGCCGCCGAGCTCCGCCGCGCGATCGCTCGCCGCGGGCAACGTGTGCATCTCCTCCCAAAGCCGCTGAGGTTCGGGTGTTGGCAACTTGAGCGCGAAGAAGATGGGTCGCCCCACCATGGAGTAGAACGCAAGCAAAGCGCTCGAGTAGACGTCCATGGTCGCCATCAGGGGTGAGCCACCGACTTGCTCTGGCGCCCCCCACCCGTAGGCGCAGGGCCAAGGCGCTGGAGCAGCCATTCGCAGGGAGGCGACCCCGAAGTCCGTGACTCGCACCACGGGGCCCTTGAGCCCGGTGCCAAAGAACACGTTTTGCGGCTTCAGGTCGCCATGAACCAAGCCCGACGCATGAGCGCGGTCGAGACCGGGGGCGAGGCACCCCATGAACTCCGCCATTTCTACGGGGCTCAAGGGTCCCTTCTTCTCGAGATAGCGATCCAGCGACCGAGTGCTCACCGCTGGGAGCAGAGCAAATGGGCCGTTTGGGTCCATGCCCAGCTCTTGAATAGCCACGAACTCTTGCGCGACTTGCCCCGACTGTCGCGAGGCGCGGTCGAAAGCGGCGGAGGCGTTCGAGTCCTGCATCGCGGGCGTGGTGAAGAGTTTCAGCATGTAGCTGAGGCCTGATTTCGGGTCTTTGACCCGGTAGACCTCCCCCACATCCCCTCGCCCGATGACGCTCTCAACTTGAAAGCGACCTCCAACGATCATCCCGGGCGCTAGTCTTTCCCTCATGCTCCCCGTCTGCTGCACGCCAGTCGGCGGCGAACACCATCTCGCGCCCAATCCAAGCGCCGGAAGTCCGGTACCTGGGTCCCCAAAAGGGGGCGCCGTTCAAGCTCTCGAGCGACGAACGATGACCCGAGCAAGCTCGGGATTTCAAGCGGCTCGTGTATCCGTTCCTGGATAGGCACGGGGCCACAACCCCGGTCCCGCGTTCCGAATCGGAGCCTCCCGCGGGAACAGGCTCGGCGCACTATCCACGGGGGTCGCCGCGTCCCGGCGGATGGCGTGCCAAGATCCGAGCGATGCTCGCACGAATTGCGACGAAAACTTGCAAGGTTGGCGGGCAAATCTGTCGCCCAGGTCGAGTACGATACCCGCAGTGGAAGAGCGACACATGCGTGGGCAGTTCGTGTTGCGGGGCTCCGCCCTGCCCGCGGACATCGACACCCTGAGCTATCGAGCCGTCGAAGAAATCTCGGCGCCGTTCACCGTCGACATTCGTTTCAAGACGAAGGACGACGGCTTCGACGTACTCACGGCACTCCGCACGGCCGCCGTACTCACCGTGATCAACGAGCAGGGTCAGACGCGTTTCTATCACGGGGTGGTTGAACGCGCGCGCTTCGTCAAGATGCAGGCTGAGAACCTGATCTTCGAAGTTCGTCTGATGCCTGAGCTTCAAGCGCTCGCGCATCGCGAGAACTGCCGCATCTTCCAAGACAAGAGTATCGTCGACGTCGTCACGGAGATCTTCAACGAAGCAGGCTTCGGGGATCGAGTGCAGTGGGACGTGACCGGCACCTACGCTGCGAAGGAGTTCATCGTTCAGTACCGTGAGTCGGAGTTCAACTTCGTTTCGCGGGTGTTCGAGCAGGCCGGCCTCTTCTACTTCTTCGAGCACTCCGAGGATCAGCACAAGCTGATCGTCTCAGACAACCCCGAGGGCTTCGTGCTCCTGGACGCTCCCCAGGTGGAGGTTCAGGTAGCGGCCGCGGGCTCCGAAACCGCCGTCGTGGTTCAAGGCCTCGCGCGCACCCGAAGCTTGCGCACGGGCTCCATCCACCTCTTGGACTACGACTTCAAAGCGCCGGCCGCGCCGCCAGAGTCGAGCCTCCCGCCGGTGGAGTCGTGGAGCATGCCCTTCTTCGAATATCCAGGCGGCTTTGTCGATGGCTCCGAAGGTGCGCTGCTGGCCTCGGCGCGCATGCGAGAGCTACGCCACGACTCCGACATCCTGACCGGTTCCTCGGAGGCAGTAGACCTGCGGGTCGGCGCCCCCTTCGTGGTCGATGGTGCTGACGAAGAAGACCTCAACGGAAGCTTCGTACCAACGCGTCTCGTCTCGTGGGGCCACCAGCACAACGAGCATGACGACCGCGACGTCGCTTGCAAGAACGAGTTCCGAGCCATTCCGGAGGGCGCTCCGTTCGCCGCTCCCAGGCGCGCGAAGCGGGTGCGCATCCACGGCGTGCAAACCGCGATCGTGACGGGGCACGACGACCAGGACCAGACGATTTGCGTCGATGAGTTCGGTCGCATCAAGGTGCGCTTCTACTGGGATCGCGTCGGTCAGCAGGACGAAAACTCGAGCTGCTGGATTCGCACCAATCAGCTCCCGCTCGGCGGCTCGATGATTCTCCCCCGCGTGAACTGGGAGGTCTCCATCGCGTTCCTGGACGGCGACCCCGATCGACCGATGATGCTGGGCAAGGTCTACAACGCCGAAAATCAGCCGCCGGACGCGCTCCCTGGCGCAAAGGCGTCCGGCTCGCTGAAGAGTATGTCATCCCCCGCAGGCGCCGGACACAACCTAATCGGTGCCTGCGACACGGGCGGCAGCCAGGGCTTCAATATCCACGCGCAAAAAGACCTCAACATCACGACAGAGCATGACTTCATCGAGGAAGTCGGCGTGGATGAGGAACACAACGTCACGAAGAACGTGTCCAACGAGACCGGCGTGAACGACAGCGCGTCCGTTGGCGGAAACCAGTCGCTAAACGTTGGGGCGAACCACTCTCAGAAGATCGGCGGCAGCCAATCGATTTCGATCGGCGGCAACGACGACAGCAACTCGACTGCGGACACCCAGGAGACGGTGGGCGGGGCACGAAGCTACACGGTAAGCGGAAATCAGATAACGATCTGCAACGGTATCACCCAGAACGTCACTGGCGATTACAACGTCACCGTAGGGGCCGTCGAGGTGGTGGGCAGCGTCGCGTCCATCTCCGACAACATCGCCGCTACGAGCAGCTCGACCGTGGGCGCGATTCGCGTGCACCTGGTCAACGGGACCCACGGTGAAACGGTCGGCGGCTTGAAGAACCAAACCTCGGCGGCAGCCGAGATCCACATCAATGGAGCAAACCACGCGGCGAGCTGCGACGCTGCGACCACAATGCTGATCGGCGGCCTGCATTACCGCAAGGTAACCGGCGCATACACGGTCAAGGCGCCGATGATCACGCTGGTCGGGGCGACCGGAGACCTGAAGGGCGGCAAGAGCAGCATGAAGCTCGGAGGCGGCCCGGTGGTCATGAAGGGCAAGAAGATCGTGGTCAAGAGCGCGCTGAGCATCAAGATGGGCGCATCGTTGAAGGAGGGTTGAGATGAGCGACGACGACAGCGTCAAGAACCGCCTGGAGTTCACCCTCGACGTTGATGGCACCGCCCTCGACGTTTTGGACTTCGATCTCGTCGAGCAGCTGAATGAGATCAGCACACTCGAAGTTCGCGTAACCAAGTACGGCGACTCCGGGGACAGCACCGCTCCGGGCTCGCTAGTCGACAAGCCAGCCAAGTTTCGCTTCTGCCGCGAAGACGGCTCCCAGGAGCGCTTCTTCCACGGCTTCGTAATCGAGGCGGTCCGCTCCCCTCGCGCGGATCGCACCCTCGCCACCAAGCTCACGATCGTTCCGACACTCTGGAACGCCACCAAGCGTGCCGACTGCCGTGTCTTCCAAGAGAAGTCGGTGGTGGACATCGTCACTGAAGTGCTCACGGGCGCCGGAGTGGACGGTAGTCGCCACGAATGGCGAGTCAGTGGGAGCTACGAGCCGCGCATCTCTTGCAGTCAGTATCGAGAGACCGACTTCGACTTTATCCGCCGTCTCCTCGCGGAAGAGGGCATCTGGTTTTCGATCCTGATGGACGAGGGGAAGGATCTGGTCGTTCTGAGCGACGACCCAGCGGGGCTCGACCCGATCTCCGCCGCGGAGACGGCGCTGAGCTATCTGCCTGAGCTGAGTTCCCAAACCGCGCCCACCCACGTCGGTGACCTTTCGCACACCCAGCAGGTGCGCTCCGACAAGGCCTTCTTGCGCGACTATGACCCGCTGAAGCCGAAAGTTCAGCTCGAGAAGGCAGTGGAAGGCACCGACGATGGGGCCCACTCGCTGGAGGTGTACGAGTATCCGGGTCGTTTCGTCGAGCAAGCCGTGTGCGACCACTACACCCAGGTCTTGCTAGAGCAACTGCAAGCGGATCGTGAGCTGGTGGAAGGCAGCACCGGCGTGCTGGTGATGCGCCCAGGCGAGACGTTTAGCGTGGAAGAGCACCCATACGCTCCGCTCAATCAGGAGTACCTGCTCGTTCGGGTCCAGTACTCCGGTCGCAGCTTGGGCCACGCCGAGATCGAAGGCGAGGAGACGATGTCCTTCCACGGCGGTTTCCACGCGGTACCTCCGTCGCGAGTAAAGTATCGCCCTCCGCGTCGTGAGCGCGCAGTCGTCATCCCCGGTCTACAGAGCGGCTGGACCGCGGGCCCGGGGGGTGAGGAGATCCACGTAGACGAGAGCGGCCAAGTGAAGGTGCACTACCACTGGGACCGTATCAACCCGCTGGATGACACCTGCAGCCAGTGGATGCGCAGCAGCCAGCTCGCACTGGGCGGCTCCATGCTGCTGCCTCGCATGAACTGGGAAGTCACCATCTCCCACAACGAAGGCGACGCCGACAAGCCCGTCGTGATGGGGCGCCTCTACAACCCACAGACGCCGCCGCCCTACAAGCTGCCCGACGAGAAGTCCAAGAGCTCGGTGCAGACCGCAACCACCCCCGGTGGCGGTTCGAGCAACGAGTTTCGCATGGGAGACGCTGGAGGAGCAGAGTTGATGTTCTTCAACGCCAGCTACGACATGACCATCGACGTCCTGAACAACACCACGCACTCGGTCGGTAACGACATGAAGCGCAAGGTCGGCGGGAACCAGGCGGTCAACGTCACCGACAGCGTCACCACGAAGGTCGGCTCCAATCAGACGGTGGACGTCGGCGGCAACCAAGACATCGCCGTCGAGACGTACATGGTGGATGACTGCGGCGGAGACCACACGCTGGATGTTGGTGGCAACCGCACGATGATGATCGGCGGCGACCACAAGCGCGACGTCAGCGGTAGCAGCGAGCTAACCGTTAACGGTATGCACATCGACTTGGTCGTCGGAGCGATCGTGAACAGTACGCTCGCGAATCACAAGCAGGACGTCAGCGCAGCGCTGGTCGAGCTAACGACCGCCGATCGCAGCGTCATCGTCGGTGGCATGCGTACGGAGAACACGGGCGCCGCCAAGATCATCGCGACCAAGGGCGGACGCGGGGTCGATGTGTCGGGCGTCTTCAACCAGAACGTGGGCGGCGCCATCATCACGAGCATCAAGGGCAGTCGCTCCGACTCCGCCGGCGCGACGTACACGGAAATCGTGGGCGCGGCGCAGGTCACCAAGGCCAATGACATCGTTTACGAGGCCGACGGGATGATCACCGTCGCCATGGGCGCGTCGGTGTTGCTCATCACACCTGCGTCCGTCTCCGTGCTGGGTGTCAGCTGCAAGTTCGACGGCGACGTCGTCGACACTGCCATCACCATGGACAACTGAGGGTAGCGTGACACGAACACTCGACGTCTACATCCGCAACGAAATCTTCGTCTCCGACAAGGTGACGAGGCTCGACGAGTACCATCGTGCAGGGATCCCGGCTTACGCAGTGATCGAAGCCGTGGCGGTCGACTACGCCTCGATTCAGGATCTCGTCGGCTCCCGAGCAGAGATCGTCCATGGCTACGATGGGGAGACGAAGCACTCATTCACGGGCCGCATCGACTCGGCAACGGTTATTGCCGGACGGAAAGAATCAGACGGCGCAGCGTCGTGGACGTATCGCCTGAAGGTAATCGCGACGGTTGGGCTCCTGGATCGCAACGTGGACTCGTGGATCTTCCAGAACCTGACCACCGAGGAGATCATCAAGCAGCTCTTCGAACAGAACGGGATCAGCCCCGAAGAATATGACATCACCCTCGACGCGACCTACCCGAAGCGGGAGTACTGCGTCCAGTACCAGGAAAGCGCCCTGGCGTTCATCTCCAGGCTCTGCGAAGAGGAGGGTATCTACTTCTACTCGTACACCGAAGAAGGTGACGAGAACGAGAAGCTCTACTTCCGCGACGATTCGTCCTCCGCGGAGGCTATTCCTGACGGAGCTGAGCTGCCATGTCGCGAGGCGAGCCACGGCGACATCAACGAAGACTCGTTCAGTGAGCTGCACGCGGCCCACCGCGTGCGCTCCGGCAAGTTCGTCTCCCGTGATTTCAACTTCATGACGCCGCAGCTCGACGTCACGAGCAACGATCTGACCAAGACAGCAGAAGCGGAGGCGCACACCGACTTCGAGGTCTACGATTACCCCGCATGCTACCTAGAGCTCGCGGACGGGTCCACGGTAGGTGAAATCAAGGCGACCACGCTGGAGCGGCTCAACCAGGTTCGGCTGGAGGCAGAGCAAGTCCTGGTCCACACGGTGGCTGCTGTCTCGAACTCGCCGCGACTAGCGATCGGACACCAAGTCACGCTGACGGACTCCGACGATCTGGACGCCGACTATTTCATCTTCGGCTGCAGCTATCACTTCGCCATCACCATGGGCAAGCAAGAAGATGGCAGCGTCGTGGAACTCGACAGCTACCGCGCGGAAGTAGACCTGTTACCGATCGCGACGAAGTATCGCTGTCCCCAGGTCACCCCGAAGCCGGTGATTCATGGCCCACAGACAGCGCGTGTCGTAGCCCCCGAGGGCTCGGAGTCCGAAGAGATTCACACCGATGAGCACGGCCGTGTCCAAGTGAAGTTCTTCTGGGACCGCGGTAGCAACGCCTTCGCTGACGCTTCGTGTTGGATGCGCGTGCAACAGCTACAGACTTCTGGCTCCATGGTTCTGCCCCGCGTGAACTGGGAGGTCATCGTGGAGTTCATGGAAGGCAACCCAGATCGGCCCTTGGTCACTGGCCGCCTCTACAACGGGACGTTCATGCCGCCGTACGCGCTTCCGGAAGGAAAGACCCGGACGGCGATGCGCACCAACAGCCATCCCAGCGGCGGCGGAAGTAACGAGATCCGCTTCGAGGACAAGGCCGGCGCCGAAGAGATCATGATCCACTCGCAGTTCGACACTCAGATGGTCACTGCGAACAACAAGAAGAAGAGCGTCGGCAACAACGAGTCGCTGAACGTGAAGAACAACTCCGAGAGCGGAGTCTCCGGCAATTCCGACACCAAGATCACGAAGGGCAACCAGAACGACATCGGCGCCGATCAAACCGTGAGCGTCGGCGGGAACCGGAAGCAAGAGATCAACGCCGTCTACGGCCTCACCAGCGGTGGCGGTACCACCGTCACCGTTGGGGGCAACCAGTTCGAGATGACGGGTAACCCACTGGAGGCGCTGCTCGCCATTGCGATGGAGCGCGCCGCGGAGATGGCCGCGGCCGCAGCGGCAAACGTGGTCGGTCAAGTCACTGCGGCGGTGCAGGGCGCGGTCGACCAGGTGATGGGCCCCGTGGATGCCTTGTGCGCACAGGCTGACGCGATCACCGGCAACATGAACGCGCTCGCAAACGGTGACCTGGGCACCGCCGCCGGTTTGGTCGCAGGCGCCTCAGGCCTACCCGGGGCGGGAGCGATGGCCTCGGCGATCGCTGGCCCACCCGCCGCGATGACTCCGGCAGCTGGTCAGAGCGCAGGCGACATCGCTGGCGTCAACGCGCTGCGCGCGGCGGCTACGGGGATGATCCAGCAGGGCGCGAGCGGCGCGATGGATGCGGTGAACAACGCCCTCGGCACCGGCGGCGGAGACGGTGGCGGTGCTAGCGGCGCCAACGCGGCCGGCCCAGAGGGCAACGTGGACGGCGTCGATGAAGCGAAGAACACGAAGGGCCCTGGACACCAGATCAACAAGGTTGGGGGTTCCCACACGGAAACATCCGCCGCGCTGCGGGTCATGGCCGCCGTGAACGGCATCAACACCAACGTCGGTGCAAGCGCCACCCAGACGGTCGGTGCTGCCTACCTTGAGCTGATTCTCGGAGACCGGGCAGAGTCGGTGGAAGGCATGAAGAGTGAGACTTCGATCGGTCTCATCGTGCTGAGCAAAGGCGACGAGACCGAGCACGTTGGCGGCGCCAAGAACACCATGGTGGGCGGCGCCATCCTGCAGTCCATCAAGGGCGACTACTCAGTGGAGGCAGGCGGCCCCGCTACATTGATCGGCGCGCTACACAAGATGGACGCCAAAGGCAGCATCACCTTCAAGTGCGGTGCGAGCGAAGTCGTGCTGGACGGCGCGGGCATCACCATCACGGCTCCGATCTTCACCTGTACCCTGCCGAAGCATCACCTTCCGAAGAAGGTCTCCGACTCCTGACCCGCTTCGCTTAGTTCAGGCGCAGGATTCGGCCAACGATGCGGAACAGGCCGCGCGACGCGGCACTGATGCGCGAGCCCACCAGCTCGACGTCTCCGTCCTTGCGCAGACGAGCCCCTGCGCGGCCTGATCGAAGGGTGACTTCTTGTTCCCCTTCGATCAGGATCTCTCGAGCTCGCAGCTCTACTCGCTCCGGTAACCTGACCTGAAGGATGCCAACCAGCCAAAGGCGCTCACCGTCCGCTTCGACCAACACCGAATCCCGATTCCGCAGGGCAAGGTTGAGGAGCCGTGGATCCACCTCAGGTGCCACCTGAGCTGTCACCTTCTGAGTCTTTCCCCGGAACCGCACCGTCGCCTCACGCCCATCGACGGACACGAGTTGCGCGCTGCGGAGTCCGCTCGCTTGGGGCGCTGATGCTTCGGAGCGTGCAGGTTGCTCCTCGGAGGGCGCATCGGCGCTCCTCCCCCCCAAGAAATCCTCGAGATTGCTCGTGTCTGCTTGTTCGCCGGGCTCGGGAGTCAGCTCCGCTTCGAGCTCCGATAGCAGGGCTTGCCCCTTCTGCGTCGCTTCACCATCAGCCATCCGGGACAGCCTAGCTTGAGGTCGCGACCCTCAGCAGCTGGAATCACGCACCGGGCCCAAACATTGGCTCGCTCTCGACGGGTCGTCAGCTGATGCCCGCTTTTCGATCGGGGGGTGAGGGAGTTCCCAACGTCGTTGCCGTCAACCGCCTACTGACAGCCCTCTGCGCTGCGGATTTGCTGCAGCGCGCTCTGTAGCGCGCTCTGCGCGTTTCCCACTGCAACCAGCTTCGCCGTGCCGGTGCCACCCGCTTGTGCCACTTGGTCGAGCTCCGCGATCCCTCCGAGCGCCACGACGTAGGTCCGCACCGACGGAGACCCCTTGTAGGCGCTATCTGCGACGCCAGCCACGCTCTGCACCGTGTTGAACGTGCAGCCAGTCGGCTCGCCGTCTGTCAACAGCACGACCGCTGAAGGACGTCCAGCCTGCGCGGCGCCCTTGGCGTACTGCAAGGCACCAGCAAGCGCGGGAGTCATTGGGGTGGACCCACCATCCGGGCTCACACCGCCCAGCGATGTCTGGATCTGGCTCGAAGCGCCGGGAAAGCCTGACATCGAGACCGCGGGGTGCGTGTAGTCAGAGAGCTCGCAGGAGTCGATGGGAGACGAAATGGATCCATTGCACTGGTTGAAGACCGGCACGCAAGGCCCGTAGGCCCCGCAGTCCGAGTCCATGCTGCATGTCTGCGGCAACATCGGATCCACCGCTGGTTCCACAGGGAAAAATCCAGCTCCCATTCGAAGCTTGGCGGTTGCCGACTCCTGCACGAACGCGTTGACCGCGCCGGTTAGATCCTGCCACTTCGAGGAGTCCATCATGGACCCAGAGCGATCGACCAGTAGGTAGAGATCGCCGCAGCCACCGCCGCTTCCTCCATTGCCGCCATTGCCGCCATTCCCAGCGCTGCCGCCATTCCCAGCGCTGCCGCCATTCCCAGCGCTGCCGCCGTTTCCGGAGCTGCCGCCGTTTCCGGAGCTGCCACCGTCACCACCAGCGCCGCCTGCTCCGCTGCCATCCGAGCGGCAGGTATTTTCCACGCAGATTTTACCAACGCCACAGTCGGCTGACTCGATGCATTGGTAGCAGTGAAGACGCGCGGGGTCGCAGACTTCGCCCGACGGGCAATCCAGTGAGTTGGCGCAGGTTGTGATGGGGTGGCAGCTGCCAGCCAGGCACTCCGCGGTATCACCGCAATCGACGTTCGAGAGGCAGGAGACACACTCCCCCAGGGATTTGTTGCACAGGAGCCCCAGCGGCGTGCAGTCCTTGTCCGAGTCGCAGGACACCGGACCCGTCGCGCCGCTTCCTCCTTCACCCCCGCTGGCGCCCGAGCCCCCAGCGGAGCTCCCGCCAGCTTCGACTCCGCCATCGCCAGCCAGGCCAGATCCGTTGCTGGAACCGCAACCGGAGAGGACGGCGCAGATCGCCAGCACACTCCACGCTACCTGCTTCGTGGCTATCGGCCACGCGTTCGTCCTCGCCATACGCACACCTCCTACGTCCCCGCTCGGTCAGGCCTTCCACCCGGGATCGCTCGCACTCGGCTGAGGACGAAGCCTAGAGCGTTTCGCGCGCGTCTAGCCGCCAGATCACGCGGTGCGGATAGAAGCGAAACTTCTTTTTGAAGCGACGCATGGGCGGAGCCGCGCCGAAGTAGGTGCCGTACATGAAGTAGCGTACGGCGGGGTATCGCTTGTAAACCTGCTCGGCGATGCCGATGAGCATCATCGGGACGATACCGTCCGACTGGAAGTTAGCGTGTCCCAGGATGTGCTGGAGCGAGCAGAGTTCCCCGCTGATGAAGCAGGAGGAATACGCGACCAGCTTATCCTTAAGGAAAACGCCGAAGTACGGATAGTCGTGGTACGCATTCCGCGACTTGGGGTTCTGGTGTGCTTCGACCTCACCACGCAAGTAGCTCTCGGGCATCACGCCCTGGCGCTCCGGTGTGGATTGCCTGATCTCGGCTACCGCCTCCAAGTTCGCGTTGAAGTCCAGCGGGGCGAAGCGATACCCAGCCTTCTGCGCCTTCTTGAAGTTCCGACGGGCGGACGCTTCGATATACATGAAGTATTCTTCATGGGTGCGAGGCAGCACGCAGAGCGCGCATCCCCAAGCCTTGCTACGGATCAGTGGGAACTTCGGGTGCGGCCGAGTCGCATCCGCATACCAGCGCTGAGTGCAGTCGGCGTAGAACGGGTCGTTGTCCACGGTACGCTTGAGCATCAAGTTGACCGTGAGCACCGGCATGCGAGCTAGCTCAGCGAGATCTGCGCGCACCGCCTCTCCTCGAGTGCGAAGCATGGCGGCGTAATATGACAGCCGGCCGGTGGCGCCTTGTTCTTCCGGCGCAGCTGCTTCCTCGCCGGGTTGTTTGCTCGAAGTGACTGCGTTCACGCGGTGGCCGTTGCTGGTGGAGCGAGTATTCAAACTGACACTACGCGGTGCGCTCCCATGGTGGTGTTCCCAAAGGGGTGTTCCGAACCTACCGCACGCGGGCACACCTCCCAAGCGGAAGCGTAGTCGATATCGTTCATCGCTAACAACCGCGCGGCAGCAAACCTGACCATTTCACCGAGCGGCCACTCGTTGCGCGCTCGCTCTCGCCGGACCAAGAGGAGCCCGGCCGAGCCGAGCGTCTCAAATGTGAGCATGAACACATGTTCTGATCGGTGTGACCCGATTTGGCCGGGAGATCGCCTACACCGGCGTGATTCAGCCGCCGCAGCTAAGCTGCACATCAATCACATCCACATCGGTGAGCACCATCACCGATTCGGCTCCAGTCGCTGACATGAGCTTGATTTCATGGGCGCCTGACGAGTTACCCGCACGGCTTAGTACGAGAGAAGCCACTGCACCGGAAGGCAAGACGCACGGGGAGTTGTCATTGGGGAAATCCCCAAGCTGGGCTGCTTGGCCGCCGCTCAACGACCAAATGCGCTCTCCCGTGTCTGGCCGATTCATCTCAAAAACGAGTCCACCATTGGGCGCCATTGCCGGGTGATGCAGGGCGGTCGCTTCAGCCGCGAATCCACTCCCGGGCGCGGCTTCAACCTTGAATCCACTCCCGTCCACCCCAACCGAGCACACAGCGTTCCCGGCGCCGCCGTAGGGTTCGTTTCCACAGTCAAAAACTACGCGCTTGCCATCCGGAGTCGGCGAGGGCTGAGTGTTGTACGCGTAGCCGGAGCTAGCGGTCAGTAGCTGCTTGGTGCTCCAACTGCCTCCAGACTTGCGAGTGACGAAGAGATCTCGGCTGTGGCTTCCGCCGTCTGCGGAGTAGACGACCCACCCGCCGCCTGGCCCCACCGCCAAGGCCCGATCCGGATGCACGTCTTCACCGCCCGCTTGCACCCGCTCCCCGCTCTTGAGCCCGCGATCAACGAGCACCAAGCAGTCCCAGTCTCCACAGCCAAAACGGGTTGTCGTCAACGCCAGGGCTTTGCCATCCAAGGAGATAGCGAGACTCTTGTCCTCACCTGGGGACACGGAGTTCAGCGCCGAGCTCACGTTAGTGAGCTTGCCCGATGCTTGGGCAGTGACCCACGCGGCGTAGCCGTCTGGGTGCATGAACGCGATCACGCCGCCAGTGGGCACGCCACCAGTCGCGCCTGTCCCGTTGCGAGCGCCGCTCCCTCCGGTCCCGCTGGCATCGGATGCGGCTCCACCGGTGCCCGCCCCAGGAGCGCTGTCATCTGACGCGTCCCGCACGCTCTGGTTGCTCGAGCCGCTGTTGTGACAAGCGACCAGCGCTGCGACGGTTCCCAGCAGGCCGAAGTAGCACCTGGCGGACCTCCCCCCAAAAACCTCCCAAGACATAGGCGGGCTCTAGCACGGAACGCCCCGAGAGCCAGGCCTCCCGGGGTCGTGTTGGGCTTGCTTGTCTTTCCTCGAGGAAGCGTGCCCCTCAGGCCCGGCGGGCGTGGGACCTGCGGCGCCGTGCAGCTGCGAACGCCAGTCCGGAGGCCAGCAGTAGCCAAGGCACTGAGGAACGCTTCGAGTCGCTGCCTGGCGCTGCCACGCGACACGTTGAGCCTTCATCGACGCCCTTGATCAGGCCATCGGTGCCCGCAGTACCACCGACGACTCCAGCGTCAGGCAGACCGCCACCAGCGCCACCAGTGGCGCCGCCAACACCGCCAGCACCGCCCGTAGTGCCACCGGCACCTGCGCTGCCCGCCACACCGGCCGTGCCGCCAGTTCCAGCCATACCACCCGCGCCACCCACGCCGATCGCTTCGCAGGAGCCGTTCACGCAGTCGAACCCAGAGGTGCACTCCGACGGGTCCGTGCAGGTGGTGGCGCAAGTCGTTCCACTGCAGAGATAAGGAGCACAGCTCGTCTGGAGCCCGTTGAGGCAGCTGCCGGTTCCGTTGCAGGCTGCCGCCGGCGTGGCGATGCCCGCCGAGCAGGAGCCGACGCCGCAAGCGATGCTTCCGTCGGGATACGCGCACTGGCCGCTGGTGCCGTCACAAGAGCCAGCACACACGCCGGTCCCACCACAGCTCGCTCGACCGTTGCGCGGGGTCCCCGTGACCGCCGTACAGGTGCCGACGGATCCGGCCTCGTTGCACGCTTCACACTGGCCGTTGCACGCCGTATCGCAACACACGCCATCCACGCAGAAGCCAGAAGCGCACTGCGCTGTCGCGCTGCAAGCAGCGCCTGGCGGCTGCGGGTCGACACAGACGCCGCCTGCGCAGTACTGACCCCCGCTGCAGTCGGTGTCGACGCTACAGTTGCCATCGCAGCGCGGATCCGTCGCGTGGCAGATGAACGGCGAACAGGTCTGCTGTTGCAGAGGCGAGCAGCTGCCACCACCCGTGCAGTGGCCCTCCAAGGTCGCGACACCCGCGCTACACGCGGCGTTGCGACACGCCGTCGCGCTTCCAGGATAGGCACACGCTGCGGTGGTCGCACCATCGCAAGTGCCAGCGCACGAGGTGCCATCGGTTGCACACGCCGGACGAGCGCCGCGAGGTGACCCGGTGACCGCGCTGCACACGCCTTCGTTGCCAGTGATGTTGCACGCTTCGCACTGGCCGTCACAGGCGCTGTTGCAGCAGTAGCCATCCACGCAGCGCCCGCTAACGCACATGCTGTCTCGGGCACACTGCTCGCCGTTGCTCTTGGTCGGCGTACACACGCCCGCGGCGCAGTACTCCGCGCCAGCGCTGCAGTCACCGTCCACCGTGCAGTTGCCCTCACACAAGGTCCCTGCGCAGTTGCCTGTGGGACACGTCAGGGTCTGAACCGCGGGGCAGCTGCCAGCGCCATTGCAGCCGGCGGAGAGCGTCGCCGTGCCGCTCGTACAGTCGGCGGCGCGGCACTCTGTGGATCCGCCCGGATACGCACACGCAGCGCGCTGCACGCCGTTGCAGGACCCGCCGCACACGCTGCCATCGTCCGCGCACGAAGGACGCGAACCGACGGGCGCGCCGGTGACCTCGGTGCAGGTGCCCTCGGAGCCGGAGACGCTGCACGCTTCACACTGGCCATTGCACGGTGCGTTGCAGCAGAAGCCATCCACGCAGAAGCCGCTGGCGCACTCGGTACCACCGCCACACGTCTCGCCATTGGTCTTGGCCGGCACGCAGGCACCCGCATCACAACGGAAACCGGTTTGACACTGCGTGTCCGTGGTGCACGTCGTCAGACACACCGTCGCGCTGCAACGATAGGGATCACACGTCTGCTGTTGTTGCGCCGGGCAGTTGCCCGCGCCGTCGCAGAACGCTTCGACCACCGACTGACCGTTGTTGCAATTGGGCGCGCGGCACTGGGTCGTGCCCCCAGCGAAACCACATGCAGTGCGGTTCGCGCCATCGCACTGACCGTTGCACACCGAACCATCGCCGGTGCAGGCGGTGCGACCTCCATGAGGTGCGCCGCTGACCGGCGAGCAAGTGCCTGCGTTGCCAGCGACATCGCACGCTTCGCACTGACCGGTGCAGGCCGCGTTGCAGCACACACCGTCGACGCACAGGTTGCTCGAGCACTGACGCGCCTCGGTGCAGGCATTCCCGTTCGGGAACTTAGCCACGCACGAAGTGCCGTTGCACCAGTTGGTCGAGGTGCAGTTCGCGTCACTCGAGCACGTGTTCTGGCAAGACGTGGCACCACACACATAAGGGGCGCAGGCGTTCGTCTGAATGGTCGGGCAAGCTGCGTTCGCGCCGTCGCAGGTGGCGGCGAGAGTCTCGGTCCCGCTGCTGCAGCTCGCTGCACGACACTGGGTGGTCGAGTCGAACGCGTTCGCCGGACAGTTCATCGATGAGCCGTTGCAGGTCTCAGCTGGATCACACACCCCAGCGCTTGGCCGGCAAGTGACGCTGCCAGCGGGCACCGCGGTACAGGTGCCCTGGGAACCGGCCACATTGCACGCGCGACAGTCGTTTGGATTCGAGTCGCCGCAGTCGGCGTTGCAGCAGAAGCCGTCTTCACACTGATTGCTGGAGCAATCTGAGTTCTGAGTGCACGAGTTGCCGTTGGTCGGCAGACACTGGCCGCCGGCGTTGCACGTGACGGCTCCGGAACAACTGCCGGGATCGTCCTGATTCGAGATCACCGTGGTGCAGGTGCCCGCCGCGTTCGCACACGAACGGCACGGAGTAGTACAAGTGCTCGTGCAGCAGCGGCCATCGACGCAGTTGCCAGTGCCGCACTGATGGTTGCCCGACGAGTCGATGGTGTCGCCGGAGCAAACCGCACCAGCCGACTTGTCCGGTTGGCACGTCCCACCGCTGTTCGAGCTGCAGTAGTGATCCGCGTCACACTGGTTGTCTGCGGTACAGCTGGTGGTACACGAACCACCGTTGCAAGAGCCGGGATCGCACTGGTTCTTCGGATCCGTGAAGGGATCGATGTTGGCGCAGGTGCCGTTTGCTCCCACGGAGATGCTCGCACTGCAAGCCTGACAGGTCGGGCAGCTGGAGGTGTTGCAGCAGATGTTGTCAACGCACTGGTTGTTCGCGCACTCGTTGTTGCCGCCGCACGACTGCCCGACGGCCTTCTTGGCGACGCAGGAGCTGCCGCTGCAGTAGAAACCGGAGATGCAGTGGGTATCGCTCGAACAGGTCGTGCGGCAGTTACCAGAGTTGCAGGTGTAGTTGGAGCAGCCGGTGGAGGGTGCTGGAGTGCCGGAGGAGAGCACGCAGGTTCCGGACCCATTACACGCTCGACACGCGCCGCCGCAGCTGGTGTTGCAGCAAACCCCGTCCCAGCACTGACCCGAGAAACAGGCGCTGCTCGACGAGCTGTCTGGCGAGCAGGCCGCACCCTGAGGGTTGCGGTAGGTGACCGTCAACGCCGGAGGTGTCGCGCCTTCGCTGGACGTGATGATGGCGAGGCCGCCGCTGGTCTGGGACACCCGGAAGCCGTTGTTCGTGCTCCCGTTGACCCAGGCCTGGACGATTGTGGCGACGTCGATATTTACGGTCGTGGGCACCGCAGTGTAGTCCGCCGTGGCGGTCGAACCGGTCCCAGGGATGGCTCCCGGCGTGCCAACGTCCCCCTTGCAGAAACCACCACTGCCACCTGCGACGCTGGTTGTGCCCTCGCTCCAGGTGCCATTGGCGCGCTGGACCGTGATGGTACGCATCCCTGCAGCGGGGGGCGCACACACGAGGCAGTCCTCCAGGTGCAATGCGAGCGACGCGGTGTCGATGTGCGCGTTCGCCGGGATATTGTTGAGGTTGAAGCGAATCAGCGCGGTGCGGGTCGTGTTGCCCGTCTCGTTGGTCGAGCCCACGACGCCCGCGCAAATCGCGGGCGCGTCACCGTTCTTTTCTCGGTCCGTCCCCGACTGCATGTCGTCATCGAGGACGGGCGTCGCGGTCGTCAGCGCCCCTGCCACCTGTGCCACGGGTTCATTGGGAGTGTTCTGAACGTCTCCGGACGAACACCCTGCCAAGCACCCAACCACCGAAATGAGGACGCACCCCAGCCAAGCAAGCCTCTTCATACAACCCCTCCAGACTCTAATCGATCTGGGAGGCTGGGACGAGCTTAGAGCCCAAATCGTATCGGGTCCGCCGCACTCGCCGGCTCGTCGTCACCGACGTTTTGCGTGCTGCCGTTCCCAAGCACCCCGTTTTGTCCGCTCCCCCAGCACCTGACTCCGTCCGCCGACAGCAAGCAGCAGGCGGCAAACGCACAAGCCAGATCAGTTCCCGCAGGCAGGTCCAGGTCGCTGGTTGCGTTGGCCGAATCCACACTCAAGGTGTCGCCTTTGCCAAGCTGACCGACGTCCGCGGCACCCCAGCAGCGGACCTGGCCGTCTGATTTCAGAGCGCATGTGTGGTGCTGGCCGCCGCCGACCTTCTGGGTGTCGCCAATCATCAGCGGCGACACGGCAGACAGCGGCTCATCATCACCCAAGCTGTCGCGAGCGCCGGAGCCAAGCTGGCCATCCATCCCTTGCCCAAAGCACTTGAGCTCGCCGCCGGTGCCCACGAAACAGGTGTGGGCGATACCGCCCCCCACCGCGTGGAGTGGAAAGCCCGCCGTAAGCGCTCCCGCACTCGCCGGCTCATCGTCACCGATGCTCAGAGTGTCGCCGTGACCGAGCTGACCTGCGTTGTTGTTCCCCCAGCAGCTCACCTGCTGATCGTTCCACGCACAGGTGCGGAAGAAGCCCGCCCAAATGTGATCCGGCGTGAAACCTAGAGGCACGTCGCCGGCACTCGCGGGAGTCTCGTCGTCCCCAATCGTGTCCAGGTTTCCGTAGCCAAGCTCGCCAGCCATGGAGAGTCCCCAGCAACGCACGCTCCCGTTGGTGAGGAGCACGCACGCATGACTCCCACCGACACTCAGTTCTGCAACCTCACCCCCAACGTCCGCGAAGCCGCCCGCGCTGACTGGCTCGTCGTCACCGATCAACTCCCGGTTGCCAACTCCCAGCTGACCCACGCTATTCGAACCCCAGCAACGCACGCGATGACTCTCGAGCAGCGCGCAGCTGTGTGCGCGACCGGCCCCGATGGAGATCGCCGCCTCCCCCAGAGCGACGGGTTGCCCTGCCGAGACCGGCTCGTCATCACCGATCGTTTCCGTGGACCCAAGCCCCAGCTGACCGTCGCTATTGCTCCCCCAGCAGCGCACCGAACCGTCGGCAAACAGGGCACACACATGCTGAGCTCCGGCGGCAAGCGCACTGGGCACTCCCGCAGCTCCCCCAGAACCTGACGAGCCGCCTGCCCCGCTGGTCCCGCCGGTGCCGCTCGTGCCGCCAACCCCCGAGCTGCTGCCACCCTCGTCCCCACATCCGACCAGACAACCGAGAGCTAGGAGCCCGGCAATCGCCATTCTCATGCCGGAACCATAGAGAATTGATCGGCACCGAGCCACTTTGTGATTGGGTGACAGTTTGTGGTTGTTCGCACTCCCGGGTGCGAGTTTGGACGCTAACCGCGCGGATACAATCCCCGCACGAAGCCTCGAATCGAGCAAAACTCAGGCTGGACGTTGTTCGCCCACGAGCCGCTCAGATGCGTCTACACTGCGGCACGTGGACCAGCCCCCCCTGGACAACCAAACGGATTTCTTCGCACATCCCCAGCTCCTACTGGACAAAGACGGCGAGAAGCTCGCAGTGGTCATCAAGGCCACTTGGGAGATGCCCCATGACCGCTCGGGGCCACTCGAGCTGGCACCGGAGCACCGCATGCGCCCGTTGTGGTTCGCCGATGTGCCCTGGGGCGAGCCGGAAATCCCAAGCATCGCGTACCCGGCGGACCTTTGCTTACGCAAGCCCGGCACCGACGTCATCGTCGTGGGGACCGCTCATGCCCCCGAGGGAAAGGCCGTGCCGAGCTTCGACGTGTTGGTGCGGGCCGGTCAACTTCAGAAGGCAGTCAAGGTGTACGGGCTTCGCGTATGGGAAAAGAACGGCACCGGGCTGAGCGAGGCGCGGCCCATCTCCTCGCTGGAGATGCGCTATGACTACGCCTGGGGCGGTTTCGACGACAGCGACGAAGAGAACATCGTCGAGGAGGGTCGCAACCCTGTAGGCATGGGCTGCGTGCGCGACCCCAGCGTGCTCACGCATCAGGCGGCGCCGCACATCGAAGACCCAGCGTTCCCGATCCAGAACTACAAGACCGCACCTCCCCCCGCTGGTGTCGGAGCGACGGGCCGCAGCTATTTGCCGCGCAGAAAATACGCCGGCACCTATGACGAGGCCTGGCAAGAGCTGCGAGCGCCGCTGTTGCCCAAGGACTTCGACGATCGTTTCAATGTGGCTGCGTCACCAGGTTTGTGGTCGGAGATCCCGTTCCGCGGTGGGGAAGCCGTGCAGCTCTTGAATCTCGTCCCCGGCGGCGGCGTACTGCAGTTCAACCTCCCGCTGGTTGGCGTACAAGTCGAGTTCGAGGTGGACGATCGGGAGCCGCTCGTGGTGAAGCCCCAGCTGGACACCGTGCTGATCGACACCTTGGGTATCGGCCCGGACAAGCCTATTGCAGTTGAAATGGTGTGGCGTGCTTCGACCAAAGCACCTCGCCGCATGAAGGACTCGAACACGATTGTCTCCGAAGTCGCCGTCGTTCCCTGACAGAGGATGCTCATGAACACGCTATGCGTCATCGCGGGTGTTGGTGCCCAAACCAGCCTCGGCGCCACTGCCCCAGAGACGGCCTTCGTCTATCGCACCGGCCACATCGGGATGCGCGAATCCGCGATCCTCGACTCCGTCGACAACCTGGTCACCCTGTGCTCGGTGCCCACACTGGAACCCTGGCTAAGCGGTGACGCTCGGCTGATTCAACTCGCCATGCCCGCGCTGGAGGAGGCGATGGCCGCCCTGGGCGAGCACGCCAAGACCCTGCGCATCAAGCTCTACCTATGCGTGGACGAATGGCTCGCGGCCACCGACGCGACGGGCGTTTCCGCTGCGCAGCGCGTAGCCAGCAGCCTGCTATTTCGGGCGCGAAAGCTGGCACACGAGAACGTGACGATCGAGACGCGGGTCGAGGGACCGGCTGCTCCAGGCCTATTCCTCGAGGAAGCGGCAAACTTGATAAACATGGGGCAAGCCGACGTGATCGTGGTCGGCGCGGTTCACTCCGACTATGACCCTGCGGTGATCCGTACGCTCGAAGAGCGCGGCCGTCTATTCTCCTCGGATCATCTCGACGGCATGATCGGGGGTGAGGGTGCAGCGTTTCTGCTGCTGACCAGCGAACGGCTCGCTAACAAGCTAGGGCTCAGAGCCCACGTCGCCCTTCACAGTCTCGGCGTTGCCTACGAACGGGCGACCCCGGACAACGACGAATCCGCGTACGAGGCCGCCGGGATCACCGTTGCCGCGCGAAAAGCGATGGAGCCGATGCTCGCAAGCAACCTCAAGTGTGGGTGGCTCCTCGGCGACGCGACCTACGAGATGCGCGAGATCTACGAGTGGCAGGCCTTGACGGCGCGGAGTCAGCGGGCCTTCGAGTTGCCCCAACAGGGAGACTTCCCAGCCCACCGTGTGGGGCATATGGGCGCGATGGCCCTGCCGCTGATGCTCGTGCTGGTCTTCGAGGCCTATCGTCGGGGATACGCGCCCCACGAACGAGCCATGATGTACGCCGGCAGCGACGCTGGCGCGCGCACGGTGTTGATCGTCGGGCAGACCTCGGACTCGAAGCGCGCGTTGGGCGAAGACGCTCCGCCGATGCGGCCCGTGTCAGGTCAGGGGCTGCCGCCAAGCTCTGGCTCCGCCGGCCGTGTCCGCTGAGCCGCCCCGGCGCGTCGTCCTCAAGCCGGACGTGGACGCGGACGCCATCGACGACGCGGCGCGCTTCGCCGGCTGGCAACTCGCGAACATCATTCCCGGAGACGCCCGGCACCCCCGTCAGCTGCTCTTTTCGGTGTTCGATGGAGGCTGGCTGTACCTGGTAGACGACGCGCGGTTCTCTCAGCGCTGGTTTCAAGCGGAAGGTCCTCGGCAAAACGAGAATCTCGAACGCGTCCGAGCGCTGCTCGACTGCGAGGCGCCAGGAGCGGAGCCGGCCCCTGCCTCGCAACATTCCCCCACGGAATCGTCTACGGCGGCCACGGTCAGCCCTGCCGGGCCCCCTCCCCCCCACCGACCGCGCCTGGCGGATCATGTGCTGCCCCGACTACACCTAATGGATGGCAGCCCGCACTTGCTGCTCCATGACAACGCTCGCGGCGACGCGCTCGAGCTCGACCTCGAGCGATTCGAGTGGCTCGAGCTGGCAGATGGCACACGGGACGAAGAAGGCCTGTTCCTCGAGGCGAGCCGTCGCGGCGTGTTGCACAAGCGCTCCGAGCTCCGCGCGCTGCTAGAGCAGCTCCACGAGCGCGGAGAACTTGCCGGGGGAATCGCAGGCGAGCAGCGGGCCACGCGCATCCCCGAGCGCGAGGTCAAGCTCATACCGGGGCTCCGGCTCGGCTGTGACGGCACCGGCAGCTGTTGCCGAACCTACTCCTCCATGCTTTTTGATCGCGCGGAAGCTGAGGCCACCCAAGGCATCGCGCCCCCCGGCCTGACAGCGCGGCACGCTCGGGTGTTTCTACCGGCGTTTGGCGCCAACGACGCCATCCAGGCGGTCGCGACCCGAGACGGCGAGTGCGTGTTCTTGGACGCAGACTCGCGCTGCGTATTGCACGCCCGCGGCGCAAAGCCTCGCGGCTGCAACGACTACCCGCTAACCCTGGTGGACGACGGGAGTGAGCTGTGGGCGGTCCCGGTGTTCGAGTGCCCGTGTGTGCAACGAAGTTTCCTGGCAGAAATACCGGCGGTGCCGCCCGTGCTGCCAACGCATGAGTCGGGCTTGCCCGAAGAGCGTCCGATCATCCGGCTTCGCGAACGCTTCGAACTCGACTCCGATACGCCGCTCGCGAGAGAGGAACTCCGTGATTGGGTCCAGCGCGGAGTCGCTCAGATCCCCAAGGCAATGGACCAAGCCGACGCACTACACTGGCTTTGGACCTGGGCCCACGCCGACTTGAACGCGCAAGAGGTTCACACGTCGGCGCCCCCCACCTACGCTCTCGCTCCCTGGATACAAATGCTCGGCGACTACGCCTCGCGACGGGTGGACTCGGCAGCTTGGCGGAGCACGCGCGATCGCACGCGGCGGCTGGTGGAGTGGATGCAGGCCGCGTGCGCCACACTCAGTGACCCGCAGCGGGTACGCGCGCTGCTGGCCCCGGCGCAGGAAGGCGCTGGCTCACGCCGTAGGCACGCGGCTGAGTGGGCGTACGTGCGCTGTCAGCTTGGAGGCTACCAGTTCGCTCAAGGCAGCGAACCGCTGCGAAGCGCCCTGGAGCAGCGCTGTGGTCGGATCTTGTTGGCGCGAGCGATGCTCGACACCTGCCCTCACGCGAGCGCCGACGATGCCGCTCGGACATCGCCGCTGACCGCCGTCGAGGCGCTCCTGCGCTCTGAGTCCCTACGCTCGGCTGAAATGGCTGAGGTGCATCCGTGATTCGCTGAACAACTCAACACCGCGCTTCCTCGTCTTCTCCAACCGCCCTGACCAAGGTAGGGTGCCTCGCGATGACGTCGGCCGGTGAACGAGAGAGCCGAGAGCAAGTCCTAGAGCGCGCCAATGCGGAGGCGCAGCGCTGTTTGGCCGCCGGGGAACACCAGGCGGCAGCTGAGTACCTCACGCAGCTGTTGTTGGCCGAGCCCTCTAACCCGGCGTACCAGACGATGATGCGCCGGCTGCTGAGCGACGTGGAAGACCCGCTGGCACTGGCCCCTCTAAGCAACCCGCTCGACCTGAACGTTGCGGTTCGCCACGCGTTTATCCTCGGGGAAATGGGTCGCAGCATCGACGCGACCGGCTTGATGCTGGACGTACTGGCGGCGGTCCCTGGCATCCCCACGTGGGTCTGGATAGCCCGCTGGCTAGATGCCC
This sequence comes from Polyangiaceae bacterium, assembly GCA_020633205.1. Taxonomy (NCBI): domain Bacteria; kingdom Pseudomonadati; phylum Myxococcota; order Polyangiales; family Polyangiaceae; species Polyangiaceae bacterium. Next base: position 64,503 of record JACKEB010000019.1, read on the forward strand.
ACGACGGACCCATTGACGCGACCACCCTCGGCGCGCTGAGTCAGAAGCTAGCCTTGGCGGTTCGCACCGGGAAAGCGCACCTCGGAGACGCCGGTACGACGCCCGTGCTGGTGGTTGGTGAGCTGCTTCAGCGCAAAGCGCCGCGGCACGTCGAGCTCGGCCTCTACGTGGTGACGCTGTTCCGCCAGGCGGGCAAGCTTCGACGAGCGGCAGAGATCGCGGAACAGTTGCTGAGCGTGGAACGCACCTGGAGAACGTTGGTGGCCCTGGCCGCGGTGCAACGGGAACAGTTTAATTTCCCCGCAGCAATCAAGCATCTGGAACAGGCAGCAAAGCTCGAGCGGAACGAGGCCTCGACGTTCCTGGATCTGGGCGATATCCAGCTCACCCTGGGCGAGTTCGAACGCGCTCGCGAAGCCTACTCGCAAGCGCTAGCGCTGCGTCCTGACAAGGCGTGGGCCAAGAGCAGTCTGCTCTTGTGCCGCTACTTCCTCGAGGGCGACACGCTGCACCTCGAAGCGCTTCGAAGAACCGCTGCCAGTGGCGAACAGCGCGCCCAGGAGCTCTTGTCGAGACTCGAGAAGCCCGCCTGGGTTGGCTACCTGCCAACTCCCCTCGACCCTGAGACGGCGGCGTTGAGCGCGGCCATCGAGACGCTGAAGCAGCATCCAGCCGTGGACACCGAGCAGGAGGCTGCGAACATTCGCTTGAACGTATCTCAGCTCGGCGCGCCCAGCCTGCAGCTGGGCTTCATCGTTGGGGTGCGGCTCCTCGGGCACCGCGCGAAGCTCTCGCTGGGAATCCAGCGAATTCCCGAGCCCGACCCGAGAGTTTCCACAGGGCAACCACTTTTCAGCGTCTGGCGCTACGACGGGGCAACTGCTGTGGCGGCGTTACCTCCACCGACCGCCGACGTAGAACCACAGATCGCAGCCATCGCATACACTCCGTACGAGCTCGGTGCGTGGTGGCGGCTAGCCAAGCAACAGGCGCAGACCCTCGCTCCGACGAACGTCAGCGATCTGCTAGCCTGCTTGGTGCATATTCCGTTGCCCAAGCCCCCCGATTCGAGCGAGTACGAACTGATCATTCAACCCCACGACTGGGTGCAACGGGTTCAAATCGCGAGCTGCCTGCTGATCGCAAATCTAGATGAAGGCTGGCAGGGTTCCGTCAGGCAGGCGGCGCTCGAGTCGCTCCTCAACGGCCCGGTGGATTGGACGACCAATGCGGCGCTCGTCGCGCTGGCAGGCATCGCGCGGCACGAGCCGGAGCTCGCCGAAACGATCCGGCCGCTCTTCGCTGGCCTGCAAGATCGCGTCCCCCGAGACGGTAGCTTCAGCTGCATGCTCCATCCTCTGGCTTGCCTTTGGGGCAGCCTGCCGGGGGCTTCGGCCAACCTAAGGGGCGACTTGTGGCGGCTAAAATCTCGTGTGGAAATCGCCTCACGGCGTGCTCAAGCCGGCAACGCCTGAATTCAGCGTCGAGATGCGACGGTCCAGGCGCCTGGCCGATTGCTGGCGGCACGTGCCGGCGCCTCCCACGCCACGAGAGCCTGCTCCTGGCGAGGCACGAACCACTCCACACTAAACGGCACGAAGGCACCAGTGCGGTAGACCAGCTCCCGCTGAAGCATACGTCGTTCCCCGGGCGTGCATGGGGCAGCGTCCAGTTCGTTCCAAGACACCAGTGGCGTATACGGCACTCCCCTGCGGAAACGCTGTCCGGCAACGAAGCGCTGAGAGTTGTCCTTCCACCAGCGGTACCAACGGTTGAACTCGACGCTTGGGAAATTCATCAGGTCAGGGGAGCCGGGTTCGGGCATGTCACGCGGGTCGCTCACCAGCTTCGCGAGGGGTTCCGGTTCATCACCGGTGATCGGCTCCGGAGCTTCGGGCTCCTCCAGCTGCTCCGGGGGCACCTCGACCTCTTCGAATAGCCCAGCAGCGGTGATGCGCTCCAAAGCGAAGGCGGCGGCCAACGCGAGATCAGCGTCCTTGCCCTTCAGCGTCTGCATCAACGGCTCGATGTGTGCGGCGTCTCCCGCCCAGCCGAGGGCCGATGCGAGGATTGGTTGCTTTTCAGTCGCGAACAGCTTGAACAGCTGCTCGACGTCTGGTGGACCCCCGAGCGCGCCAAGCATCAACACCGCGTCATCGTGAAGCTCTCCGCCGAGCTCCTGGTAGAGCGTGTAGGTGAAACGAGGATCGTTCGAGACCGCCATCGCCTCCCAGACGGCTTGGCGTACCCGAGCGCCTGGTAAGGCGTAGGCGTGGTTGATCGCATCCCGGATGCGCGGGTGTTTGGCCAACGCCAGCGGAAGCAGCGCGGGCGCCGCCAGCTCCGCTTCCGCGAACGCCGCCCATTCGAGCTCCTCTGGTGTGATCGCTTCGCGCTCGACCAACACCTCCACCCCAAGGCCGCGGTGCGCGGGCTTCGGATCCCGCAGGAGCTTGCGGGCAAGCGGAATCACCCCAGTGTGCGGGATCAACTTCAGCGCGCGTGCAAACTGTGGGACGGCGTCGTCGTCAGCCAGTGCAACGCGGTGGAACGCCCGCTCGGCAGCGGCCAAGGTATCCCTACCCTCGACGCAACCAAGCACCATGGTGATGGCCCAAACTCGGAACGGGTCTGGAGCGGGTGAGTCGACCACCCACGGTTCGAGCTGAGAGAGTGCCCCTGGACCGAGCGCGATGATTGCGTCGATGGAATTCAGCATGCGCTGATCGAACGTCTCCATGGAGCGCCAGGGCTCATTCAACATGGGCAGGCGCGCCATGCCGACCATCGTGACTTCTTCGAAGCAGAGTCGGGCGTTCTGCTGAGCAAACTCCGCCGAAGAGAGCTTCGGCAGCGGATCCCGCGCGAATCCGGGAGGTGGCTCGGGCGGCGCAAGCGGGTCCTCTGCGGTCTCCGCTGGCTTCTTGCTGCGTTCCTTGGCGGCCTCGGCGCGGGCAGCCGCGCGTTCCTTCAACGTCGCCATGTTGGCGTCTAGCTCTTCGAACGTCTTCGGTGGCGGCAGCGGTTCCGCGGGCACGACAGTCACCTCCGGCGGTGGTGCCGGGGGGAAACGCCAGTGGGGCACCATCCTTTGGCGCCGGAGGCGATTGAGACGGGGAACCCGCATGCTGGCCAGTTGATCCGTTGGCTCCGGTGGCGGCAGGTGGATTTGGCTTCGCACCCGCTCCTCCGCGCGTTGCAAATGCACAATTGCCTTACGGAAACCATCTATGACGCCCGCCAGGATCGGATCCGAATCAGCGACACCCGTCAGCCCTGCGGTGCCGCGGTCGAGAAAGCCACGCGCGGCAACCAACTCGGTCACCGGGTCGGCCTCGCGATCGTAGGCTTGCAGCAGGTGTTGATGAGTGGCCACGAGGTCCGACTGCAGAGTCTCGAAGTCGGGTCCCGGTTGGGCGCCGGTCTCGATCAGTCGCGTGTGCGTCCGGAGCAGGTCCAGCGCCGAGTCCAGCTCCTGTTGCCAGACCTCGATGGGCTCGCTCCCCAAAGCCATTCGAGCTTGCATCGCCTTCTGTTTACCATCCCCGCCGAGACAAGTGCGCACTGGAGATCTTCTGGGTCGCTGGCGCTTGGTCTGCCCCTCACGCACTGGCAGACTAGGCCTCGCAATGCAGCCCAAGCTCGACCTGGATACCTACGCCAGGCTGCTCGCCAAGTTCGCCGCGGACAGCTCGGCACGCGAGTCCCTGCTCATGACCCACTCGCTCACGGAGGACGACTGGGAGGAGATCGATGAGTATTGGCAAGACCGGCTGGCGGAGGACGGCGAGACGGAAGACGAAATGAATCCGCTGATCACTCGCTTCTCCGAAGTCTTCACCGAAACGCAGCTGCAGCTCGCGGGCGTGGAGCTCGAGCTCGATCGCTACGTCGAAATTCTGCGACAGGTTCAAGGCGGTCGCGAGTTACACAAAGTGCTCGCTGACGAGCGAGTCCCGTTGAACGACTACCTGAAGGCGCACGCACACTGGACCAAGCGCTCCCTCGAGAGCAGTGAAATTCGTGAAGACCTTCAAGCCAAGCTGAGTGAGCCCCGAAGCTCGCGCCGCCGCAGTCAAGCTTAGAACCGCAAGCGCGTCTGAGTCGCGCGCAGGTCAGCGCTTGTAGACGCTGCGCCAGTGGCGCTTCGCAGACTCGAAGCGCTCCTGATAGTTCTCCATCTCGTAGCCGTCGGAGCGCAGGCGCTGTTCCCAGTCTTGCTGGATGGCTTGCCAGACCCGCGAGTCACCGATCCCGTACTTCGCGAGCGCGCGCTCGACTTGCTCGGGCATGACGACGATCTCGGCGGCGAGCATCGCGTAGTCCCCCAATGAAAGCTGAGGAATGTTCGTGATTGGAGGCGCGGGTTCAGCTGAAGGGGGGGCCGCTGATGTGGCCGACGGCGGTTGAGAGACAAAAAAGCCGCCCGCTGCTGCGACGTTTCCGGGCGCGGAAACGGCGCCAATCATCGGTGGCTCAGCGGGCGCCGCAGCGCTCGGAACCGGTGAGACCATAGGTGGCGGAGCGACAGCGCCAGAACTCGGAAGCGGCGGAACGTCGGCGCTCGGTGGTGCACTCGCGGGGATTGGTGGCACGGCGCCTGGCATCGGCGGAACCCCGCTAGGAGCCGCACCAGGCATCGGGGGTACAGCACCCGGCATTGGGGGCACGCCTGAAATCGTGGGCATCGGCGGAACCGAGTACGCAGGCATCGGCGGAACTCCCGCTGACGCAGGCATCGGCGGAACTCCGCCAGAAGCTGGCATCGGCGGAACTCCGCCAGAAGCTGGCATCGGCGGAACTCCACCCGACGCTGGCATAGGGGGTATCCCCGAGCTCACGATCGCTGGAGGCTGCACCATTGCTGGCGGCGCGGCACCAGTCGGCGGTGCGGAAGGCGCTGTTCCCGCAGCCTGTTGTTGCCACCGCAGGTACTCCCAGTCACCAGACTCGTTGCGCCGAGCTTCTCTTGGCGCGGCAACTGCAGGGGCGGACTGCAATCCGAGTTGTCGCTCGGCATCAAGGCGGTTTTGCAGAAACCACTGCGTATACCGCTGATAGAGTTCATAGTTCTGGCGCTGGATCTGGTCAGAGAGATGAGTCAACCAGGTGACGAGTTCCTCTTCCCATTGCTGCTGGGTCAGGCCAGCCTCTTTCAGCACCCCATCTCGAGGCATGCCTGCATCGAGTCGCGCTGACACGACGGCGAACTTCTCAAGCGACAGCACACTCGACACGGCGGGAACTATATCCAAGGCGCGCCCAACAGGGCTACCGAGCAGGGCGATCCTTGGTACCTTCTGGGAGAGGCCATGGGCAAGGTAACAGCCTGCAAGACTGACTGCGTCACCAAGAAGTCCAACCACAACTGCATCGGTTGTGCCGTGAGCGTGTGTACCACCCCCGCGGCTCCGAGTCCGATCCCGCTCCCTTACCCAACCACTGGGACGGTTTCCGAGGGCATCACCGACCAGGCGATGCGCACCAAGATCGAAGGTGCGGACGTGATGACCGTGGGGTCGGTGATGAGCAAGTGCCACGGCAACGAGCCAGGCACGCTCAAGGAAACTTGCAGCCTCAACACCAGCGGTCCGACGTTCCCCATCATGGGCGCGCCAACCGTCCTCATTGAACTGGGCATGGCAGGGATCACCGGCAGCCCGGGTCAGATGAACAAGGGCATCACCGTGGGTGCCGGAGGCTCTGCTAGCGGGGCCGGCGGTGGCGCCGGTGGCGGTGGCGGAGGCGGTGGAAGCGCTGGTGGTCCAGGCGGACCAAGCAATCAAGGCCCATCCGGCGGTGGTGGCAGCGGCGGAGGCGGTAGCAACGCAGCAGCGGCACCACCCCCTGCTGGCGTCAGTCGCGCCGAGGCGGACCTGGCGGCGGCCCCCGGCAACAGCCCGGAGCAGATTGCCGCACGGCAAAAGCTGGCAGAGGCCTACTACGCAGAAAACTGCCCGGGCATGTCCCAGGCAGACATCGCGTCGAACGTGCGCGGCATCGACATGAATCAGCCCGTTGCCGCGGTCACAATCCCGCCCAGCGGCGGTGGCCCCAACGGCGATCAGCTGTACCAGCACGCCTGGCCAGGTGGTGGCGACGGTCAGTACTTTGCGACGGATCCGAACACCACGCCTGGGGAGCTCGGGATCAACGACCGCGTCCTTGTGCCTGCGGACGGCAATACTCCGCCCCGCATCGCGCCTCGCGAGCCCCGCTCCTACACCGCCTCGAGCGATCAGCCTGCATCAGGTCTGCAGAGCACCGCGTCCCCAGTGACGGACACGTGGTCCCACAGCGGCGAGCCCAAGGACACGCCTGGCGGAGGTCAGCAGACGTTCATCCCTCGCGACAACGGAAATCAGGGCGGCATCGTTCGCCACTGATCTCGGTATTGCGCGACAATCCTTGGTAGGACTCCTATCCAATGGTCAAGCCGAACATCATCCAGAGCAAGCTCACCTGGCGCTTCATGCTGCAAGACGCGCAAAAGCGCACCGACGACATGCTCAAGGTGGACCCCGACTGGCAGCTGGCGAAGGTGATCAAGCGCCAGCTGGATTTCATGGAACAGTGCACGAAGGGCAATCGCGCGCCCACCCCGGAAGAGGCCGACCGCATCACGATCGGGCCAATTGCCGCAAAGAATTTCGAAGTCAGCGACCCAGAGTACGCCACCTGGCTGAAGGAGCTCGACTACGGCTTCCGCGTCAGCTGGAACCGGTTGCCTTAGCTCCGCCCCTGAGCCCCCCGACGCGCACTTCGCGAGCGCGCTGTCGTCCAGCGCACTCTCACCCCCAACCCCCTCAAAATCAGCCGGGATGTCCGGCCTTTTTTTGGGGGGAGGCGGCACCGCAGCGCGTGCCCCATGAGGGCCGCAGCGTGGCGGTCCGCTACTTCTGCCAGCGGCGCGGGAAGTCGATGTACAAGATGGCGCCCCCTTCGAGGTCGGTCTTGTAGCGCATCTTCGGCTCAAAGGCGCCGCCACGCACCATTACCGTGAGGATCACGCGCCCCTCGAGCTGCTCTAGCTTCACGCCGGACAACGCGGAGTCCTTGTCGTCCTTGTGTTCCTTGAACAGGTTCTTGGTGTCCTCGGTGAGCTTGGCGCCCGTGAGCTGATAGCGCACCACCGTGCCCCCGCTCGTGGACGATAGTTCGACCGGTGCGTTCAGGTGAATCACCACACGCTCTGTGTCCGAGTCGACGCGCTCGACCTCGGCTGACGTCACGATGATCTCGAACTTCTCGTCCGCGCCCAGTGCCTTGTGCGCGGGGCAGCCGCCGTACTCAGCTGCGCCCACATCGTCCGGACAAGCGTCGTACTCGTCGGGGATCTTGTCTTGATCCGTGTCAAGCGCCGGCTCTGGGCAGCCGTTGGCGGTGTGTCCGCCACTGCGAGCAAATCCGGCGACCGTCGGGCAGTCATCCTGCCAGTCGTCCAGGCCGTCCTTGTCGAAGTCAAAGTAGTGCTTTGGACAGCCGAAGCGCGCCTTGTCCTTTTCGGGACGAGCGGGGCCCGCTTCCTCGGGGCAAGCATCAATCGAGTTTCGGATCTTGTCACCGTCGGTGTCACCCGGACCGTCGTCGAGGGACGCCTGACGATCTGGCGCGGGAGAGTACGCAACGCTGAGCACTCCGCGCGTCGCGGCGCCAGGAGACGCGGTGAGGCCGGGCCCCGCAGCGGCACCGATCACGATGTCCCCCGCGCGGTATTTCAAGCCAAACAGCGCTCCGCCCGGGGTCGTACGCTTCGAGAACAGCGAGCCGAACTGAGACTCGAAGGTGCTGTAGCCGTAGACTTCCGCGCTTGCTTGCAGGGCATCCTGCAGGAACATCAGACCTAGCCCTGCGGAAAATGTAAGGGAAGGTCCCGTCTCCAGCGAACCGGAGAAGTAGTTCTTGCGAGCCAGGTAGCCGCCCGATGCCGAGTAAATCAGATCGCCAAGCCGCCCACTGAGCAGCAGCTTGGGATTCGCTCGGAACTTCCCGTCGCTTGCGAGTTCGTTCTCGCTGCCTACAGGGATCCAGGTGTCCACTCCCAGACCAATCGCGATGGGATCGACACGGGTGCCGATTAGGTTCAGGCGGGCACCGACTCGAGGATCGGCAAACACGCCGCCGCCGGGTTCATTGGCCGCGCCGACCTGACCGTCCTGATAAGGCACGAAGGGGATGTCCAGGTTGAGGAGCAGTACGTCCTCAATAGCCAAGCTCAGGTCCGCATGGGTGTAGAGCTGGTATTTGTTGACCCGGCGTTTCTCCGCGGTAACCGGATCCTGGCGAATCAACGGCGCCGAGAAGGCCCAGCTGCCGAACGCCATCGCGTAGAGCTGCGTGTCGCCCACGTTCGCGTCGGGAGCAGCAAAGAACCAGTCACCGGCAGGAGCCGGCTCGAGCGTCTGCAGGGCGAACCCCTCAGAGTACTCCTGGTCCAGCACGCTCTGAGCATGCGCCTCACTGGTCGTGAGCGCACACACAGGTATCGACAGCGTGATACCGAGGGCAAGCGGTAAGAAGCGGCGCAGGAAGCTCATCGCGATCTCAGGAGCAACGGAACCCGAAGTAAGACCTTAGTTGAGGTTTTTCGGCGCGGAACCAAATCGACAAGAAACGCAGGGTTCTTGCCTGGAACGCGTGCGCTCTGGCAGGCGAACCAGTGCGCGGACCCGGCCTCATTTGGCCTCCGCTGGATTGTCGCCCTCTGCTCCCCCACCCTCCGGCGGGTTATCAGTCTCGAAGACCCGGGTCCACAGCGAAGGCTCGCTCTCCACCAGTTGCCCTTCCTTCAGCCAGAGCACCCTCTGGAGCTCCGCCTTCCGCAACTGACGACCGAGAGAATCCTCTGCGGAAACCTGCTCGATGATGTTGATCTGACCCTCCTTGAACTCGGGGGAGGAAGTCAGTCGGTAGACGATCGGGCCGCCCATGCCAGGCTCGGCGTTGCGCGCGATGCCGACGCGCTCGAGGGGCAGCTCGGCGGCCGCCTTCAGCTCACCCTGACGAGGCAGGAAGATCCGCAGCGTGGTCTCACATGGGGTCTGACTCTTCGGCTGCAAACAACCTTCCGCCTGGACCGTGGGGATCACCTCGGAGCCCATCCGCTCGATCCGCAGCTTGGATTGCTCCGGCGGCCCTCGATACGCACCGACTCCGTAGGCTTCGGCCTGGTTGTCCAGGGTACGCACCAACGCCAGAGCACCACCCGCAGTGCCATCTGGGAAGGCATGCGTGCGGAGCCAGACGAGGCGTAGGCGACTCCCGCCAGCACCGAAGACCACGTCGCCTTCCTTGATGCGGAAGGGCCAGCCGCGTAAGGGCCTGCCGCCTTGCATGACCTCGCTGGAGTAGACGTCGTGGCCCGCGCAGTCCTTCGAGTCTTTGGGTAGCTCCTGGCGCCGCTCGTTGAAGGCGGGGAAGACCAGCTTCCAGTACTGCTCCTCTCGTAGCGACCGAGAGAAGCTCGAGCTCTTGCCCTTTGGGGGCAACCGCATCACGCAAGCCGGCACCGGGGCCACGCTCCGCGTCAGATCGCCATCCAACGACTTGGGGATCGTGTCGGTACACGCCGCGACACCCCCCAGCGAGCCCAGCCCTAGGCCAACCCCCAGAAATCGCCGCAGTCTTCGCCTGGCTTCCATCCTGCGACAACTTTGCCAATACCGGTGCGAGACGGCCAAGAAAGCCAGCTAGAGGTAGGTCTTTCCCCCACAATATGCAGGGACTTGCACAGGTGCAAATCCCTGCACCGCTGGCAGTGCAACGGCTTGCATCGAGAAACTCATGTTTCGTGAGGAAACGCGCACTTATCAGGCTTGCGACGAGTGGCACGGAGAGTGCTTAAGGCTTGGTCACGAACGGGGGAGGCAGACTCAACCCGCCGAACACTCGGAGCCCACTGGACCGACTGCTTGGCGCGGCCCACAAGTATCCACGCGGATACGAGTGATCAGCTTTCCAAAATTAGGAACCCGCGACTAACGCGCGGACCAACACAGGAACAAGGAGCACCACCACCATGGCATTTGACGTACTTCTGCGCGGCACCAACGGAGCAACCCAGGGCGCTTTCCCCGGAACCTCGATCCGTACCGAGCACACCGACAAGATCGAGATCATCAGCTTCGAGTACGAGCTGCTGGCCCCCAAGGATCCGCAGCGTGGCCCCCACGCCACCGGTCGTCGTCAGCACAAGCCGATCCGCATCTGCAAGAACCTGGACTGCACCACGCCCTTGTTCTTCAACGCCTGCACCACGAACGAGTTCATCACCACGATGACCTTCGAGTTCTGGGAGACCAGCGAGCAGGGCATGCCGCAAATCTACCACGAGATCACCATCGAGAACGCCGCGGTCGCCTCGATCAAGTACACCACCGGCTTCGAGGGCACGGGCAACCTGTCCACCAGCCGTGGCCACTCGCAGTGGGACCTCAAGGAGCTCGAGTACATCGACCTCGTGTTCGAGACCATCAAGCTCGACCACCTCGTTGGTACCCCCACCTCCGCTCAGGACTCCTGGAAGAACTGAGCCCCAGAGGTTCACGGTCACACGGCTCGCACTTCGGTGCGGGCCGTTTGGCTTTTGTGGAGAAGGTTCTCGAGGGTGGAGCGTGATGCCCCCCGCCGCTCGCCAGATGTACTAAGCTCGAGTCGTCATGCGTGGGAACAGCTTGCTCAAACGGATCAGAAATCCTGAGCTCGCCGTCGCTCGCCGCACCTACTCGGATCACGAAATCCGCAACAGCATCCTCGAACATCTGCAGACGATGTGCGGCACTCGCCTCGGGTCGATGCTCACTTGCCCCGACTTCGGGGTGATGGATCCGAGCGATCTCGTGCATGGATTCCCCGACGCCACGACGGCGCTCGCGAGGGCAATCCGACACAGCATCGAGACCTATGAACCAAGGCTCCAGAACGTCCGTGTGCGCTTCGTACCGGACGACGGATTGGACCTCGTCTTGCGCTTCGAAGTGAGCGCGCAGGTGCTTCGCGAGGACGGTAAGGTACCTATTTCCTTCGAGACCAGCTTGAACGCCGCCCGCGAGCTCAAGGTCCGCTAACCCTGGGTGCGCCCGGGCTGCGGTCGGCTCAATTCGCACCGATTCACGCGGCTTTGGACTAAGCTCGACGCGGGGTGTTCAACAAGTATTACCAGGACGAGCTCGCCTACCTGAGGCAGCTAGGCAAAGAGTTTTCCGAGGCGTATCCCGCGTTGGGGCCCATGCTCGCGGACCGCGGTGCAGACCCGGACGTCGAGCGCCTGCTGGAGGGCGTTGCCTTCCTCACGGGCCGCATCCGGCAAAAGCTCGATGATGAGCTTCCAGAGCTCATGCTGGCGATTGCCGGCTTGCTCTTCCCTCACCTGACGCGGCCGCTCCCGGGCGCTGCGATCCTGGAGCTTGAGCTGCTGCCGAACGTGCTGCGCGAACGGAAAATCGTTCCGCACGGATCAGAGTTCTCGAGCATCGCGGTGGACGGAACGCCGTGTCGGTTTACCTCCTGTGCGGACTGCGAGGTCGTACCCTGGGCGATCGCCGATGCGCGCCTCGACCCACTCCCGGACGGCACCCAACAGCTGCGGATCGACTTTCGCTGTGCCGCGGGGATTCAGATCGCTGCCGTCGCGCCGGAGATGCTACGGCTGCACCTCACAGGTGACCCCCGCACGGCCCTCGGCCTGCTGCACTGGATCCATGAGCACACCCGCGACGTCGTGCTGATCGAGACGAACAAGCTCGGTGGCCGAGAGCAGGAGATCTCGATCGGGAAGCGTGCGATCAGCCCCGTCGGGTTCGACGATGACCAAGCGTTGCTTCCGTACGGCGACCTCGCGTTCCCGGGCTTTCGCCTGCTCGAGGAGTACTACGTACTGCCTCAGAAGTTCGCGTACGTGGACATCGCGAACACCGCGCGCCTGGCAGAGCTGAAGGAAGAGCTTCAGGACTTCGCGATCGCGATTCGCTTCGATCAACCGCTAACCAACGCGCCGCAGGTCACGAAAGACTCAGTCAAGCTGCATTGCGTACCGGTCATCAACCTGTTCAAGACCACGGCGGAACCGATTCGCCTGAGCCAGACCCGCGAGCAGTTCCTGGTACGTCCAGCGGGCCTGGAGCCTGGGCACGGTGAGGTCTACCAAATCCTCGATGTTCAGGCGATCACGCGCGGCGCGAGCGAACGCGTGAACATTCCGAGCTTCTTCGAGTTCACGCGCATCGGCGGTACTGCTGCGGCGAACCAGGTCTACTACTCGACGCACTTGCGGCCGGCCGTGATTGGCACCGGCGTCGACATGATGATCTCGTTCGGCACGCCAGAGAACAGCGGTGTCTTGCCTCAAGCAGATGTCGTCTCGATCGACCTGCTGGCGACCAACCAGCGCCTGGCGAGCGCGCTCCGTCCTGGCGAGATTCGCACCCCGACGCCAAGCTCGCCGGCGTTTGCCAAGTTCAAGAACATCGGTGCCGTGACGACCCATGTGCCTCCGCCACTGGGCCGCGACTTGCAGTGGAGAGTCACCGCGCATGCGGCGATGAACCTGCGCAGCCTGGCTGAGAAGAACGCCCTGCGCGCGATGCTCGGCGTCTACAACCTTCACGGGTTGGTGGACCGTCAGGCTGCCCGCGCCAACGATCTGCGCATCCAGGCGATCCACGACATCCAGGTCAAGCCCGCCGAACGACTGTACCGCGGCGCGCCAGTGCGTGGCCTCAGCATCGAGATTTTCCTCGAGGAAAGCGGCTTTACCGGCGACGGCGACATGTTCCTGTTTGGAGCGATCCTGGATCGCTTGTTCGCGAGCTACGTTTCCCTCAACTCGTTCACCAAGACGTCGGTGCACGGTGTTCAATCCAAGGTGAATTTCGAATGGCCGGCGCGCAGCGGCAACCTGACGATTCTCTGATCGAGCGCTTGGTGCAGGAGGCACCGGGCTTCTCTTTCTTCCAGGCGGTGCAGCTGCTGCATCGGGTGTCTCCGAACCTGAAGGCCGTTGGCGACGTGGGTCCTCCCGAGAAGGAGGTGTTGCGCTTCCGTGTGAACCCCGAACTGAAGTTCGCCGCGGGTGACATCGAAGACATCACGGCACCCAAGGAGGGCGTGCAGCACCGTCAGTTCGAGCTGACCGCGAACTTCATGGGGCTCGTCGGCGCCTCGTCACCGCTCTGCTTCAAGTACACCGAGGAGGTGATCGCGGCGGAGCTGGATGACAATTTCACGCTGCGTGGCTTCTACGACATCTTTCACCACCGGCTCCTGTCGCTGTTCTTCCGCGCTTGGAAGAAGTACCGCCTGTCCGCAGGTTTCCGCACGGATGGTAGCGATCCGTTCACCCGACGCGCGCTCGCGTTCGTGGGGGTTGACCCTGGTGCACCCCTCGGCTCTGACGCGCTACCCCCCCGCTTGCTGCTGACGCTCGCGCCGATTCTGGCTCAGCGTACTCGCTCCTCCCGAACGCTCGAGATCGCACTCAGGCGCCTGCTGCCGGGCGTGACCGTCGGGGTCGAGCCTTTCGTCGAACGCCAGGTGCGCATCCCGTTTGACCAGCGCGTGAAGCTCGGAGTGAAGAACACGTCGCTCGACAGCGACTTCACCATCGGGGAACGCGTGCTGGATCGTGCCGGGCGCTTCCGCGTGAAGGTCGGACCTGTCGACTACGAGGACTTCGAAGCGCTGATGCCCGGTGGCGAAAACTACCCGCTGCTGAGGCAGGTGGTGCATCAGTTCACTCGCGGTGTGCTGGAGCCGGAGCTCGAGGTCACGCTCGCGACGGATCAGTCCCCGCGCTTTCAGCTCGGCAATTCCCGTGGTGCGTTGCTTGGGACGACTACCCAGCTCGTCACCAAGCGCGAGAAGCCCATGAAGATGCGCGTCGTCCTCGCGGAGAACACGAAAAACGTCGTGCCCCAGCTGGTCGCGGACGACGAATAGCGTCCTCTCCCCCAACAATACGGAGCAGCCCTGGATACAGGCGGTGGGTACAGCATTCTGCCGTACGGCAATAGCTCGTGACGGTCGCACAAAACACGAAAGCCGCTTCTTGCGAAGCGGCTTCCTTGTCGAGCTCAATCGCGAACGATTAGCTCATGTCTTGTCGAGCTTGCCGACCAAGCTCAGGGTGAAGAACGCGCCCATGTACTTGAAGTGGGGGCGAACCTGCATCCCGACCTTGTACCAGCCTGCGTTGCCCGGCACGTCTTCGACGGTGATCTGGGCCTTGCGCAGCGGCTTGCGGCCACGAACAGCGGCAGACACGCCGTCCTGATCGGCGACGTACTGGTTGATCCACTTGTTCAGCTCGCGCTCGAGATCGCCGCGCTCCTTCCAGCTACCGATCTGCTCGCGCTGCATCACCTTCAGGTAGTGGGCGATGCGGCACGTGACGAACAGGTAGGGCAGCTGAGTACCGAGACGGTAGTTCAGCTCGGCGTCCTTGCCTTCAGCAGACTGACCAAAGTTCTTCGGCTTCTGGCAGGAGTTCGCGGAGAAGAAGCACGCATTGTCGCTATCCTTGCGGAAGCACATTGCGATGAACCCTTCCTCGCTGAGTTCGAACTCACGGCGCTCGGAGATGAGCGTCTCGGTGGGGCACTTGGTCTGGATCTCGCCCATTGCTTCGTACTGATGCAACGGCAGATCTTCGACGGTACCACCCGAGGTCGGACCGATGATGTTCGGGCACCAACGGAACTTCGCGAAGCTGTCTGCGATACGCGTGGCCATTGCGTTGACCGCGTTACCCCAGAGGTACTTCTCGTGCTGCCCGATAACGCTCTCGTTGTAGTTGAACTCCTTCGCCGGCACCGTCGTGTCGCCGTAGGGCAGACGCAACAGGAAGCGTGGGCATAGGAGGCCAACGGAGCGAGAGTCCTCGGACTCACGGAAGGACTGCCACTTGGTGTACTGCGGGCCCTCGAAGATCGACTTGAGGTCCTTCAGCTTGGGCAGCTCGGTGTAGCTCTCCTCCCCGAAGAACTTGGGACCAGCCGCTGCGAAGAACGGCGCGTGAGACATCGTGGCGATGGACGCGCAGTTCGCGAGCAGCGCCATGTCCTGGGGCCCTGGGTTGATCTCGTAGTTCGCGAAGATCGCTCCGTAGGGCTTGCCGCCGAACTGGCCGTACTCAGCGGTGTAGACCGTACGGTACAGACCGCTCTTCACGATCTCGGGAGCGTCCTCGAAGTCCTCCATCAGGTCGGCCTTCGAGCAGTTCAACATCTCGATCTTGATGTTCTCGCGGAAGTTCACCCGATCGATGGTGAACTTCAGGCCACGCCACGCGCTCTCCAGCTTCTGAAAGCCTTCGGCGTGGATGATCTCGTCCACCTGTGACGATAGCTTCGCGTCGATCTCGGAGATCAGCGCGTCGACCAACGCCTTGTCGATCTTCTCGTTCTTGTACTTCGGCGTGATCAGCTCGCTGATCAGCGCCTGTACGCCGGCCTTGGCAACGGCATAGCCGTCATCCGAGGGAGCGATCTTCGTTTCCGCGAGGATAGAGTCTAGGAGGCTACCTTCGGTTACTTCCGCGGCTGCGCCTCCGCCTTCGGCGGATTGTTCTTCACTCATGCTCAGCCTTCCTCTCCACCGCTGAGACCAAGCTCAGCGAGCAGCTTGTCGCGGGAGTCCCCGTCCTCGAGCAGGCCCTGGATCTTCTTGCGGAAGGCAGGCACGTTGCCGAGCGGTCCCTTGAGCGCGGTCAGTGCGCCGCGAAGGTCCATCAACTTACGCAGCTCAGGAACCTGGTTGACGATCGCATCAGGTCCGAAGTCAGCCAGCTTCTTGAACTTCAAGTTGACGTTGAGGTTCGCCCCATCGTCACCCGAAAGGCGATCGGGCACGGACATCGTGAGGCTCAGGTTCTGGCTGGCCAGCACCTGCTCGAAGTTGTCCTTGTCTACGTTGACTGGCTTGCGCTCTTCGAGCGGTCGCGAGTCAGGGCGTCCGGTGTAGTCACCCATGAAGAGCATCTTGAGCGGTAGCTCGACCTCTTCCTGAGCGTCCCCAGTCGCCGGTTTATACGTGATGTTCACGCGCTCTTGAGGCGCTACCGAACCTTCTTTCCCCATCGATTACTCCGTGTTGGACCTCGGAAAGGTGTACTGCGTGAAGCGCCCCGAGAGACGCAGCACGCCCGACGCCGAACTCAGCCCGCTAGCCCCATCGCTGCGGCCGGGTCGAGCCGGCAAAGCTTATCAAATAGCTCGGCGAATTTCGCGACTTCCGGTCGCGGCTCTACCTTTGCTCCTGGTGGTACTGGTGCACCGGGCGGACCGACAGGACGATCCTTCACATCCGCCAGACAAGTGAGCAGGCTCACGTACACGCGCGACGTGAGTTCTGGCTCCCAAATCTCCAGCTGATGCGCGTCCACTTCGCGCACCAACGCCTCGAGAATTGGTCGGGCAATCGTCATTTGACCGCCTTGGATCGCCAAACGAGCAACCGAAAGGCGCGCCCGGAATCGGGTGCGAGCATCCGCTCCACGGTTCGCGAGCTGCAGGGCGACGCCTAGACCGTCGCTCACCTGACCGCCCGCGACGAGTTCCTTCGCTTTTTCGAAGCGCTCCGCGAGCAGCTGGTCTTCTTCGCTAGCAGCGCTTGCGGCGGCGCTGCCACCTCCACCGCCCCCGGCGTACTTGGCCTGCTCCTCTTCGATCCAGGTCTTGGTGCCGGAGTCAGCGAAATCGCTGCCATCGGAGAACTTGAGGGTCAATAGCGCCGGGAAGCGCTCGACGAACGCGACGACCTCGCGGCCAACGGCTTCTCTCGCTCCCTGGGCCAGGGCCCCGATTCGATCGAGACCCAGCGCCGTGTAGCGGTGCACGTCGAGCCAGAAGAGATGTTGCGCCGCGAAACCTTCTGAGGCTTCGATCAACTCGACCCAGTTGCTGGCCCCCGCGAGGGTCTCCATGCGCTGCTTTTTGTCGGGGGTCGGTGGAGGCAGGCGGGTCTGGTTGCCCTCAGCTGGGGGCGTGCCTGCGATCTCGACCCAGAGCGCAAAGCGGAACACGCGATAGGAGATCGCGGCTGCGGGATCGCCTTTGCGGATCAGCGATGAGATCTTCCGCAGCTCGACGCAGGTCTGCTTGAGCGCGCGTTGGGCGTCTTGGGGCGTCGCCATCGCCATGGCAGGCGCGGCGGCCACTGCTGGAGGCGCTGCTTGAGCGGGCGCGGCTGCTTGAGCAGGCGCGCCTGCCTGGGGGGGAGGAGCAGCCTTCTGTTCCGCAGGGAGCTGACGAGAGGTCTCGCGCAGAGCACCGCGCAAGCCACCCATACCAGGGTAGTTTTCGCCGAGCTTCTCGGTGAGCAGGTCGTCGACCTCGCCGTAGAGCGTCTCACACAGCGCAACGGCTTCGCGATCGCCACCCGTGGGCGAATAACCCCCGAGAGTCGCTTCCGCCTGGTCAGACAGCCACCCCGCAAGGTTTCCGCGAGCGCGGGCGCGCTTCGCGGGGGGATACATCGCGTCGTTGTGGTCTTTCGTTACCTCGAGGATACCGAGGAGGCCTTCAGCGAGCCCTGCCGGCCCCTTCTCGATCATGAGAGCGGCGGCGAGCCAAATCAGGAGCCTGAAGTCCTTCGTCTTGGACTTGAGAAGCTCCTGGGACACCGTCGCGACACGACCCCAGTTCGGCGTCTGCCCTTCCAGCGAGCCAAGCTTGTCGATCTCGGCTTTGACCTCCTCGAACTCAGGTTCGTAGGACGCATCGATCCCTTGCGGTTCGCCCCCGGGGATTGGCGCCTTCAACGGCGCAATCTTCTCGGCTAGCGTCTCCCTCAGCTCCGCCATCGGGTTCAGACGCTACCCGTGCACCTGGGGAATTTCTAGATCACAAACGGTTTTCGATTCGCGCTCAGCACCGGTCCTCCGGTGGTTTGAACGCGACTGATGCATGCGGCCGGGAGGCCATGGGATTTGTGGCGCTAACGCCGCGCGCCGCGTGGACCCCCTCGCTCGCACACGGCGGAACGCGTTTGTTGCCGCAGAGTGTTGCCGCGCCGCGCGACTTCGATAACCGCGAATCGCTCAGCTACCGAGCGCCTGAAGGAAGTAGCCCACCGGATGCCCGGGGGAGTTCAGCGCCTGCCCGATGGCGGGCGGCAGGCGACCCAAGATGGATTCGCGGCTGAGTCGGGGAGCGTGCCGCAGGTCGCACACGTGATCGCTGTCAGGATCCGGCGACCAGAGCTCCGCGAGCGAGGAATGCGGGGTCGCGCCCAGCTGAAGCAACAGCGTGCCGTCGTCATCACTCGCCGACCAGAACGCGCTGGGAACCGTGCGCCGCCAGCGCGCCACACGCCGCGCGACGTCAATCCAGAATGCGGCAGAGGCGACGCCACCCGCGCCGAGCGGCAGGCGCGCAGACAAAGGGGTGGTCATCGGCTCTTGTCCGATGAACGGAGCCACGCACTGAATCAATGTATCGATGGCGTGGGGAGCGGCAGCGCCGTCAGGTTGCCCGTAGGTGACGCTCAAGGGTGTCGCGAGCGGCGTCGCGGACACCCAGTCGTTGTACTCGGCAATGTAGGTCGCGAGCTGATCGATGCGTGGTGCCGGGATGCCAAGCACCGCGGCGCGAAACTCCTCGGCGGTCATTCCGTGGGCGTCCAGCAGCACTTCGCTAGCCAGCTCGAAGAAGTCGCCAAGCATCAGCGGTGCGATGTGTGGGGCGCCACTCAACACCGGCTCGGGGATCTGAGAAAAGATCACTAGCGGGAAACGGCGCCCGACCGTGTCGCGACTTGGGCGGATCACCCCGACAATCACGGACACCGCGCCGACGTTCGGAGGAGCGCGATAGATGAAGCCGTGCAGCGCACCGCCATCGAACGCTTGCTGCCAGTCGCCACGGCGCGTGGAGCCGTAGACCATCCCCTGCTCTATCCAGCGCTCAAATCCGCTCGCCGGTTCCCCGGCGACGCCACCGCGCAAGAAGTCTCCTGCTTTGGGGAGCTTGCCGAAGTAGCCGACGATCATGCTTTCCTCGAACTCACGTCGCGCGATCCGTGCCGCCGATACCGAGCTGCGGCAGCCCGCTCGCGAACAACGCGAGCGGGCGTGTCTCCTAGTGGGCGATCACGCGCGGGCAATCGTAGCCAAGGAACAGCATCGGCGATAGCCCGCGATCACGCTTGGACGGCTTGAAGTCGAGCTTGATGTGAGCATCGCGTGAGCGGAGGTACCAGGTCACGACCACGGTCGGCACGCCTTGGGGCGATCCGCCAGCCGTGCCGGACTCCACGCTCTGCGCGGCGTCGATCAGGCGGTAGATACCGAAGTCTCCAGGGCGATTGATCTCCTCATCCAGGCCGCTGTAGCCGCGGATGCGCACGCGAGCCCCCGGTGTCTCGACCTTCTCTGCGGGCCACTCGGCAGCCAGCCACTGCTCGGGATGGTTCTTGTAGACGTGGGAGACGCCGTCGATCTCGATCGCGACTTCGCTCACGTCGGGACTGACCGAGTGCAGGTTGACCTCGAACTTGATCTTGGGAGTCTCGCCGCCGCTCGGGAACACGGCAGATGTGATCTCGGCGCCGCGAGTCAGGCAGGTCGAGAGGAAGTCCGGCGTGTAGCCGACGCTGCTGTTGAAGCGGCGGCTCGGAGTGAACCCGTCGCCATTGCGCTTCAGGGTACCCTTGAGATTTTCCGTATAGAAATTCCACAGGAGGCCGCTGTTGGGCTTGAAGAACTCCGTGAAGTCCGCCAGCGAGGCATCACGCTGAGTCTTCTTGAAGGGGTAGCGGTTCGCGAGCGTGTCGCGCCAGACGCTCCAGACGTTGGTCTCCCACAGACCACTCGCCGCTCCGCCTGCATCGTTGACGACGCCAGCCCACGCGAAGGTGATGGGGCGCATCAAGAGCGGGGAGAGCATCGGCCGAGTGAAGCCGCTCTGGCTCATCAGGAGGCCGCTAGTGCCGCGGAACGCGCCTTCGAACTCACCCAGAACCGCCGTAGGATCCGGTGCGGCGTCGGCATCACGCAGGTCCGTGAGCACACCGACCAGCTTGGAGATGGTGCCCTGGTACTCGGCGAGACCCGTGGATTGGGCGTCTTTCTCAGGGTCCTTGCTCTCCTTGGGCACCGCGAAGTCGGTCAGCGGCTTGAAGGCGAGCTCGACCGGAGACATCGGTCGCACCTTCTTCTCCGGTGCGTCTTCTTGCAGTGTCAACTTGCGTTGGAGCTGACGCTTCGCATGCTGCAGCGCGCTCTCCGCAAGGCCCGCCAGTTCACCTTCAGAGATGTCGAGGGTGACGTTCTCGTGCAGCGTGGTGATGAGGCGCTTGTAGGGCCACTCCGGCTCACTGAGCGCGGTGAGCTCCGACAGCGACGTCTCGGCGTTCTCTGGCTCGTGAACTTCGATGTCGAGAATGAAGTCGCGCCACGCGATCTTGTAGCGCTCGAAGTACAGGTTCTTCAGCTTGACGATCTGCTTCTCGACGTCGGCTTCTTGTTGCGCCTCTTCTTCA
The DNA here is from genome assembly GCA_020633205.1 of Polyangiaceae bacterium. NCBI lineage: Bacteria > Pseudomonadati > Myxococcota > Polyangiales > Polyangiaceae > Polyangiaceae bacterium. The sequence goes on from JACKEB010000019.1 coordinate 84,978, forward strand.
CCGAGCACCCAGCGCTCGGCGCTGAGCTCCGACTTCTGGCTACCGAGCAGCTCACGCACCCGGGTCCAGCCTTCACGGGTGTACGCACCCTGCACCTGCAGGTCTTGCTTGTACGTGATGAACGGCGAGATCGAGCCGTAGAACACATCGCTGTGCTTGATCGCCTTGATATCAGCGTTGGCTTCACGCACCAGCGCCTCGTACATGCGATCCAGGCGCGGAGCCCTGAGCAGCGCGCTGCGCGCTCGGGTGACCGTCGGGTCATTGCGATCCCAGGGCTTCACCTCACCACGCTTCATCAGATCGAGGTAATAGCGCGTGTGCGGGAGTAGATGCTCGGCGTCACCGACCGGGTCTGGAGAGCGCAGCGCCTTCGCCCAGGCGATCGCCAGGGGTCGAGCCGCCCACTCCGGGTCGAGCTTCTCGGGCCAGGTGAGCATCAGGTAGAGCTTCAGCAGGTCGTAGCGCTCATTGTATTCCTTACCGTTCTTCGTCGACACGGCGGCAAATGCCGAGAGCTTCGCCTCGAGATCCTTCTGGGTCGGCTCCTTGAGGCCGCGTTCGATGGCCGTGACGTAGACCCCGCGCAGTGGCTCGTAGAGGCTGTCGCCGACGTACATGCCAAAGCGGTAACCCGTTGGCGGGTCCGTCGCGCGCCAGTAGTCCAGCTGCTTGAGCAGCGCGCGAATCGTGGTCAGGTCCGCGGCTTTCTCACCGACGGCTTCCTTGCCAACCCAGTTCACTTTCGATGCGTCCGCCGCCGTTCCCTCGACAGTGCGCGTGAGCTCGCGGTTGCGTGAGAAGCTGCATGAACTCGGCACCAGGATCATCATCGCGGCGAACAGCGCAGTCGCGCCGAGGGCGACTCGCGAGAGCCATTGCCGACGCATCTCCTTGCGTGTCCGCGCGGCAATGTCTTGATCAGGGAACACCACGCGACGGAAGAGGTCCGTCACGAAGTAGGACTTGGGCTCGAGCTGAGCCTCGCTCTCCATCCGAGGAGCCAGACCGAACGCCCTGGCCAGACCTCCGAGGACACGATCGACCGGGTTACCCTCCTGAGTACCGCTGGAGAAGTAGAAGCCGCGGAAGATCGGCTTGTCGTCTTGAGTGTTGTCCTCGAACAGAGCCTGAAGGAAGTCAGTGAGACTCGTACGCAGCGCCTGGAACTCCAGGGGGAACTGCACGACGCGATCCCGCATCTCCTTCTTCTCACGCGCGACGCGCTTGATCGCGCGCGAGTGGATCTGCGAGATGATGAGCCCGAACTCCTCTTCGAAGAGATCCTCTGGCTTGCGCTGCACCGCGAGATCCATGGGGAATGTCGCGCCGAAGACGCGGTCGCGGTCGCTCTTCTTCAGGTCGTTGAAGAACTCGACGAAGCCCGCCACCAAGTCGACCTTGGTGAACATCACGTAGACCGGGACCACCATGTCGAGGCGGTTCTGGAGCTCGTCGACACGCGCCCTGAGCGTGCGCGCCATCTGCGTCGTTTGCTCTTCGGTCTGCTCCAGGATATCGCTGGCGCTGACCGCGAGGATGACGCCGTTGATCGGCCGCTTGGTGCGGAAGCGCCGCAGGAGATCGAGGAACGCGAACCACTCGGGCTGGTCGTCATCCTGCGTGGCGTAGCGGCCCGCGGTATCGAGCAGGATGGCTTCGTTCGTGAACCACCAGTCGCAATTTCGAGTACCGCCGACACCCCTCACCGCACCGCCGGTCGCATCAAGCAACGGGAAGTTCAGGCCGGAGTGGCGGATCGCGGTCGTCTTACCGGAGCCCGGCGGACCGACGATCATGAACCAGGGCAAGGTGTAGAGCGCGTTCTGGCCGCGGTCTCCCAGCTTGCTCTGCTTCAGCGCCTGAATGCCGCGCTCCACCTGAGCTTTCAGCTCGATGATCTCGGCACGACGATCCGGAGCGGACATCGCAGCTTGCTGCTCCGTCTGCTTCATGATCTCGCGCTCGAGCGCGCGCGCCGCAGCGCCTGCTCGCCAACGGCGATACAGCAGAATGCCCGCGACCATTGAAACGACGCCGGCGGTTAAGCCGATCTGCGCCGACAATGGAATCGGTACACCCAAACTCCTTAGAAGCCACCCACCACCCCAGATGAGGGCAAGCAGCAGAATAGCGAAGATCCAAAGCCACATAGCGTCTCGGACGCTATTTCATTACTTTGCGCCGGTCTGGGCAAAGTTCTGCATGTTCTTTGCTGCGCTATCTGCGCTGGAGCTCACAACTACCCGCAAAACAACGAATACGAGGACCGCCAATCCGATGAGCGCGATGCTCGCCGCGACGATAGGTGCCTCGCGACGCACAGCAGATCGCACACCCCCAGCAAGTTCACCGTGGGGGCTGAGTTGATCGCTGCGCGGCAGATTGCGAGCTAGACGAGCGCCGACGCGTTCCATGATCGCGCCAACGCCTTCGCCTCCGCGAACGGCGTACTGACCTTGGAATCCAAGGCACAGGCACAAGTAATAGATCTGCAGCACGTGGGCGCGCTGCGGCTGCGCCTCGAGTTGCTCGAGACGCGTGAAGAAGCCCTCACCTGCGGTGTTCTCGTTGAAGTAGATGAGCTGGAGTGGACGGCTCATCCACTGCTGCCGGCCGGGCCACTCTGAACGCAAGATCTGCTCGTCGATGAACGCGCAGAGTGCGTACTTCGCCTCCATCACATCATCGTCGGGTATGCGTGAAGCCCGGGCGCGCTCCGCCATTTGATCGAATACGCCGGAGATGCGCTGACTGAGCACATCGGGCGGGGGCAAGTCTCGAGCGGTACCCAACTGAGTCGCCAATGTGAGCGCATCGGAACAGGCCCAATACATCTGTTCGATCACGACATCACCTCTGCGCTAGACAGCCACATCTCAGAAAACTCCAACACAACGTCTCGGCGAGTGGAGCGCGGTGGCGAAACACCGCGCCTCCCCCCCGAACCATCCGGAACCCGCGGAATCACCGCAAATCACAGATTCTCCGGGTCAACTGCGTAGAGTGAAAGCTCGACGGCTCGCGGCTCCAGCGGTTGATAGATCGCGATGGTTCCAGTTCCTTGGATATCGGTCCAGTATTCGGGGGTTTTGTGCACCCGGAAGAACACGACTCCAGGACGCAGCGGGAGCGCACCCGGGGGCTGATACTCGAGTTCGAGCCTGGCTCCGTTGATCGCGGAGTTGAGGATCGAGCCGACCTGAGACCAGCTCGCGATCTTGGACAGCTTCGGTAAGCGGTCCCGTAGCTGACCCTCCGGGAGCGACCCCTTTGCCGCGAGGAAGAACTCGTAGCGCAGCAGCGAGCCGTCCTCGATCTTGCCGAGGTACATGCCGTCCTCACGACGCTGCATCGGGACTTCGACGTAACGTTCGGCGATCACCGCGTCGAGCAAGGCGAGCACTCGAGCAAACAGCTTCTCGAAGGTGTCTCCAAGCTCCATGTAGTTGAACTTCGGGATCTCCGTTGCGTCGGCCTTTACTGCGAAGGTGCACAGCTGACCAATCAGCTGTGCCATCGTGATGTACACCTGCTCCGGATGGGAACGCCCCTGATCGACGTAGTGGGCGATGATCGGGATGAAGTTGTTCAGGGTGCTCAACAGCCAGAACTTCGCGGCGTCGCTGGCCTGGAAGTCGATCGCCGCTTCTGAACGCTGACGCCGCGAAGCCGCCAGGCTCCGCATACGTGCCGTCATGTTCTCAAGCACGTGGCGTAGCCCAGTGGTCAAAAACGGCGCGGCGCCGATCCTCAGGACCGGCGGCACGTAGGTGCGCTTGGCGATGATGGCGCCGGTGTTGCTGCGCATCAGCACGGCAACTTTGATCGAGTCGAAGGACTCGCGGCGCTCCTCACCGAACAACAGGCGGACATTGGGGCGAGCCCAACCGAAGTTCTGCTCGTTGGACCCGGTGTTCGCGTCATAGACCCGCGACGACTCCTGGGTGTAGCGAGTCAGCGCGCCTGGCTTGTCCTCGAGATCGACGTTCGCCGAGGTCTCTGTTTCCTGCGGCAACGCGACGAACACATCGAGCGACTGCATCTGAGGCGTGAACACCTCGCCGATGTCGCGTAGCGGTGCATCGTTGGAGCGATCCCCACAGGTGACGGGCGTGCCGTCTGGGAGGATTGCGGAAAATTGCGAGAGCTTCAGCTGACCTGCACCCAATGCGCGCTCGTCCAATTGGATCTCGGTCACGCCCCATGCGTAGGGGACCGAGGCGGACAAGCGCCGATCCAGCAATCGCTCGTGGTAGCCATCGAGCTGCTGGAAGTGGTGTTGAGTGATGAACAGGCCCTCTGTCCAGACGGGCTTGCGAATGCTCACGATCTATTCTCCCTGAGTCGGGGCTCCCTCAGCAGGCGCCCCAGGTGCGCCCTCCCCTCCGGAGGGCGCCTTCGCCTGGGACTTTACTTCCTGAACCCGTCCCTCAGGAACGTCCTCTGCATGTTCGACGCCGTCTTCGACACGCGACTCGTCGATCCACACGTAGAAATGCGGCATCGGCGGGGGTCCTGCGTCCTCGCAGTCCTCGCCTTCACACTTTTCCTGACCACAGGCCCCCTCACTTGGAGCGGGCGGCAGGTCGAAAACCGTGTACCAGCTCCGCCCCTTGGGGTTGCGGAACAAAGCTACCGCGGCAACGTACTGGGCCGAGTCGTCGCGCTCGAACTTCAGGGCCGTGCGGGTGTTCGGGTAGACGGGGAACTCCTCACCTTTGACGAGGTCATCGGCGAGGATCTCCTCTTCCTTCTTCCACACGTCTTCGAACGAGGCGTTCTGAAGGCTGGTGTCGCTCTTAAGTTGGTAGACACGTAGCTGGACTGGGCGAGCCTCACCGTTCTCCGCACGGTTGATATCCGGTGAGGAAATGATGTCGAGCGTCACTTCCTGGAACTTGCAGTCGTCAGGTTCCTTCACCGGTAAGACCGTGGGGGAACAGGCAGGAGGTGAAAGCAACAGCCCCACCAACCCCACTGTTCCGACCACGAACGCTAAGCCTCGCTTCATCCGTCGCTATCCCTTCACGCAGATGATCTCGCCGGCATCGTCGAGATCTAGCTGCATCTTGTCGAGCTCCTCGCCAGCCGCGATGCTCTTGAGGATCTCGCTCGAGACCAGTGGCATCACCGTCCCTCGCAGGATGTGATCCACGTTTCGCGCGCCGCTCTCCACTTCTTGGCAACGATCGGCGATGGCATCGATCACCTTGTCGGTGATCTGCAGATCCATACCGTGAGCCGCCTTGGCGCGAGAGACGATGCCGCCCATCTTCATGCGCGCGATGCCCTTCAGCGCGTCGGGACGAATCGGCACGTAAGGCACGACCGTCATGCGCGCGAGCAGCGCGGGCTTGAAGTGCGCGCTGAGCGTCGGCTTGATGATGGTGGTGAGTTCTTCGTAGTCCGGCAGCTCCTCATCGGGTGCCGCCGTCGTCGTGATCAGATCCGTTGCCAGGTTGCTGGTGAGGATCACGATCGTGTTCTTGAAGTCGACCACGCGGCCTTCGCCGTCGCTCAGCATGCCCTTGTCGAACACCTGGTAGAACAGGTTGAGCACTTCCTTGTCGGCCTTCTCGACCTCGTCGAGCAGCACGACGGAGTACGGACGGTGCCGCACGGCTTCGGTGAGCACGCCACCCTCGCCGTAGCCAACATAGCCCGGAGGAGAGCCGATCAAGCGCGACACCGTGTGGCGCTCCTGGAACTCGCTCATGTTGATGGTGACCACGAAACGTTCACCGCCGAACATCAGATCCGCCAAGGTGAGCGCGGTCTCGGTCTTACCCACACCGGAGGGCCCGACTAGCAGGAACACACCGAGGGGCGTGTTCGGGGGCTTGAGACCGGAGCGTGCTGCACGTACTTCGCGAGCAATCGCGGCCAGCGCCATGTCCTGACCGCGCACGCGCGCCTGCATGCGATCTTCCAGGTGCACGATCGCGTCGACGTCGTCCTTCACCATCTTGCCGACGGGGATACCCGTCCAGTCGGCCACGATAGAAGATACCGCTGACTCGTCCACGTCTGCAGCGACCAGGCGATCTTCCGCCTTGATGTTGCGCAGCTTCTCCAGTTCTTCGCGCAGACTCGCTCGTGCCGCCTCGACATCGATCTTCTCTGCCGGTGCAGCGCCGGCTTCCGCCGCCTTGTCACCTTCGGTCTTCTTTTGGGCGTCGTCTGCCGCCGGCTCCGCGCCTTCGGTAGCCAGCTTGATCTGCCCGCGCAGCTCGTCGATGCGATCGACGATCTTACGTTGCTCCGCGACCTTTTCTTCGAGCTCAGCTACGCTCGCCAGGAGCGCCGCCTTCTTCTCTTCTGTTTCCTTGCGGACATCGGCCGCGGGAGTCACGCCAGCCTTCTCATCGCGGTCCATGGCCTCGAGTTCGCGCTCGACAGCAGCTAGCTCGGCCTGCGTATCCTCGAGGATCGCAGGGGGAGCGTTGCGCACCAGGTTCACGTAGGCAGCACTGGTATCGAGCAAGTCGACGGCCTTGTCCGGCAGCTGGCGACCGCTGATGTAGCGGCTCGACAGCGTGACGGCTGCGACCACCGCTTCATCCCGGATCACGACGCCGTGAGACTCCTCGAACTTTGGCGCCACGCCGCGAAGCATGACCGTTGCGACGTCGACTGACGGCTCGCCACAGTGGACCGGCTGAAAGCGACGCTCGAGCGCAGCGTCCTTTTCGAAGTACTTCTTGTATTCGGCGTAGGTGGTCGCCGCCACGGTGCGCAGCTCACCGCGCGCCAGCGCAGGCTTGAGCAGGTTCGCTGCGTCGCCACCGCCGGCAGAGCCGCCGGCACCGATGATGGTGTGGGCCTCGTCGATGAACAGCACGATCGGCGTGGGCGATGACTTCACGGCTTCGATCACGCCCTTGAGGCGGTTCTCGAACTCACCCTTGACGCCGGCGCCCGCTTGCAGCGCGCCGAGATCCAGGGACATCACCTTGACGTTCTTCAGCTGGTCCGGGACCGAGCCCTCAACGATGCGTTGGGCGAGACCTTCGACTAGCGCAGTCTTACCGACGCCCGCCTCACCGACGATGATGGGATTGTTCTTACGTCGACGAACCAAGATCTCGATCATCTGTCGGATCTCACGCTCGCGACCAAAGATGGGGTCGAGCTCACCGTTGCGGAAACGCGCGGTCAGGTCCGAGCAGAAGCGTTGAAGCGGTCCGTCCCCAGGCGCGCCGGCGGCACCACCGGGGCCCGCAGACTGGGCGCTGCTCTGGGTGGCGGCGGCTTGCTGCGCCGCTTCGCCGCTCATCGCGGCGATCACCGGCAGATCTTTGCGCAGCTCGTCGCGCGGGATCTGTTCGAGCGCCGGGAACTCCACCGGCAAGTAGCGATTGGGCGACTGCACCAGCCGCACGAGCAATGCGCCGGAGCGCAGCAGCGAATCTCCCAGTTCGGTGGATGCGTAGATCCACGCGTCCTGAATCCACTCGAGCAGCAGGGTGCTGAAAGTGGGTTTGCCGGGATTCCCCGACTTCATTTCCCCGATGTAACGCCCGAGCGTCGCATGGAACACTTCAGCGTTGACGTTGTAGTGCGCCAGCGCGGACGTGACGTCGCTCTGAGGGTCCTCCAAGAGCGCCATCAAGACGTGCTCGACGGTGACCTCGTAGTGGCGATGCGAAACGCAGCTCGAAGCCGCGGCCTCGAACGCTTTCGTGCAAGTCGTGTTCAGCTTCCGCAGCAGTGTACGCGGGTCGGCGATCAGCATGTTCTCCCCTGCTCTATGTCGGCTCTCCTCGAGGCCCACCCTCGAGGGCCGCCCACGATAGCCGAAGGGAGTGCGAACCCACAGCCCCGACGGCCAGCTGCGGTCATTGAGTCTTCCCAGAGCCCGAAGCAGCGCTCTTTCCGGCTGCTACCGCCGCCCAGTCAGATTTCTTGGCGGGCTTCTTGGCGCTCTTCGTGCCGTCGCTCTGCGCCGAGGAATCGGTCGCCTTGGCGTTGGGCTCTGCTGGAGTCGGCGCCTTCGAAACATCCGCGGCCTGACCAGGGGGCGGTACGAGCGCTGGGAGCAGCCACGGATCCTTGTCCCTTGCCTTGTTGCGCTTTGCGGCGCTCAGCTGAGGAGCGAACTCCGTTGGGGCAGAAGGAAGCTCATCTCGCCCCCAGTCGAAGCTGGACGGGACGTGACGATGTAGGTCGTCAGAGCCGTAGCCGCTCATCACCTGAGCGAGCAGCATGCGCGCGCGTCCCGCACTGCCCGAAGGCACCTGAATCGTCAGGTCGCGCGTAACGCTTGGCACGAACTCGCTCAAAATCGAGGGGTTCAGCATGCGGATCTGGTCCAGGCTGGTGCCAGAAGCGCGGGCGACGAGTGACAGATCCATGCCGGCAGGCACTTGCATCCGCGCGGGATAGATCGGTGCATCTGGCTTCGTATCGAGCTGGAACGAGTCCCGGTTCTTGAGCACCAGCGCCGTGGCGAGCACCAAGGGCACGTACTCAGCTGCAGACTTGGGCAGCTCGCCGTCGCTGGAGAGCAGCTCCCAGAAGCTCTTCTCACCCACATCGGGCACACGGGAGATCGTCGCGTCACCCGAGTGGAACGCCGCCAAGGCGAGCTCCCAGGTACCGTACTTCTCGTGCAAGTCAGCGAGCCGCTTGGCCACGGCGCGCGTCGCCAGCTCCACGTCGCGGCGCTCGTCGTAGTTCGGTTTCACCATCAAGCCGTAGAGCACGGCCTCTGTGGGAGAGAGTTGCCAGAGCCCCGCGTCACCACGTGCCGAGACCGCGTCGACTTGGAAGCCACTGGACGCGAAGACCACTGACACCAAGTCCTCGGGTAGTGCATTCTCCCTCAGGATCTGCAGCACCAGGTGCGAGTACCGTCCGCTCGCCTTGAGCGCCGCCTCCACTCGCTTCCGCAGCTTTGGATCGGAGGTGAGGCTCGCGACCTGTTGCTGAACCAGCGGATTGTAGTCGACGGGTAGATCCGGCAGCGCGTAGGCCTTGGTCCAGTCTGGCGTCCCCTGCGCCATCACCGCGCGCTCCTCCGGCGTCAGACCCGAGTGCCCCTCGTCGACCTCTGGCTCTTCCGACTTGGAGTCGAGCTTGGCTTCCAAGGCTTGGAGCCGTGCGATCCCAGATAGCGCCTCATTCGAAGGCGCATTGCTGGCTGGATTGGGGCGCGGCTTGACGACGCGGGTTGGGCGCGGCTCGAGCTTGGCGATCGGCATTGGCGGCGCTGCAGCCGGCCGAGCTACCGCCAAGCCGCCGCCGACTACCAATCCGGCCACCACGGCGCATGCCTTGGCCACCGTTTGACGCTGCATGGCTGGAACTTCGCACAACCGGTCTCGTCGGTAGAAATAACCAACGAAAGTAAATCACCAGGGCCCACGGAAGCGAGACATGGGTCACCCGGTCGGGTTCGAGCTTGGACCTCGGACCAAAGGACCAGGGCTCGAGGGTTGTGGTGCGGCCCTGCGAGGAATCAGCCGAAAATCCCGGTGACGCAACGTACGGGGCACTTGCTAGCCGTGGTGAAAGCGCCCTGATAGACTCCACGACGTGTCAGCCGGCTATGGCGTGCGCGTCACCAACACCAAGACTGGCTCGAGTTTGGAGCGCACGTTCGCCAAGCTGCCGATCCGCATCGGCCGCAACGCGCTGAACGACCTGCGCCTAGACCTGCCCTTCGTCTCCGACTTCCACGCGGTGATCGAGTCGCAGAACGGCGAGATCATGCTGCGCGACCTGGGCAGCACGAACGGCACCATGCTGCGCTCCACGGGCAAGCTACAGCCGAACCAGGTGATCAGCCTGCAGGCACACAACTACGAGTTCGCGATCGTGAGCGTGGTGATCACGATCTACTCCACCCAAGTCGAGCCAGAGCCGACCAGCGCCCGACGCTTCGGGGTCGCGAGCTACGCGTCGCCTCAAGTGCTGGAATCCGCTCGCCCTGCGCCGCCAGCCGCCGCCACCGCCCACCTCCAAACCTACGCGGCGTATCGCAAGGGGTGGACCGAGTTGATGACCAACATCAACGAGCACATCGGGCGCTTTCCTCCGGAGCAGCGGGTCGCAGCGCTCCAGGCGATGGCTCGCGAGATGCCTGCGCTGCTCCAGGAACCCGACTTTCAGCGGCTCGCGGCGTCCCTCGGATCGCCCATTCCCCACGCTCCTCGCACAACCACGCGGGAAGAAGCAGTCGCGCTGCAAGGCTTGAAGGAGCTCGCGAGCGACCTCGTGCCGAGCCGCGGCACCCCGGAGAGCGTGGACGATCTGGTGCTGTTTCTCACCAAGCTGCGAGAAGTGCTGTCCATCTTCCTGCAGACGTTCGTGCCGTTGAGGGATGGCTACCGTCAGTTCCGCTCGGACATGGAAATCACTGGAGCGGTGGACGTCACCGGAAGCTCACAAATCGTGAGCCGCGCCAAGGACCCCCAAGAGCTCGCCGCCGGGCTGCTGGACTGGAAATCACCCGTCAATGACGCGCCCCGGGCGATCGAAGGCACCTTGGCGGATCTGATGACCCATCACGTCGCGATGATCAACGGCGTGATGCAGGGCGTGAAGTCCCTGCTCAACGAGCTGAGCCCACAGACGATCGAGCAGATGCTCGACGACCCCAACGCCCGCAAGCCCGAGGGCACCACCTTTGGCCCCTTCCGCTTCAAATCACTGTGGAAACTCTATGAGCAGCGCTACGGCGACCTGACCAGCGAGGAAAAGCACGTCTTTTCCCTGCTCTTCGGCGACGCATTCGCCCAGGCCTACGGGCGCTACCAAACCAGCGGGGGCAGCCGCATGACCACACGTCATGTGAGCGCGGTCAACCCGACGGGTGGTCCGTTCGGCACACGCTGACGCCCAAGGCAACCTCCCTGGCGCTGCTCCCCGCCCTGAGTTTGGGATCCTCGAACGCCACCGGCTTCACTTTGTTGGCCACCGCGGCCAGGAATTCGGATCATGCGGGGGATGCGAAAGCGCCTTGCACTCGGTCTCGCCGCCGCGGTCAGCTTGACGGCGGGCTCGGCGTCAGCTCAAACGCCCACTCCCAGCCGCGACGACACGTGGGGTACGGTGTCTACCATCACCGCCGTCGGTTCGTTGGCGACTGAAGCCTTGATGCCCCGGATCTTCTACTCGGATCCTGAGGTCACCGTTGGCTGGAAGGCTCGTTGGCACGTGTCCTCGTTGGCTCCCGTGCTCACCCTCACCTCGCTGACGCTGTTCAACGAGTTCGTGCTCAAGGATTCGTTCGAAGCCTATCGCCCGGGTTGTGACGAGACGAATCAAGGCGGCCCGAACTGTCAGTCCTTCGGTTCTCCTTCGAGTCACTCCTTCGCCGCCTTCTCTGGCCTGGGACACGGCGCGGCGGTCTTCCTCTTCGACACCACCAAGTGGAGCAACGGTCGCTTCAATGGTGGCAGTTTCGCGGGGCACGTCGCGGTCCCCGCCGTCTTCAGCTTGATCACCGCGATTGGCCGCGGCGCCGGCGACTTCAACTCCGCCGACCAGATTGTGATCGGTGGCGGCATGGGCCTCGGCTTTGGATTCCTGACGGGAATGACTTACGCGCTGATGGCGCGCCCCGAGTGTGGTTACTCCGGCGCGATGGTCTGCTGGTAGTCGGCGCGAGGCGCGGAGCAGTCTACTGGTGCTAGGCTTGGGACAGTCATGGGCTTGAGTAAACTTAGCGGAGCGCTCGGGGGGATTCTGTTGGTCGGCGTGCTGGCGTCGGCAGGTGGCTGCGAGCAGACATGCTCCGAGCAGGCCTCGACCTGCCCAGGCAACTGCCCTCCGATTTACGGCGCGCTCCACGAAGGCGCGGGCACCTGCCTGCAGTCCAACGTGGTGATCTCTTGCAAAGGCCGTGAAGCAAGCAAAAGCAGTGAACCCGGCTGTGTCCGCGTGAAGGATCCCGCGGACCTCACCGTGTACAAGCTGAGTTCCGCTACGGAAGAGTACTGGATCACCTTGAACGGCAGCATCTACGAGAGCTGTCCGGACAATATCCGCGCGGCGGCCTTCGCGGCGGACACCTGCGACGACTGGGCGATTTCCGACGCCGGAGCCGACGCAACCGTCGACGCTTCGGCGGACGCCGGGACTGACGCCGCGGCCGGTGCTGGCGGTAGCGCAGGGACCGGCGGCAGCGCCGGCACCAGCGCGACGGGTGGCACCTCGAGCGGCGGCACGTCAGCCAGCGGTGGTTCCGCGGGGACAAGCTCGAGCGGCGGCACGTCGGCCAGCGGTGGCACCTCCAGCGGCGGCACGTCAGCCAGCGGTGGTAGTAGCGGCAGCGGCGGAACCAGCAGCGCCGGTACGGGCGGAACCGCTGGGACCACGGGCGGTAGCGCGGGCAGCAACTGAGCCCTCACCCCCAAGAAATGAAAGCCGCGCGGCTGATTGCCACGCGGCTTTTTCCATTTGGCGAACACGCCGAAATTTCAGGGGTTCAACGCAGCGCTGTGGCAGCGCGGGCTATCGAGCACGACGTGCACACCGCGGTTCGTCGGTAGCTGCTTCTCGAGGTGCAAGCGCATCTCGGCGGTGCCCGCGAAGACATCGATGTGCTGCCCCTTGACCCACATCCCACGGTCTTGAGCCACGAAGCAACCGTCGTGAGTCACACCGCCAGGCAGACTCACTCCGTCAAACTCCGGCACGTACACCAGGCTCCCCATGGGTACGACGCTGGGGTCGACGGCCAGGGTGCGCAAGGCAACGATGGGGCGCCCCGTAGAGCCTCTTCCCCACGGAAATTTTTCGGAGTCAAGGCGATCGAAGCAAAGACGCTGACCGGTGCGACTACAGGTCGCCGCGCAGCTGCAGTCGCGCTTGGCAAAGCTCAGCGTGTCGCCGCTCGAGAGCATGCCGCTGCCCTGCACGCAGAGCCGCTCGAAGAACTGCTGCGGCACCGACGCCACCTGCTGGCAGCTAGCGTTGAACAGCGACACCGAGCGCCCCTCGCGCAGCTCGGACTCCGCCGGAAAGTCGTAGTAGGTGTTCTTGAAGGTGCCGATCACGCGACCGCCGGCACTGCCCGTCGGCAAGCGGCGTGAGCTAGCGTTCGAGGCGCCAGGCTTTTTGGGGGTGAGGTCCTCCGGTCCCAAGGAGCGCTGCCCTTCCCCGCGGCCTGGCCCAATCGTGGAGCCCGCGGGCAGCGGCGCTTGAACCGGCTTCGGCCCGGCCTCGGGGGCGCTCTTCGCTTGCTTGGGCTGAGCTCCGCTTTGCTCATGAGCAGCCAGGTAAGCAGGCGTGTTCCGCCACTCCTCGTGCGGCGCGACCAGCGGCTCAGCCATCCAACCCGAAGCGCCGGGGCTACACGCCGTCACCAGCCCGACGCAAGCCGACGCGGAGCACAGGAGGGTGAAGCGCAGAGCCCCGAATCCGGGAAAACGTCGCCGCCCGAAGCGCATTCGCGCATGCGTTGCCATCCATCGGCCGTGCCAGAAAGTGCTGCGCTGGGCCAAGATTGTGCCGCGCTGCGTGGCTCCGAACAGACCGTGAGTCCATGGAATCCCACCGCCAGCTTGGGTATTACGTCTGACCCATGAGCGACGAAAAGACAGGCGGGGGCATCGCGGGCTTTGGCATCCAGTTCGGCAGCGGAAGCAGCGCGAAGACGGCTCAGAGCGATCCGGTCGCCGAAGACAGCGGCCTCGGCGGTCCCTTCCGCATCGTCGTGGTGAGCCAAGTCACCGCCGGCGCCGACTACTCCACGGGTGCGGATCCGGTGCCCAACGTGATGCGTCTGAATCGCAGCGACTTCGACCGCACGATGAGTGAGCTGGCGCCGAGCTTCAGCATCGAGGTCGAGACGGCGCTCTCCGACAAGCCGCTTCGGGTCGACTTGCGCTGGGAGCGCATGAAGTCGCTCAAGCCCCAGAGCATCATCGATCAGGTGCCCGCGTTGCGCTCCTTGATTGACGCGCGCCGCGTGCTGCAAAACCTGGTGGAGCGGCGCATCGACCGCGATGCCGCACGGATTCAGCTCTCACGGGTGCTCCCGGATGGACGCTTCAACGACGAGCTATGCCGCGACCTGGCGTCGGCCAGCGGTGCAGCTCCTGGGGACACTGCGGCAGCGCCTGCGGCGGCAGCGCCTGCGGCGGCTCCGGCGCCGACCGGCAGCGGCGCCCTCGACTCGTTGCTCGAGCAGGTCGACATCGCGACCCCGCAGCAGACGTTGGAGGACGTCGCGCCCGGCGCCGCTTCTTCGCTGATCGCCGCCGTGGTGAAGGGCGCTGGCGGCACCAAGGGCGCCGTGCTGGGCAACAGCCTCGACCGTGCGATTTCTCGCGTGGAAAGCACCTTTACGGACCTACTCGACGCGATCTTCTGCCACCCGGAGACGCAGCGCCTGGAGGCCACCTGGCGCGGCCTGTGGCTCCTGCTGGAAAACGCGAACACCGGCGCTGGTGTCGAGATCGACTTGATCCCGGTGTGTGAAGGCCACGACAAGATCACTCAGGCGCTCACCATCCTGGCGCGTCGTGAAGGCATCCACGAGGCGGAGCGCGCGCCGGTCGATATGGTGATCGTCGACGCGACCGTAGGCAGCTCTCAGACGGACCTGAAGGCCCTCGAGGCGTGGAGCGTGGTGGCCGAGGTGCTGCGTGCGCCGCTGGTCACTGGCGCTAGCCATGAGCTCGTCGGCGTCGATAAGCTGGAAGATCTCGCCTACTCCGAGCGCCGCCACACGGGCACCACGGACCCACGTGCCGTAGCAGCGCGCGCTATCGCGGGTCGTGATTCCGCGCGCTGGGTCTGCCTGGCGCTGAACCGCGTGCTGGTGCGGGCCGCTTACACCACGGAAACGTCCCGCTCGAAGGAGATCCCCTTTGGGCAGGATGCAAAGGGCAAGGGCCATGTGTTCGCTGGCGCCTACTGGGTGATCGCCAGTCGCTGCGCCGACAGCTACGTCCGCACCGGTCTCGGCACCGCCATGACCGGCGGCAGCGACGGGTTGATGAGCGGCCTCCCCGTGCACGAGATCGAAGACCGTGGCGAACACGCGGCGATCCCAGTCGAGACCTTCATCTCCAGCGAGTCCCAGGCGGAGCTCGCGCGCGCCGGGATCACCAGCCTTGGTTGCGCGCGGAACCGCGACATGGCGATCTTGAGCCACGCGACGACCTTCTACCGTGAGCCAAGCCAGACCGGCGGAGACGCGGCGCCCGCCAGCGCATCACTCGCGGATCAGCTGTTCGTTGGCCGCTTCTCCCACGCGGTGGAGATGGTAGCCGCAGCCATCCCGGCCCACGCGTCACCGAACGCTGCAGCAGACGTCGCGCGCATCGCCTTGGCCGACTTCTTCAAGAACCCGCCCCCGGTGGGCCCTGAGATCGACGCCAAGGCGCGGGACGGCTTGCTGGAGGTCACGGTACGCCCGCGTCGTTTCGCCGGCATTGGCCTCTCCGAAGTGACGCTAGCTGCGCCGCTGGCGCAGTGACCGACTTCACGCAGCAAACACGCCTCGACGCTCAGCTCAGCGGCACGTCGGAGCAGCGCACCTACATTTCCCCAGGATGCTGCCGCACGGATTCGAACCAGACCGCGTGGTCGCACTCGGTTCAGCTCGACGCGCGCGGCAGTCTGCCGTAGTCATTGGTCATCGACAGGTCCGGCTCCGCGTACGCGACCGACTCGAGAGGAGACCGATGAGCAACGTAGAATGGCTGCGACACCAGGTCGACGAGGCTGAACGCCATGCACGGGCAGTGGCTGGCGGCCTCAATATCGACGAGTGGAATTCCCTACGGCAAAGCTATGGGCTTGGCACCTCGCTCGAGACGGCGACGCCGATCTCATTGCGGGAGCTGGACGAGGTGCTCGAGGCGCTCCGTCGCTACGCGGAGGCGCGACTCGCGAGCTTCTCGGCGCAAGAACAGCACGGAGCAGAGGCGGGTTCGCTGCGTGCTCGACTACAGCAACTCACTCAGGCCACGGCACCCCCAGCGTCGCCCGTGAGCGGTCTGCTTGGAGGCATTTTCGCCAACGCTGCAGCGAACAAGAACTGGGAGTCCAACGAGCAAGCTTCCTGCCAAGTGACGCTCCGCTGCCCCCATTGCGGCGCGTATCAGGAGCGTGCGCTGGACTTCTGCTGCGCCTACTGCCGCAAAGCGATCGCCGGAGGTGGCCAATGACACCCGACCAGCAGGCACTCATCGCACGCCTGGACGGATTCGTCTCACAGCTCCATGAGCGGCTCCAGGCAGTCTTCGCCGAGGCTGCTGGAGGTATCGCCGACCTGATGCAACAGCGCCCAGGAGAGCTCGGTCCAATCCGCGCGGCACTTGGGGCGGTCGAATCACTCTCGAAGCAACTGCTCAAGACGCTCAAGGACAGCTGGGACCAGCGCATCGAGGGGATGTTTCGCGCGCACGGCGATGACTTCGTGTCCGTAGGAGAGGACCGTGTCGAAGACGCTCGTCAAGCCATCGAGCAAGCGGTCGAACGCTTCAAGCTGCAGCAAGAGTCGCATTGTCTGGGCGCGATGTACCCCGCGGTTCAAATCGCCATGGCGAAGACCCGCCCGTGCACGAGTTGCGGCGCACCACTGCAACTGCAGGTCCCCTACGAGGCGGAGTCTGTGAGCTGCTCCAGCTGCCGTGCGGTGAATCAGCTGATGCCCGAACCCCTCGTCAGCAACTACTTCCTGTATGGCCAAGAGATTTTCCCTGCGGCAGCGGCACACGCAATCCGAGTCGAGCTCGAGTGCGCGCAGAAGCTGGTGGACCGTCAGCTCCGCAACACGGGAATAAGAGAGACGCCCGAAGCCCTCCAACAGCGGGAGGCCCTCGAGCGCCGATACTGGGAGACCTACGCGACCACGAAAGCCAGCTTCCTCCGACGCCCGGTGGAAGCTGCGCTGATCGACGGCCGCATGGCTCGCTTTCGTGAGAACGCTAGAAGTTGATGCCCTGAGCGACGTTGGGCTGCGCTGCAGCGTACTGACGGTGATAGAAGTCCACCTTGTCGGAGTAAGCCACTTGTAGGGCCGAGTCCTCCATCATGCGGGTCATCCACCAACTGGCGATGTTACCGTAGTCCAAAATGGAGACGCCAAACTGACGCTCCACCTCTGCGCTCATGTCGACGCCCATCTCTCCCCACGCCCCAAGCGCGCCAGCAAGCTCGCAGTAGCGCTCGAACGGCATTGGTTCGTCTCCAGCCGCTCCCGCGCCGCTGAAGTCCGTGGCCACGGCGGCTTGCCCCGCGGCACCATGCGCTCCTGCGCCTTGGGCCATATACGCCTCGCCGAACAGGCGCCCCAGGGTGCCGGTGCTGTCGCTCTGCATGCGAGCCGTCCAGTCACGGTTGGCTTGCAACCAGCGCGGCAAGTCGAGCTGATGACTCGCCAGCACCTGCATGAACTCATCATCGCTGACGCTCGCGACCTTGGCGGTTAGCTGGGCGTACAGCTCGAAGCTGACCCCCGCGATGGGCTCCATCAGGCCGGGATTCGCCTGGAGCGTCGACTCGGCCTTCTCGTTCTCCATGCGACGGCTCGCCTTCCAGCTCGCTGCGCGAACCGCCTCCCCACCGAAGATGCAATCCGAGACCAGAGGCCCGTCCTTCTCGCCGTAGTGCTTGAGCACGGTGGTGCGGACGCGATACCACTGCCCAACGCTCACGTAGCCGAAGCCGAGCAGGGTTTGTTCGATCTTCTCGGCGTCACCCTTGAGCGCGTCGAGCTTCAGCTCGTGATAGACCATTTCGTCAACGCGCTCCTGCGGCGCCATGCTGAGTAGCGGCCCCCATTCATCGCGCCACTGCTCCGGATGAACTCGGTCCTGGTGACGGTCCACCCAGCCCACGGTGCCGCCATCCTCGACCAAGTCGGCTCCATCAGAGCTCCTCAGCACCCTTGCGTTGGCCCCTGCGCCGAGCACCTTGAGGTGCTCGATACCTTGGATGTCCTCGGCGCCGCGCACTTGCTGCTGAAAGATCGCCGCGCGCTCAGCCTCGGAGATCGCGTTGGGTGCCGGAGCACTAGCCGCTTGAGCATAGCCGGCTTGAGGGTAGCCAGCTTGAGGGTAGCCGGACTGAGCGTAGTCGGCCTGAGGGTAGCCCGCCTGAGGGTACGCGCCCGGCATGGCTTGGTTCACGTTCGAGACCGGAGCGAAGCCGAACAGCGACTTGAGCCAGCCAAAGAATCCAGTCGACGCAGGTTGTTGAGTCTGTTGCACTTTTGATTCCCCTTGGAAACGAAAACGGGATTCTCTCCCGACAGCGACCGATACTCAACGAGCGCCACGCGCAGCGCGAGGCGAGTCCGGTCCGCTCACGGACGCTATCACCCCAAAAGCCGTCGTCCACCCGCAAACGCCCACAAAACAAGACCGCGCGGATACGAACATCTCACCCACCAAGCCACGACCGCACGGAACAACCGCAAGGAGCATGAAACCGGCACTCCAGCGTTCCGGAACCCGAGTCCGCGCGGATCTTCCGTTGCCTCTGCCTCCCCAGCAAAAGCACATTCTTTCGGCGCTGCCGCCCGGCCCAGGCCCACCCTAGGCGGGACAAGCCGCGGGCGCGCCCGACCAAACTCCGAGCCGCGCGCGTTCGCTCGAGGGGCTGCGGCACTTGCGCAACCTGAGCGTCGCCACCCAAGGCCGCACGCCGCCAGCGGGCCCGTCCGATCGAACGCGTGAGCAGCCCTGCCCTCAGGCGCGGCGGAAACCGCCCCTAATGCAGGCCGGGCGCTCCTCACCCCCAAACCAGGAGCCTCCCAAACCACGGAGCCGCATAAATCAGCGCTGAAATCGCGCGAGTGCATTCAGCGCCCCACCGCTCTCCACTCCGCGTTAACCTCGCCACCATGGGCGAGTGGGCATACGTAAAGTTGGAAGAGAACGTCGCGAAGCGCAACGGCATGCCGAAGCAGATCCCGGTGCCGAAGGAGGAGTTCGAGGGTCTCGCTGAGACCGGTCTCGACGGCGCCAAGGTGCGAACCTGGATTAGCAAGTTCATGCAAGAGGTGTCCGGCTCGTGGCGCCAGCAGAACAACGAGCTCGCTTCGCGCTACGATGCGTTCCTCGCCAAGGGGATGCACTGGGACAAGGCGCAGAAGGCTTTCCAGAAGGGCGACAGCGAGGGCGCCATCAAGGCGCTGAAGATGATCACCCGCGTCGACAAAGAAGACGCCGCCGCGAAGCTGAACCTCGCGATGGCGCTCGCTGCCTCGGGGCAATACCCAGAAGCGCTCGAAGCCTTCACCAGCATCGAAGACGTCGCGAAGGGCGACCCCGAGTACCACGTGGCGCGCGCCAACGTGCACATGGCGCTGCAGCAATCGGACGACGCGATCAATCAGTTCGCGGATGCGCTCGAGGCGAAGCCCGACTGCAAGCCTGCGATGGACGGCCTAGTGACCGCCGGCCTCTTGATGCGCGTTTACGAAGATCCAAAAGACGCCGCGAGCCTCACCTACGTGCGCCGGGACTCGGTGCTCGAGTACTTCGAGCAAGTCTGGGACGCCGAGGAGCGGGACGCCGAGTACCTGCTCGAGCAGATTGGCTACCACGAGCTAGAAAAGCGCTGGGACGTCGTGATCGCTGCGGCGGATCGCGTGCTCGCCAAGAGCGACGGTACCCAAGATCGAGCCGCTGCGGCTCGAATCGCCGCGCTGCGTTCGTTGAAGCGAGAGGACGCCACGAGCGAAGCGAAGAAGTACCTCGAAGCCCACCCTGACTCCGTTCCGATGCTCGTGGAGCTCGCGCAGTGCGTGGGCGCCTACGGTGATGAGGGCAAGGCGCTGCTCGACAAAGCGCTGGAGCTCGACCCCGGCGATCAAATCGCCCTCACGCTGCGCTACTGGCCCGAGACGGGTGAGGAGCTGAAGCCGCTGCTCGCGGCGCTGCCGGCGCTGCAAGCGTTCGCCGAATCCCACGCAGAGAGCGCCGGGGCCTGGCGGAGCGTAGGCCGCGCGATGCTGCGCTTGGGCAAAGACGATGAAGCTCTTGCTGTTTTCCGCAAGGCAATTGACTTGGCACCCGACGACGACGACCTACGCAGCGAGTTCTGGTCGGAGCTAGGTCGCCTGCAGAAGTGGGACGACATCATCAAGGACGCGGAGGGCGTCGAGGACATCACCAAGCGCTCTTGGCAGCTGCGTTGGGGTGAAGCAGAAGCCTACGCCGGAGTTGGCAAGAAGATGGAGGCGCGCACGGCGTTCACCGCCATCAACCAGGACGAGTCGCTGTTGATCGACATCCGCAAGCGTGCCAAGCGCGCCGCGGAGCGCGCCTTCGGCGGCGAGTGAGCTAGAGTTCCTGATATCCGCCGGGAATGACGAACAGGTCGTCCCGGCCGGCGATCATCAGCTCACCCCAACACGCGAGCTTGGAACGCACCGCGAAGTA
Organism: Polyangiaceae bacterium; assembly: GCA_020633205.1. Lineage (NCBI taxonomy): Bacteria > Pseudomonadati > Myxococcota > Polyangiales > Polyangiaceae > Polyangiaceae bacterium. The sequence continues at coordinate 105,332 of JACKEB010000019.1, forward strand.
CACCACCTTCTCGGTGTTTCCGATGGGGCCGAGCACAGCGAGGTTCGAGCGATGCACCCCCCAGGTACCGGGTCCGTGCTCGAGGATCGCTTGATGCAAGTCGCGCCCAGCCTCCTGGGCATCGCCGAGCGTCGCGACGCGCAGTCGAACGACGCTGTCTCCCTTGCCCGTGAGGTCGAGGTAGACCAGGTCGCTGCGGCGCTGAGTGACCTTCACCTTGAAGCCGCGCTGCTGCAAGAACTGCACGAGCTCCTGGTAGGACAGCGACTTGTAGTCAGGCTGGAGGTCATAGCCCTCGCAAGCCTTGGCGTTCAAGCGAACGCCGCCAGGCTTCATGCTGCCCGACTCCTCGTCGAAGCCTTCGGTGTTTTCCCGCGCATAGCCGCGGTTGGTCTCGGTGAGATAAACCGCCTGGCTCGGACCACCACAGCCAAGCAGCGCGGAGCCGAGGCCGGAGAGCAGCACCAAACGTGCCCAGACATGCACTGAGAAACGCACGTGGCTAGGCTAGCAAGAGCCGCCGCTCCAACAGAAGAAACCGGCGAATCTCTCCGAGGCGTCCCTCCACCCCACGGGCTCGACTCTGGAACTCCCGCATGGATTTCGGGGGGAGAGGGGCCACGTTCGGCCGCTGCGCGCCGCGAACAAACAACAATTTGGCCTGCCTTTGCTCCTCTGATTACGCTTCAGTCATGAGCGTGCGTCGGCAGCTGACCCGTTGGGCACTCGCCTCTTCAAGCCTCCTCCTCGTCGGAGTTGGCACTGGCTGCGCGTCGGGGCCGGAGCCCGTCGCCTTCCAAAACGAGGTCTTTTACGCCTACGATCAGCTCTCTGACAGCGACTTGAGCCGCTTCGAGGTCCCCTACCCGCCGCTCGATCTGGAGTCCAAGAGCCCTGGGTTCATCGGCGTCGGCGTGCTTGGCTCCAAGGTTCGCTTCTCGCGCCCCAAGAACTGGCAAATCCGCTCGGCAAGTAACCGTCCTCAAGGGCGCTTCATCGAGTACATGAGCCCCGAGCAGTACATGTTCGCGATCTACGAACGCCTGGAGTCCCCCTGGGATCCGTGGCGCGTGATCATGGGACACTACGAAAGTGACGTGAAGAAGAAGGGCGGCAAGCTCCTCGGCGAAGGCGTGGGCATGTCCACGTACAACGCCCAAGGCCGCGCCTACAACGTCCAGCGCCCCATCGACGCTCCCAAAGAACCGCTGATGAGCAACACTCGCGAGTACCTGGTGCGCAGCGACCATCGCATCCTGCTGGTGCAGGTCGTCTACCAGGGGAAATCTCTCAAGTCGATCGACGACGAGATGATGCGCGTGGTGCAGACCTTCCGCGTTTATTGAACCGCGCGCGCTACCACTGAACTCGCGCAGCAGCGACGGTCAGTCCGGTCGGCACCCTAGACATACCGCGCGGAAATTGGCGAACGTAGCCTTGCGCCCGCGTACCCGAAGTGAACACCGAACGACTCGCCGCTGACGGGCCGTGGCGACTTCGCGGGTCCGCCAAGGGACCAGAACAGGGCGTCGCGCCACCGGTTACGGGCGTGGCGGAGCACTGCTCGCCAGCGCAGCCGGGCAGCTTCGGGCGACGAGCCGCACCACGCAGCCCGGCGGTCGCGACGGCACCGGCCCTTTCAAGGCTGAGCTCTCACGCTGGACAGCGATCCGTAACTTTTTGAAATCACGGGAGTTTCACCAACTTTTCTAGCGCGACCGATCCGCTATCCTAACCGCCTCCGAGCACCTGCCCAGGGCCACATGAGCTTTGTCTCCCTCAGGGCGCGCATCCATGCGAAGACCCCCACCCAAGCCGCCCTTTTCACGCTGGGCGGAAACGATTGCGGACGAGTCAGTCCCCAAACCATCGAGTGAGTCCAAGTGCCTAGCTTCAAGTGGGACCACGATCCCATCGCCTTCAGCATCCACCTGCCCTTCGACCTGAAGTACGTGCTCTTCGTCGTGGTCGCGCTGGGGCTGATCTCAGCCGTCATCTCGATCCGCGAGAAGATGTCGCCCATCTTCGGTCTGGTGGTAGCCGGTGTCGCCGGCTACGCGGCCCTGCGCTGGGGCGACATGCAGCCGGACATCCCCATCCGCTGGTACAGCTTGCTGTTCGTCGGGGTGTTTCTCGGCGGATACGCTTTGCTCAAATGGCAGATCGTACGCGGCGGCGGCGACCCCGACGACGCGGGCGACTTCATCGTCTACGGCGTGCTGGGCGTACTCGTCGGCTCGCGTCTCGGGCACGTCCTGTTCTACGACCTCGACAAGGCGATGCAGGACCCGATGTGGGTGCTGGAGATCTGGACTGGCGGCCTGGCCAGCCATGGCGCCGTCGCTGGCCTGATCCTCGCCATGTACATCTTCACCAAGCGGCGCGGGATCGCGTTCCTGGAGGGCGCCGATCGCTTCGCGTTCAGCGCCGCGCTTGGCGCAACGTTGGTGCGCGTCGGCAACTTCTTGAACTCGGAGATCGTCGGTCGCGTGGTGCCGGGCCAGACCTGGGGCGTGCAGTTCCCGCGCTACGACGCGCAGCTCGTCGCAGATGGCAAGGAAGTGCCGTTCCGCTACCCAACTCAGCTCTTCGAGATCGCACTGGGCGTGCTCATCCTGCTGGTGCTGTACTTGGCGGACCGCAAAGCGGGCAAAGAGAAGCGCCCCCGCGGCCTCCTGATCTCCATCTTCTTCTCGATGTACTTCCCCGGACGTTTCCTTGTGGAATTCTGGAAGGAGTACCAGACCAAGGGTGAAACTGGCGTCTTGAAAGAGGCCGGGCTCACCATGGGTCAGTACCTGAGCATCCCCGGAATGCTGCTCGGCTTCTACGGGATCTGGTGGGCGATCAACCGCCACCTCCCGGTGGGCTGGAAGCCCCGTGAGGAGTACCTCGAGGACGACTTCGACGACGAGGACCTGGACGACGAAGCTCTCGACGATCTGGATGACGAAGACGAAGACGACGCGCCGCGCCCAAAGAAGAAGCTGAAGAAGAAGGCTGGCAAGAAGAAGAGCAAGAAGAAGACCGGTAAGAAGAAGGTCAAGAAGAAGACCGCACCCAAGGTCGCGAGCGACGACGAAGACGAAGACGAAGACGAGCCCGCGCCCAAAGCGACCTCATCTCAGGACTCGAGTGAGGACGACGAGGACGAGGACGAGGATGACGACGCGGACACGTCCAAGGCGGCTGACCAGGACGACACCAAGGACTCGTCCGACGACGACGACGACGACGACGACGAAAAGAAGTAGCTCTCCCGAGCAAGTATGAACTCCAACCTCACCGACATCGTCTTCGAGACCCAGCGGCTCATTGCGCGCCCTTGGCGCCTCGAAGACGCTGCGGCCGGCCTCTCGCTGTACAGCGATCCGGAGGTGGTGCGGTTCATCGGCATGGAGCCGATCCTCGGTATGGACGGGATGCTCGACATGCTGAGGCGCATCCAGCAGCGCAACGAAATGTTTCCGCGCGGCATGGGTGGTTTCGCGACCTTCGAACGGGAGACCGGCGAGCTGGTGGGTAACCTGCTGCTCAAGCCACTGCCTGGGGTCAGCGGCAGCCTCACCTTCGACATCGAGATCGGTTGGCACCTGCGCCGGTCACACTGGGGTCGCGGCTTTGCGAGCGAAGGTGGTCGCGGGCTGCTTCGCTATGGCTTCGAGACCCTCGGGCTAGATCGCCTGCATGCAGTCGTCGAGCCGCCCAACGAACGCTCCCTGAACGTGGCCCGCGCCATCGGCTTGATTCACGACGGCCGCACCCAGCGCTACTACAGCGGGATCGAGCTGGAGCATTTCCAGGTCGATAAAGCGGACTGGACTACGGGGTCGCTGACCGCCGGAGCTCCGCGTTAGGCGCCGCGCTGACAGCAGGTGTCGACCGTTTCTCGCGGCGCCTCCGGGCACCAAGCCTGATTCAAGAACGCGCCCGGACCGGCCCACCGAACAGTTGGCGCCGTCCACCGCGTGAGGAAGAACGGCATCACCTCCGTCGTAGTGGTCCGCATGAAACGCGGTCCCAAGAGTCTCCTGATTGTAGGCGCGAGCATTGTCGTGCTCGGGCTGATGGGAGCAGCGGGGGTGGCGTCCATCGTACTCACACCAAACCGTCTTCCGTGCGAGTCACTGAATCCGACTCCGGGCACCATCCCCGCAGCCGCAAGCAGTCTGGTGCGCGAGGAAGGCGGGTTCGTGTGTTCCCCCCCGCCAGACCTTGCGTACCCCAATGGCCAGAAAGTACCAACCAAGTCGGCCGTTGAACTCCAGTACCGGGAGCCCGACGTGCCCGTGCTCAAGGACTACATGACGCGCCTGAAGGCAGCCGGGTATGAACGCACCGCCTGCGCTTTCGAGATCGACCCGAAGGGCAAGCGGTCCTGCATTGGAGAGGCGGGCGACTGGTGTAGCGAGACGCTCTGTTTCGCCAACAGCAGCCTGAAGGTCGTGAGCCACCCTTGGCCCAGTTTCAACCGGTGGCTCCCGAAGCCAGTAACAGAGGTTAGCGTGTTTATCGGACCCACCATTACCGCGCGGTAATATCCCAACAGAGCACAGCAGACCTCAGCACCTCTGACAGCCTTCCCGGTTCTCGGCTCAACTCCGGAATCGCTGCCGAACAGCAGCCCTAAACCGCTCTAGTTTTTGGGGGTGAGGGCGCGCTCACAAAGCTCTTCGCTCAACTCCCAAAGCCGTCTAGCGAGCGCAGTGTCGTGCGCTAGGGGACACGGACTGGCGAGTCTGAGCCGCGAAAAGTAGCGCCCGGTGGTGTCGCAGAGGCGCGGATGGGTCGCGACGTGCAGACTCGTGCGCGCGCCTTCCTCCGGCGTGAGTAGCCAGCGTTTGCCAACCCAGTTACTGCCCCAAGTGAGAAAGCCGTTGTCCCGAGTGACCGCCGTCGCCACATCCCCCGGGTGCAGCGAGTTACTGATCACGTTGGTCGCCCACAGGCGCCGCGCCAGCTCGTTGGAGAACAGTACATTGGCGAGCTTCGACTGACTGTAGACTTCAATTCCCCAGTAGCGGCGCTGCGTCACTTGCCAGTCGTCGAGCTTGAACCGCTTCACCTTCGCGTTTAGCCGCGAGGAAACATTGACCACCCGCGCGCGCGGCGCCGCTTTGAGCGGCTCCAGGAGCCGCGTCGTCAGCAGAAACGGCGCCAGGTGGTTGACCGCAAAGGTCCGCTCATAGCCGTCCAGGGTCTGCTCACGGCGCTGAAGCCAGAGTCCCGCGTTGTTGACGAGCAGGTCAATCTGCGAGTAACGCCGTGAAAGCCGCTCAGCCAGCTCAGCCACCTCCCGAAGAGACGCAAAGTCCGCGATGAACTCGCTGACGTTCGGGTTACTCGTGTACTGACGGATGGCTTTGCATACCTCGGGCGTACGCTTGGGATGTCGCCCGACCACGGCTACCTCCGCGCCCCATTCGGCGAGGCGTAGCGCCGTCTGGAGGCCGATCCCCGAGGAAGCACCCGTGACGACGCACGCCTTCCCGCGCATGTCGACGCGCTGGAGCTGTGGGTAGGGCAGCCACGGGATCCGCCACCTAGGCGGCTCGTCGAGCGCGATCATGACGCTAAGCTATCCGATTGCCTCCCGGGCGGGTAGCGCGGTGCGTATCCACGTTTGGCTTTAAGGAGGAACCCTGCGCTCAGCGCGTGGGAGTGTCAGGAAACAGCTTCGCGGTCCCCTCCAAGACCTCGAACCGCGCGAAAGCCGGGCGATGTAGTCGCAGGCTTGCTGCATCGGCGAACAACACATCCGCGCCGCGGTCATCCCAGAAGCGCACCAAGACGTGTCGCCAGCGAGCCCAGAGGAAGACTTCGCAAGCGACCCCGTTCCAGGTTCCGAAATCGCCGAGCAGCACAATCTCGGCCAGCGTGGCCACACACTCAGCGCTCAGCTCAACGCGCTGACTGAAGGTCCAGCATTCTCCCTCTAAGTCAGGCTCGTCGGGTTCGACACGTTTCAGCCACTCAGTGGCAACGCCCACGCCAGACCGTTCGAGCAGCTCAAGCGCTTCCTCGGGGGAACGGCCCTTGGGGTGCGTTGGGATCCGAAAAGCGAGCCCGATCTCAACCTCTCCGAGGTCGTGCATCGCGTCGAAGACAGCCAGCAGCTCCTGGCGGCGCGCATCCTGCGGCTCCCCGAAAAACTCGAGATACAACCCCAGGCGCATACCATCTCGAGGGTACCGCACGTCAAAGCGGCCGAATGCCGCTGCGACTTGGTCGAGGAGGTGCACTTGGCTCTTGCTTCGGTAGGGCTAGCGGAACCTCGGAGTCGAACCAGACCGCTACCCGTTCACGACGTCTGAAATCGTATACGTGCCGGCAGGCTTACCCGCGAGGAAACGCGCGGCGCGCACGGCGCCGTGGGCGAACAGGCCGCGATCCGTCGCGCGGTGGGTGAGCTCGATACGTTCGCTGGGGCCCAGCAAGTAAACGGTGTGATCTCCGATCACATCCCCGCCGCGCACACCGAAGATCGCCATCTCCTCGTTCGTGCGCGCGCCCACGTCACCGTCACGACCGCGCAGCTCGCGAGTCTCCGGGCGCACCTTGCGCACGACATCGCCGAGGCGTGTGGCGGTGCCGCTCGGCGAGTCGACCTTGCGGCGGTGATGGATCTCGACGATCTCCGCGTCGAAGGCCGGCCCCAGGCGCTTGAGCGCCTGCTCCAAGAGTTCCGCCAGCACCTGGACGCCGAGGCTCATATTCGGCGCCCAAACCACGGGCACCACCTTCGCCGCAGCGTCCAGCGCCTGCTTGGCCTTGTCGTCCAGGTTGGTCGTGCCACACACCACCGCAACCTTTTGCCGCGCGGCAATATTGACTAGCGGAGCTACGGCGCCAGCCACCGAGAAATCGATGACCACGTCCGCACCCAGCAGGGAAGACGCGGTGTCCGCGCTGCACTCGACACCGAGGGTGCCAACGCCGGCCAGCTCCCCGATGTCCTTTCCGAGGGCCTTGTCCTCGGCGCCGCACACCGCGCCCACGAGCTGGATGTCATCGGCCTCGGCGACGATCTTGGTGATCGTGAGCCCCATGCGCCCGGAAGCGCCATGCAGTGCGAGCTTCATGGCGCTTCCATAGCCAAGACGGCGCCGCGCGTCGACGCCGGCCTGGCTAGCCGCGAGTCAGCCTCCAGAGCACTGCGAGCAGGTGGTCTAGTTTGTCCATGATTGGTGCGCACTCAGGCCCTCGCACATACCCCCAGGCCGCCGCAACCTCGAGCGCGGTGCGCGTCTCGCTCGCGGACCCGGCCGCCGAAAGATACCGCTCGCGGCGCGTGCCACCTGAAGAGTACTCGCCCTCCCCAATGTTGAGCGCGATGGAAGATGCGCTGCGACTGAGCTGCTTCGCAAGTGAGAGATCGAAACGCCGAATGCGGGCGACGAGCGGTCGCAAGAGGGTGATGGTTTCGATGGAGACAGTGTGAATCTGAAGTGCCATGCGTAGTTCCTTTCCGCCCCGTCGGCGGGGCTCACCCGAGCCCCCCCGACGACGGGGTGGAAAGGGACTGCGGCTGGGAGAGGGACTGCGGCTGGGAGAGGGACTGCGGCTGGGAGAGGGACTGCGGCTGGGAGAGGGACTGCGGCTGGGAGAGGGACTGCGGCTGGGAGAGGGACTGCGGCTGGGAGAGGGACTGCGGCTGGGAGAGGGGAGAGGGACTGCGGCTGGGAGAGGGACGGCGGCGGCGACGGTTGCAAGCGCCAGTGACAGGCAAAGCCTGGCACGCGCTTGCTCAAGCGAAACGACCCCAACCGCAGCGGCCGCGCGAAGCGCGCCGCGACCACCAACCAGCCAACCGTAGCGGCCGCGCGTAGCGCGCCGCGGTGGCGTCAGTTCCCCACGGCAACACCCGGACGCAGACCCAGCCCCGGACGCAGACCCAGCCCCGGACGCAGACCCAGCCCCGGACGCAGACCCAGCCCCGGACGCAGACCCAGCCCCGGCCCCGACTACCTTACAGAGAGTCCGAGGTCGCTCAGCACCCCAACCAGCTGCTCCCTGACGGCGAGCCCGGCAGGCAGCATCGGCGACCGCGTCATCGCGCTGCCGAGTCCGAGCAGCTCCATCGCGAGCTTGACTGGCGCCGGGTTCGGCTCTTCGAACATCAAGCTGTGGAAGTCGAGCAGCCGATGGTGCTCCGCGCGCGCTTCTGCAAAACGCCCAGCCAGGGCGTGCTCCACCGCGGAAACGACCAGCTCAGGGATGGCGTTGGAGCTGACGCTGATGAGCCCCTTCGCCCCGACGCTGATGCATGGAATGCTCAGCGCGTCGTCCCCGCACAATACGCTGAGGCGGTCGCCGGCTTTCGCGAGCAGGCTCTGGCACCACAACACGTTCCCCGTAGCGTCCTTCATGCCCACGACGTTGGGGCAGCGGTCCAAGATAGCGAGCATACTCGGGACGCTGAGTTCAACGCCGGTCCGCGCCGGTACGTTGTAGAGCACGATGGGGCACGGCAGCTGGCGCGCGAGCTCCTCGATGTGATGCACCATGCCGGCCTGGGAAGGCTTGTTGTAATAGGGCATCACGATCATCACGCCGTCAGCGCCAGCATCCACCGCAGCGAGGGAGTCCTTGAGCGTCTTGGTGGTGGAGTTCGAGCCAGTACCAGCGAGCACCGGCAATTTCCCCGCGGCAACCTTAACGGTACGGCGAATGACCTCGCGCTGTTCCTCGTCCGTCAGCGTCGGCGTCTCGCTCGTGGTGGCGCACGGTACTAGCCCCCTCACCCCCGACCGAACTTGATGCTCGACCTGACGCTCGTACGCCTCGAAGTCCACGTGTTCGCCGTCCGCCGTAAACGGAGTGGTCAAGGCGGTGAACGTGCCCTCCAGCTTCAGCTGTGCCATGGGCATCGTTTCCCCCGTTCAGCGCCATAAGGCAAGAAAGCCTCACGCTCTCTTGCGCAAACACGCGAGGAAGTATCCGTCGGTGCCGTGCTCCCCCGGCAGCAGCCGCAGTTGAGTGCAGTCCGCGCTGAGCCAAGCAAGCTCTGACGCGTCGAAGGGCGCTGGTTCGAGCACATCACTCACCCGCTCGAGCACGCCTTCGCACTCTTCCGGCAACACACTGCACACCGCGAAGATCAAGCGGCCCTGTGGCGCCAGCAGGCTCGCGGCCTGGCGCACGATGCTCGCTTGAAGCTCGGCCATACGCGTGGGGTCCTCCGCGGTCAGGCGTAAGGCGATCTCCGGGCGGCGACGCAGAGTACCAGTCCCAGTGCAGGGGGCGTCGACGAGGACGCGATCGAAGGGCCCGGTTAGATCGCCAGCACCCAAGCTGAAGTCAACCGCGTGGGTCTCGATGTCCGGCAACCGCAGGCGCTTGAGCTCTTGTTTGAGCGCCTTGAGCTTGCTGCCATGAAGGTCACACGCGACCAGCGCCGAGCTTCCGTCAGCCGCGAGCTGGTCCGCGATGAGGGTCGTCTTCTGACCGCGCCCCGCGCAGGTGTCGAGCACGCGCATGCCGGGCTTCGCGCCGACGGCAAGCGCAATGACTTGCGCGCCCTCTTCCTGGACTACGAACGCGCCTTCGCCGTAGCCCTCGAGGCGCCGCGGGTCCCCCACGCTGCCTGGGCGTCGCGCCAAGGGAGACCAATTTCCCCGCGGAACCTCGCGCAGCCATTCAGGAAGTTGAGCTTCTTCGGTGCCGACGCGCACACGGATCCCAAGGGGACCAGCGCCGTCGCCCGCTGAGGGGGACACCAGTGCGCGCACCTCTTCCCCCGGCAACGCGGCTTCTAGCGCCGATTTCAGCCATGGGGGAAGCGAAGCGAGCGCAGCGTCACCCGCGTCCAGTTTGCCCTCGGCGCTCAAGCGCCGCAGCACCGCATTGACGAAACCCGCCACGCGAGGCCCGCGCGCGCGCTTGATGGCCTCCACCGCGTGATCAACCACCGCGTGAGCCGGCACTCGGTCCAACAGGAGCAGCTGGTAACCCGCCAAGAGCAACTGGCTCTTCAACACGTAGTCCTTCGGGTCGAGCTTCTTTGCGAGGCGTGCGATGCGCGCCTCGAGAGCCGCCCGAGTGCGCAGGGAGCCATATACGAGCTCCGTGGCAAGGGCCCGATCGCGAGGCCCCAGCTCCTCCGAGCGTGCGAGCTCCGCATCGAGCGCCGCAGACGCGAACGCCGAGTCCTTCAGCACGCGCTCCAACACCCGAGCGGCCACGTCACGGGCGCTCGGCAGCCTACGCTGCGCGCCGCGCGGCGCAGCACTACCTCGCGGCGCAGTATTGCCTCCCGGCGCTTTATTACCGCGCGGTAACTTATCGCCAGCCGCAGGTTTTCCCGACTTGCCCAAGCTAACCTACCAACTCTTTCACGTGCCCAGCGATCACGTCCCAACGCTTCTCTACGTCGTTCTTGAACGCGACTGCAAGCAAGAGCAAGAGCACCCCCATGCCGAAAATGTGAGCCACCTCGCGGACGCGTAGCGGCACCGGCTTGCGCATGATGCCTTCCAGGGTGAAGAACAGTAGGTGGCCACCGTCGAGCACCGGGATCGGCAGCAGGTTGATCAACCCCAAGTTGATGCTCAAGAAAGCCATCACCCAGATGAAGTAGTCGGTGCCCTTGCGGCGCTCTTGGCCTGCGACTTCGTAGATCGTGATCGGTCCTGACAGGCTCTTGAAGCTGATGCGTCCCTGAACCAAGCGCACCATCGCCACCACCGTGAAACGGGCGACCTTCACCGTCTCATCGACCGCCTTGCTGAAGGCGTATTGGATGGGCCGTGGATGCTCCACCCGATCTTCAGGTGAGTAAGGGGTCCAGTGCTTCACGCGCAACACGTAGCGCGCGAACGTCTGCCCATGCTCGTCGGTGAAGTCCTCACGCCGCATCTGGAACGTGCCGGATGCCGCGCGACCATCACGCGCCGACAGGTACTCGATGCGGTGCGGCTGATTGGGCTGTGCGAGCACTCGCTCACGAAAGCTCGACCAGGCGGGGACCGGTTCCCCGTCCAGGCGCACGATCTTGTCGCCCGGTCTCAAGCCAGCCTTGTGCAGGTAGCTGTCCTCCGGCACGTAAGCGGCGTACAAATCCGCCGATTCGATGCCGGTCTTGCTCAGCACATCGGTTCCGTTCGGATCCGGGGTGAGGGCGACGACACCGGCTTCGTACACCGCCATATCAGCCAAGCCACCCAGCGCATTCGGAACATCCACCGGGCGCATGTACGTGATGGGGACCGTCTGCTCGCTGGTCTCGCTGAGCGCGAGCTCGAGGTCCATGTAGCGTCGCACCGGCTTGCCCGCGACGTGGGTCACGAGGTCGAAGGTCCTTAGCCCCGCGCGATGTGCCGGTGAACCAGGTTCTGGGACGCCAATCACCGCCGCTGGAGCGCTGGGTCCTATCCCCACGGTACCGTAGCGCTCGACCATATCGAGTTCACGGCGCTCGAGGGTCTCCTCTGCGGTCACCTCGACTTCCGTGTGCTTATTGTCACGGAAAATCTTGAAGCGCAGCGGCTTGCCCGGGTTGTCGTGGATGATGCGCTTGATCTCGTCGAAGGTGCCGACCTCTTCGCCGTTGATCGCCATGATGCGATCCCCTGGCAGCAGCTTGCCTTCCGCCGCATGCCCCGGCAGCACCACGCCAACCGTCGGCGGTAGGAAGGGCCCGCTGCTCACGTAGACGGAGAAGTACAGCAGCACCGGGAACACCAGGTTCATCACCGGCCCGGCAAGTACGACGAGGATCCGCTTGTACAGCGCCAGGGACTCGAAGGTGCGCTTCCGATCCTCGGGCAAGACGATGTCGTTCTTGGTTGCCTCGAGCATGCGGACGTATCCGCCCAGCGGAATCAATCCGATGCAGTATTCGGTCTCACGCCCGCGAATTCGAAGGATCTTCGGCCCGAAACCGAGGCTGAAGGTGATCACCTTCACGCCAAAGGCCTTCGCAAATAGGAAGTGCCCCAGTTCGTGCACGAAGATCAGCGGGCTGACCAAGACGATGAGATAAACGAGATCCATGCCTCGCGCGCGGCACGCGTAGCACAGGGTGGCTGGTGGCAAACCCAAATCCCGCATACGTTTCCGGCCCGATGAGCGACAAACCCGGAAAAAGCCCGCGAGTCTCACAGGTCAGCGTGCAGCAGCTGATGCTCCCAGAGCATGCCAACGCCTGGGGGAAGGTCCACGGCGGCCTGATCATGAAGCTCGTCGACGAGTCCGGCGGGATCTGCGCCATGCGCCACGCCCAACGTCCCTGCGTGACGGTGGCCATCGACTCGATGACCTTTCAGAGCGCCGTCGAGGTGGGTGAGGTGCTGTGCTGCGAGGCGTACATCAACTTCATCAGCCGCTCAGCAATTGAAGTCACCGTGCACGTGAACGCAGAGGATCCGATCCGCGGAGAGGTGACTCACACCAACACCGCACACCTGGTCTACGTCGCGATCGACGACGAGGGTAAGCCAACCGAGGTGCCACCGCTGCTCCTCGAGACCGACGAGGATCACCATCGCTGGGAAGCTGGCAAGCGCCGGCAGCAAGAGCGCCTCGAGCGCCGCAAACGCCCCGACGCCTGACGCTTGCTTCGGGTTTGGGGGTGAGGGTCAGACATCCGTTACCCCACGGCAATAAAAGACTACGGACACTTCGACGCACAAAGCGACGTCTGGAAACACTCAGGGTCGGCGAGACAGGCCGTCAGCGCATCGCAACACAGGTCCTTCACGCAGGCGTTGCAGGTCGGTCGGGGGTCAAAAACGCCAAGAGTCGTGCAGCTGGGCTCAGTATTTCCGGAAGCGCCGTCCGTGCATGCCTCCGTGCATTGCCCCTCTGGCGCGGGACCAATGCACGCGGCCATGGTCTGAAACAGCGTCCGAGCCCCGGGGTGCAGATCCATGCACGTATTGGGACAGGCGCCCGCGTCATAGTCAGCCGCATCGCCAGCCAGCCCACCATCCCCGGGTTGCCCGGCGGAACCGCCTGCGGAGTTAGCCTCTGCTCCAGGCACGCGTTCGATCTGCAGACACCCAGAAGCGCCGAGGAAGCACAAAACCAAAGCTAGTACGGGTAAGGCTCTCATCTCGTCACCAAGGCAGGTTGTAGTCGAGGCCGACGCCCGTACGGAACGTCTCCAGGGGCAGCACGACAGGATCAGGGTTTGCGGCGGTGCGCGAGTTCACCGGGCTCACGGTGATGGGCGCCTCATCCCCGATCGCGCCTTGGACGTACGCGCGGTAGTTCAGGCCGCTCACACCAGGCATCGCGCCGCTCAGGGCCAAGCGCCCCACCAGTCGAGGGCGCCCTTCCGGTCGCTCTGGGTAAGTCTCTTCGGCGACGCCGAACACGGGGGAGGCCGCCACGTAGTGTCCCGCGACGCCGACGGTCGGCAGCTCGTCACCGAACGCGTAGCTGACGTTGGCGTTGCCGAAGATCTCCGGCGAAGCAGGCAGCGACTTTCTGTCACTCGAGGCGCCGGTGAGCTGCCGTGTGTGGGAGAACGTCGCGCTCGCCCCATAGCGCAGCGCTCCTGAAGCCAGCGAACCGTCGAACGCCGCGACCAGCCCGTAGCCGTCGATCTCGGCGTCGTTCCGGTACTGGAGCGCTGTCGGCGCAAACGGCAGGAGCCGCCCATCTGCCTTGGCGGCCGCCTCATCCGCTGCGCTGGGACGACTCAGGCGTACGAAGTTCTCCCACTGAGAGCGAAACACGTTGAGCACCAAGCGCTGGGTCCCAAAGCGTTGCTCGTAGCTTGCTTCCACGGAGGTGACCGTCTCCGCCTCGAGATCATCCGCGCGGATTGCGTACAACGGGTGCTCGAACGCTCGCTCCGAGGTGTTGGGCGCACGGAAGGCTCGGCTGTAGACAGCTTTCAGCGTCGCACCGGGCCAGCTGGCGAAGGCCACAGCAAAGCGCGGGGAGACGGCCGGGTCGAAGTTCGGCGCCGTGTCGAAGCGTGCGCCACCATTGACGGACCAGGCCTCCCCTAGCTCGACTTCGTGTTGCGCGTAGACACCGAGGGTCTGCTCGAACTCGTCGTAGTAGGCCAGGGTCCCTGGGTTCGACTGACTGTCGTGATCCACGGTGTCGACTGAGAAGCCCACCTGACGCGCTCGCACGTCAGTGCCGACCAAGGTCTTCAAGCTGCCGTCACCCAGCCAATCGAACCGCGCCTGAAGCTCAGTCCCCGCGGAAATGGCTCGTCCCTTGATTGCGGTATCGCAGCCGGAGATCTGTCCAGGCAAGCAGTACTGGGGGAAGCTGCTGCGCTGGTCGTACTGTTCATCAGTGGAGTCACCGAAGAGGCGAACCCCCAACTCCACGCGGCTGCTCACTGCGTGCCGGTAGCTCGCGTCGAGAGAGAGCCAGCGATCTCGATCGCCTTGCTCTGGGTTGTCGAAGTCAGTAAGCACGAGCGGGTGGTTGCGATCGTTCATGCCGCTGCGCAGCGTGAAGCGGAAGCGACCGATATCGAGCTTGCCGTAGGCGCTGGCGCCGGTGAACTCGTTGTGCTCCCAGGTGCCACCCCAGAGGATCGGCTGACCGTTGACCGCGTCGAGACCGGCGTTGACCCGCGGCAAGTCAATGGGTTCGTGGAATCGATAGCCCTCCACCTGAAGCGTGAACGAGGCATCGTCGCCGAACAGCTTGAGCTTGCGACCGACCCCCAACGTTCCACGGTAGAACGAAAACGGTTCACTCTCCGCCCCCACGAAAAACCCGTTGTGGTCCTCCGCGCGCTTGGTCACCACGTTGATCACCGCCAGCATGGCGCTACTGCCATACAGCACCGAGCCCGGGCCCAGGATCACCTCGATGTGATCAACGAGCTCAATCGGTACGCCAATCGCGCGGTCCAGCCGCCCAAAACCAGAAACTTGTTCGTTCGTGGTGTGACCATCGACCAGGATCAGGACGTGTTTGTTTCCATCGGAGTGAATCAACACTCCGCGGGCTCCGAAGTCGCTTTGCGCACCGGTCTCGTTGGCTGTCGCACCTACCGCGAGGAAACGAATCGCTTCATCGATCGTGCGGATCCCGTAGCGCTCGAGCTGCTCCGCCGTGATCGTGATGCTGGTCGCAGGAGCCGCTCGTGCAGTCTGGGACGACTGGGATGCGCTGGTCACGACCTTTTCCTCCAGCAGGCCTTCGAGGTCGCTCAGTTCTTCCGCTCTTGCTCTTGGCGAACTCAACAAGAGGAGTGCAAACGCGCTGCCGGCGAAATGCGCAAAGCGGCTCATCGGTACACCTTCATGAGCTTGAGCACCTTCGTCTCGAAGGCGACGTTCTGACGTTTGGACTGGGGAAGGTCGAGTAGCATCTTGGGCTTGCTCGACACGAGGTCAAAGCCCAACACGAGACCAGGAACGTCGGACGCAACACTAGCTACCGAGAGTACGTCGCTCCCATCCAGCTCCGAAGCGACGTCCTTCAGCACGCCGCGCAAGCCCGGCGCAAAGTAGACGATGGCAATCCGCTCATTCACGACAATCGACCGCAACTCGCTGGCCTTTTCGAAGTCGTGGACTCGCACCCGGATGGGATGCCCAGCTATGTCATCAAGCTTCCCCAGCTCTCGCGCCATCTCGCCGCTGGTTCGCTTGGAGAGGGCATCCTCCGAGCGCCGTACCACGAGCACCTCCACCCGATCATCGATGCGCGCCTTGAAGTGACGATCGTAGGGGGCGACCTTCGCGAGCAGCTTCACCTGCAAGTCGATGGGAACACGAATCGACTGGGCGAGCGCCCAGCGCGGAGCGCACAAAGCGAGGCCGGCCAAGACACCTTGGCTCAGCAGCCGCCTCCTGGAGATCCCCACAACCCTCACCTCGCTCCAAGTGAGTGGCAGGTCCGAACGCAGATCATTGAACCCGGCAGTACGACGTGGCGAGGCAGAGCTTTAGTCTAGGGGGCGAAGCGATGACCGAGCGCTGCCCTACGCGAGCGGGCAGGTGCGCCAACAGCTTGACGCACACAACCGCCCACGTCGTAGCAACAGGTGCGTTCTAGGCAGCGCGCAGCTGATTTTCCCCAAGCAGCGCAGCAATACACGGGAGCACTGCGCGTTCTAGCGCAGCGCGACGCAAGCCAAGCTGTTGCGTTGGGGAAACGCGACCGTACGCGGCGAGGTCCTCCGTAGAGGTACCAAGTTGAACGCCGTTTGCAGAGTCCTCGAGCCGACGGAGCTGCAACCGCGTCTCGTCTTGCATCCGGTGTAGGAGGACGGAGCGCGCTTCGGGCTCGAGCTCCGCGAGCACCCAAGCCACGACTCTCCAGGCGAGCTCCGCGTGACGGGATTCGTCCGCCGCAATGCCGCTCAGCACCTGCTTCGTCTCCCCATCCTGCGCGAGCTCCGCCCCCGCTTCTGCGATCAACGCAGCCATACTCTCGCCCAGGCAGCCTTCGACGAAGGTGCACCAAGCGAAATCCGTGAGCCCCCGCTTCGAGAGCGCACCGTCGAGCGAGAGCGGTCCCGGACCGAGCTTCACGCCGGCAAACCTAGATGCCATACGGAAACACAACTCAGCATGACGCTGTTCGTCCAACCCGGCGATCTGGGAGTCGCGGACCAGGTCACTCGGAGCCCCGAACGCCATCAGTTCGAGCGTCAGACGGGCGAACGCCGCCACGGAAGCGTGCTCCATCTGTGCGTCGTCGATCCAGTGTTGCACCAGCCGGGCGGCCACACCCAAAGGCACGCCAGCGGCGCAAGGCTCACCCTCACCAATCCAGTCTCCGCGCGGAACGACCGGAGCTACCCTTGCTTCGTCACTCACAACGAATGGCCGTCCGCCGCCACACGCGTACATCGACTGGTAGCAGCAGCTGCCGTTGAACGGCGCCGCGTCGGGCCAGTAGTCAATCCAGTTATCCTGGCAGAAATTCGGTGTACGGGTCGTGTCGAGCCAGTCGGGGCAACCGTTCTCGTCCAGAGTGGCGCCGTCCCCGCCTGGCACCACCGAGGGGTCCCAGCAGGTAACCCAAGTGCCACAGAAGTCGCATACGACCTCTCCCTCGACGCTGAAGGCCGGAGTACCACCAGCGCCAGCTGCGCCGCCAAAGCTCGAGCCCCCTTGGCCGCCCTGCGCGGTACCTGCTTGGCCGCCTTGCGCGGTACCTGCTTGGCCACCTTGGGCGGTGCCCGCTTGGCCGCCTTGCGCAGTACCTGCTTGGCCGCCTTGCGCGGTACCAGCCTGGCCACCTTGCGTCGATCCGCCCTGCGTCGATCCACCCTGGCCGCCGGAGGCGCCAGAACCGGCTGAACCGCCGACACCACCAGTGCCCCCAGTTCCCAAGTCCCCCATCGCTTCGCCGCCGCAGCCCACCAGGCCGGCTGCAACCAAAAGCGCGAGACATCGCCCTTGCAGGCGCCCGCTCTGCACCCACGCCCAGTCATTCAACGCCTGATCCCGCTTCAAGTCCGTCATAAGCACCCTCCGATGCTCCCACTCTGACGGGATCCACGTCTCCTGACCATCTGAATGATCCGAACGAATCGTGCAAACGATTCGCACGACGCGCCGCCGCGGAGGTGCGCCAGCCCCTTCGTGGTTAGCCTGCCCCGATGCGCCCGGATCTGAAGGTCATCCTCGAACGGCTACTGAGCGAGAGCGAGGGTCAAGCGCTGGTCCCCCTCGACGCGATTGGCGAAGCCGTAGGTGCCATGAACATCACCCACGCGGAAATCGAAGCCTTAATTGACGCCCTCGAAAGCGCGGGGCGCCAGGTGGACACTCGGGAAACCGGCAGCGCGGTAGTCCAATTGCGAGCAGTATTGGTGGCCGCCCGCGAGCTGAAGGCGAGCGGACACGAGCGGCCAACCGTCGAACGCATCGCTGAGCACAGCGGCTTGAGTCGACAGGCAGTCGGGCAGGCACTGGCGCTAGCCCGCGTGATGCAGCGCTAGCATGCGGCCGGCCTAGCGCAGTCCGGTACCATCGAGCACTTCGCTAGAAGATCTCCAGCTCGTTCACGCGCAGGTAGTTCGGCTGGTGATTCGGTCCGCTCTTACCGTAGACGCGCACCTTTTCGGTGGCGATCGTCGGGAAGTCGTAGGTATTGTGAAGCTCCGTATTGCCCGTGACGGTCTCGAAGGCTTGCCACGCGGAACCATTCCAGAACTCTAGGTCGTAGTCCCTGAGCGGGTAGTTCTCCGACGTGAAAAGCTCCACGCGACTGAACTCGTGACAAGCGCCGAAGTCAAACTCGAGCCACGCAGGCGTCACCGGGCCACTGCTCCAGCTGTTCTGGTAACCGAGCACAACACTGCGGCTCCCATCGTGCGCCTTGTCGACGGAATACAGCTGTTCGGTGGAGCTCGCAGTGACTGTCGCATCTAGCGCCTGGTTGTCGAACACTTGCAGCTCGTTGATGCGCGCGAACGCTGGCTGGTTCGTCGGTCCCTTCGTCGCGTACACCCGTACTAGCTGCGCCGTCACGGCCTCGAAGGTGGAGTAGATCACCGTTTCCGTGTTGGCCGTTACCGCGGCGAGCGTCTTCCACACCGAACCGTCGTAGTACTGAACTTCGTAGTCCGCGATCTCGTAGCCTTGCGTGGTGAAGATCACGACCTCGCCGAAGCGCTTTGCGCTGCCGAAGTCCAGCTGCACCCAAGCGGGCAATCCTCCGTTTTCGTTGGACCAGCTGTTGGTACCGCCTAGTGCCGATGACGTATCGCCATCGTTGACTTTGCTCGGGCTGTAACCGCTGTAGGTCGAGTTGCTCGTAGCGGTAGCCGCCAGCGCGAGGTTCAAGGGTGGATTCGCCCCCACGCTACAACCGGAAGCGCCTCCTGTCCCCGCAGCGCCGCCTGTCCCCGCGGAACCACCGGTGCCGCCACTGCTGCCTCCAGTGCCCGCAGCTCCAGCCGAGCCCGCAGCGCCAGCCGAGCCAGCAGCTCCGCCTGTTCCACCCGCGCCCGCATTGCTACCGCCGACACCGGCAGTGCCGCCTGTGCCCGAGCCTCCGCCGGAGCCACCGGTCGCGCCGCCTGCGCCTCCAGTTTGATTCCCCGCGGAGCCGCCCGTCGCACCCGAGCCGCCCGTCGCACCCGAGCCGCCCGTCGCACCCGAGCCGCCCGTCGCACCCGAGCCGCCCAAGCCACCGCTAGCGCCTGATCCGCCGGTCGCGCCGCTAGCGCTGCCGCCTTGTCCCCCTGTTCCCGCGCTGGAGCTACCTCCAGTACCGTCGCCCCCACCATCGCTGCTACAGCCAACCAGTGAGGACGGCGCGGCGATCAAGACCACCCCAACTAGCCGCTTCCAGGGGAACTCGAGGTTGGACAGGGAAGACTGAGACCTGGGCTTCATACGCTACCTTTCGTGTGGTGCCGGCGTGCTGCCGGTCCCATTGACGATGCGTTGGAGCCCAAGCTTCCACAAGGGCTGAGCACCTCAACAAATGTTGAGGTTGAGCCCAAACCCCTATTTTTTAGCCACTAGCGCGACCGCCCAAGCTCCGGACCGATGGTCTTTGGCCGCGCCGGCGACGAATCTGCGCGGAAACGACTGCAGGGCGTCTCTAGCGTCTCAGCGTGAGTACGGATTCGCGACCTCTTCCATGCGCTTGGCGGCGGCTTTCTCACCCGACCCGGGCTTCGCTGAGCAATTCATGGCGCACATCAGATCCTCCGGGGCGCATGCACACGCTCTGGCCCTCGCGTTGCGCAATCCGGTCTTGGTCTTCTTGATATCCTGCTCTTGCTTCTTCAGTCGACTCTTGGCTTCGGGGTCGGCGTTTGGCGCCGCTGCGGCCGACGCGACCGCGGCCAAGGCGCTGTCGAGCTTCTTCTCTGCTTCACCGAGGTTGCCGTCCTTGTAAGCCTCGCCTGCCTGCCGCAGCGCCCCCAGGGTATGAGTCCGCTGCATGCGCTCGTTGACGATGGGGTCCATCGAGGTCAGCTGCGCCTCCTGATCGGTGAACTTGACGCCGACATCGAGGTGAGACTTGAGAGGCACCCGTGATTTGCCCTGGGGAATTTTAGCTGAGAGATCGATCCCGATCTGACTCAGCTCTCCGGGCTCGGCTCCGTCCAGTGCCAGGTCGAGCAACAAGGTCTTCTTGTCCCCAGCGGTGAAGGTCCCGAGGGGCACCCGCAGGGTCTGCCCCTGTTGTTGCACTGCGCGGTCGTACACCTGGGTCACCCTCACCCCCTCTGGCAAATTGAGCACCAGTTCGCTCTCCAGTGCCCGCGCGGTGACGAGCTCCGCAAACTCCTTCTGGAAAACCGAGGCGAGTTCCGTCGCGTCCTTGACGAAGTGGTGTCGCCCGTCGGAAGCAGCGGCCAGCTCGGAGAGCACCCGCTCGTCGTAGTCGACATCCACACCGATACTGCTGATGGAGACGTTGTCGAGCTTCGCGCGCACGCCGAGCTGACGCAGATCGTCAAGCTTGGTCAAACCCCGATTGGCCTCGCCATCGCTCAAGAGCAGCACATGGGGCACGCTGCCAACGCTCGACTTGAGCAAGCCAAGCGCGCTCTCGAGGCCGCAGGAGATGCACGTGTCGCCGTGGGTCTGGATGCTCGCCAGCGCCGTCTCGGCACGGCGTCGCCCATCAACGTCAATGCGGGTCGGCGCGAGGATCTGTTCCGCGGAGACGTCGTAAGCGATCACGGTCAAGCGGTCCCCGTCCCGCAGCTCGCTGACCAAACGCCGCGCGGCCGACAACGCCTGGGTAATGCGCTTGCCCTTCATCGACCCCGATCGGTCGATGACCAGCGCGACGTCGAGAGGCAAAGAGGTGTCCACGCCAGGTCGATCTTCTGGGCTGACTTCGATCAGCAGTTGGGTCGACGAAGACTGTCCTGCTGGCAACACCCGCTGCCCAAATCGAGCCTGCACTTGGAGCGGTCCCTTGAGCTCGACCACCTCGGGGGGAGCGACGAACGCATCAGACTGCGCCGCCTGCTCGGCAGCGCTCGCGGTTGCGTCCACGGGAGCCCAAAGCCACGTACAAACGCTGGTAGCCGCCGCACCTACCAGGGACCACCCCACCAATCCTGCAAATCGCATCGTCGGACCCTCCCGCAACCTTGGTTATACGAACACCGAGGCGAGAGGATCCATGGGCGGAAGCACAGATTGTTCCGCCGTCGATCAATCAACGACCAAAAGACCAGGAGCGCGGCGACGTCCGCCTACTTGACCACCGGCGCATCCGAGCAGGTCTGAATTTCCATGATGAGATACATCATGATCTTCTCCTGCAAGGCCAGCTGATAGCTGCCGCTGCTGTCTTCCGTGTGGGTGTGGTAAACCGTGAACAGCACTTTTCCGCAGTGGTAGTCCCAGGACACCGTCGCGGGATTCTCGGTCTGCGGCGCGGGTGTGTCACCGCTCATCCAGACCTTCGGCTTGGCCCTGACCGGTGCGCCGGTGTCATCGACACCAATCTGTCCCTCACCGAGAGCGTAGATGCTGTTCCAAGCTCCCTCGAGCTGGATGGTACCACTGGGGTTCACGCTGGGTAGCGCAAGCCAACCGGCGAAGTCTGGATCCCCAGGGATTCCGATGAAGTCGTACGAGCTATCCCAGTCGTTACAAGTGCCAGGCGAGGTGCTGCTGCCGTCTCCACAGATAGCGTCGGTCTGCCCACCAAAACCGTCACCGCGAACGAAGTAAGACAGGAAGTCGGGCCACACCTGCTCCGCGTAGTCGTAGCTGAAGTCGTCAATGTACAACTTGCCGCCCTCGCGTACGTAGCGCTCGAGGTTCTGCTTTACGCTGCCACCGGTCGGCATATCCGCACCGCACGGAAACACGATCAGGTTGTACTGGCTGAGCTGGGCGTAGTCGTTCATCAGCGTGTCTACCGCGTCAGAAGACAGGTAGTCGGTTTCGTAGAGCTTGATCTCGTTCCCGTAGTCGAACCCGAGCGCGGACCACATCGGCTCTTGGTCCTCATACGCTCCGTCGACGATCGCCACCTTGGGGATGTTGTCTCCGAGGCCTAGCTCGGTGTGATGGGGCAGCGTGGTGATCTCGGGCTTTGCCGCGCTCGGATCCGTAGGCTCCAGATCCATCACGCCAGAACCGTCGTCCACCACCTGGATTTGGCGAACACGGCGGAACTCACCCTTTTGGATCGTCAAGAACCAGGTGCCGGGCGCCAGATCGAGCTCAAACGTGCCGTCTACCGGGTTGGCCAGCACGTTCGGGACGCCGCTGGCGATCTCGACGCACTCATTGCAGTAGAGTGCTTGAGGCAACGGACTCGGCGCATTCGCGAACGCCATCACGGCGGCGCCAGGGATCGGAAAGCGGTTCTCCACGGAAGTGGAGGGAAGGTCAGCGCCCGGACTCCAGATCGTGCCGCGCAGCGTGACCTTCGGTCCGAGGTCAGCGTCGTACCCCCCGCCGCCGACGCCGATGGTGCCGCCTTGGCTGGTGCCCCCAGCGGAACTGCCACCATCGCCCGCACTACCCGAGCTGGCACCGCTCCCACCAACCTTCTTCTCGCTGCCGCCCGACGCGCTGCATGCGGCGATGCTCAGGACAGTACCCAGGGTGACCAACGCGAAGGATCGTTTAGACATGAAGCACTCCGATGGAGGGGGGAGAAAATGAAATTGCCCTCCTATCAGAAAGCCAGAGTCTGAGTCTCGCTCTACTCCGATTCCCGCGGTACTGGCCAACCGCGCGACGTCGAACGGTAGGCCGTTCGGTTCGAAAGCTTCACGCCCTGAGAGCGTCCAACGGCCGCAGCCACGCCGCACGGAGCGCCGGGGCAATCCCTCCGACCAGCCCCATCGCGGCGCCGAAGACCAGCGCTTGAAAAAGCACACCGAACGAGGGGTCGAAACCAAACACCACCTCCGACCAGCTGCTCTGGTTCATCATGGAAACTTCCACCCATTTCAAAGGCAGAGCACACACGACGCCGAGCGTCGCCCCGCCTAGGGTCAGCGCGCACGACTCGAGTAGAAACCCAGCCAATATTTTTCCACGCGAAAAACCGAGCGCCCGCAGGGTGCCAATTTCTCGCGAGCGCGAGGCTACCGCCCCGTGCATCGTGATCGCGGCGCCAAGCATCGCGGCGATCGCGAACATCGCCGATACCAGCGTGCCGAGCACGCGGATGAAGCTCGACAAACCGCTGGCCTGAGCCTCCAGAAACAGCGCCTCCGAGGTCACATCCAGACCGAGGCGGCGGTCGCTCTCGACTGCCTCGCGAAAGGCTCCAAGTTCGCTCGCGGAACTCAGCTCGACACGCACCGACGACGCCAAACCGGTTCGGCCGAAGGCTGCGCGCGCGGTCTCCAAGTCGACCCACAGCTCCGACTCAGCAGAGTCTCCTGGAGCGCGAAACACTCCAACGACGTGAACCGGTCGATTCTTGCCCAGGAGCACCTCCCCCCCAACCCCATCGGGTTGAACCTCGAGGCCTTCGAAGTGACCGACCACCCGTTGACCGACGATCGCTTCGTCGCTACCAGGTCGAGGAAACCGCCCGGAAACAAGACTAAGGGTTGGGCGCAACCCGAAGGCTCGCTCCCCCACTCCACGCACGGTGAGGTTGCTGATGCCGCTCTCGTCCGTCTTCTGCAAGGCGATCACGCTCACCAGCTCAGGGCTCACGTTGGGTTCACCCCACGGCGCCGCGACGCCGGGCGCCGCGCGCAGGGCCTGAACTGCGGCAGTATCCACGCTCGACGCAAGCTCAGAGTCGCTTCCGGAGCGCAAGACGATAGCCACATCCTCACGCCCCCCGCTGGACATTGCGCGTTCCGCCCCACGCGCCAGCATCAGCGCGCCTGCCAAGACGAAGGTCACCAACGCGACGCCACCCAGCGTTGCCAAGGAGGTCAGCCGACGCACGAACAAGCTGCGCAAATTGTACAGGATCGCAACCATGATTCTTCTCCCTGCTCGTTACCACACGGATCTAATCGTCAACACGTTGAGTCAACTCACCCGACTCAGAGCCGCCCCGACTGGAAGCCTGGAACTGGACCACGCGGGAACCAGCCCGGCGAGCAACCCCAGCAACACGGACAGCACGCCAGCCCCCAGCAGCGTCGCGGGGCGCACCTCAAATATCGGAAAGAACTGAGACATGTTCTGCTCGAAGAACTGCCCGATCCCGAAGTCGATGATGACCAGCGCCACGGCGATGCCGACGCTCACGCCAATCAAGGACAAGTAGATTGCTTCGAGCAAGATCAGTCTCAACACATCGCCTGGGCTGAAGCCGAGCGCCCTGAGGCTCGCGTATTCCCGAATTCGCTCCCGCACGGAAAGACCCATGGCATTCGCCAGCACGAGCAGCACAATCACCAGGATCGCGTAAGACAACACCGTAACGACATCGAGCACCGTAGACACCATGCCAAGAAAGCCAGAAACGAAGGCGCGCTCATCCTGGGTCAGGGTCTGCACGTCCGAGTCGGCGAAAAGCGAGTCGACAGCCCTCGCCGTTGCTTGAGGATCTGCACCGGGCGGCGTGCGACTGACGAGCCACCCAACCTGGTCGCGATCCCTCGCGGGTAGTGCTTCGTTCAGTCGCTCATAACGAAACACGAAGCTCTGGGTGTCCACCGCTCGCGAGCGCGAGCCATACACGCCCGCCACACGGAAAGACCACGGGTTGCCATCGGCGCTCGGATAGATCGGGCTCTGCAAGCTCACGCTGTCCCCCACCTTCAATCCCAGCTTGCGCGCGAGCCCTTCGCCGATGATCGCGGCATCCAGGTTCTGACGAAAGTCGCTCAGCGCTTCAGGGCTGAGCTCGACCTCTTCGTACACGTCGAAATAGCTCTCCGCGTCCACCGCGACCGACTGAAAGAACTCGTGCTCGTGGTTCGGCTCGCGGCCCCCAAACCAAACCGCGTACGTAACCCGCTGCACCAGTGGCGCTCCGTCCCCGCCTTTCGCTTCCGTGAGGCGCGAGACGTAGCGTTTCGGCAATGAGAGCACGAAGGTGACCTTGTGCCGCGTGACCAACCTATCCTGCCGCGAGACTTCTTTCGCGCTGTCCCAGGAGCGCTTGGCGGTGTCCAGAGTCATGAATATCAGCACGGAAATACAAACAGCCAGCAACGTCATGCTGAAGCGGGCCTTGTTCCGGGTCACGTTGCGCAAAGCGACGCGCCACAGACTGATGCTTGAGCTCATGTCAGCACTCCCTTGTCCAAGCGACGCACCGCGCGGGCGCACTCCGCCGCCGCTGGGTCATGGGTGACCATCACTATCGTCTTGCCCAGCTCTTCGTTCAGCGCCTGGAACAACGCCAAGATCTCATCGGCGCTCTTGCGGTCGAGGTCGCCCGTTGGCTCGTCGGCGACCAGCAACACCGGGTCGTGTACGATGGCCCGTGCGATCGCGACGCGCTGTTGTTGACCGCCAGAAAGCTCGCTTGGGAGGTGCCGCGCCCGGTCGCTGAGGCCAACGATCTCGAGCGCCAGCTCCGCGCGCCCCCTGCGGTCCTTGCGCGGAACCGGTGTCAACAACAGAGGCAGCTCGACGTTCTCCACCGCGTTGAGCACCGGCAGCAGGTTGTAAGTCTGAAACACGATGCCGAGCTCTCGTGAGCGCCAAGCCGCGAGCGCTGCGTCCCCCAGGCGTTCGAGCGCGGTACCGGCCACTTCGACGCTGCCTTGAGTCGGCCGGTCCAGACCGGAGATCAGGTTCAACAGGGTCGACTTGCCCGATCCCGAAGGTCCCATGAGCGCCTCGAAAGCGCCCCGCGGGATGTCGAGGTCGATGCCGCGAAGCACCTTCACGACCTCGCTGCCGCGCACGTACTCTTTAGTTACCCCACGGATTCGTATCAGGCTCTCCGCTACGTCTGTGTCGCCTACGCCGCCTGAATTTTTGGGGGTGAGTAGCTCTGTTTGCGTCATCGGGGAACTCCTTCATTGCATTCGACCCGCCCCGCCATGGAGGGTCGAAGTTCGAGCTCTCGGCTCGTGACTCGCAGGTAGACCGCGAGGGTCGCCTTCGCACGATCCAGACGGGGGGCCAGGCGTTCGACCTCTGCCTGCACCTGAGCTTCCGGGGCCGCGTCCAGACTGACCGTGCAGCGCTGGCCGAGCGTGACTCGCGCAAGCCTCGCCTCAGCCACGTCGGCCACGACCCGCAGGGAGTGAACGTCGTAGAGCTCGATCACCGGCTCCTGCATCGGGCCCACCAATTGCCCCACGCCTGCCGGCGGGGCCGCGACGACAGCGTCGAACGGTGCGCGGAGAGCGTAGGCGTCGCGTTCGAGTTCGACTCTGACGGTCCGCGCTTCATTCGCCTGCAGCTCGAGCTTTTCTGCTCGGATATTTTTCAGCAACTGCACGCGTTCTGCACGGCGCTGGCGCAGCGTCTCAAGGCTCAAGACGGCGCTCTTCACCAGCCGCGCCTCTTGCGCCAGGCGACGCTCGACCTCTGCTTGCTCTGCCTGTCGCACCGCGAGCTTCGCGCGGTTGGCCCGCGCCTCTGCCTTGGCAACGACGGCGTCTTGTTCTGCCCAGCTGCCGTCCAGATCGATCAACGGGTCCCCAACCTGCACCCGCTGACCTTCTCGCACATGGACTCGGACGATCGGCGCCGTGACGCGCGCGCTCAGACGTACCTGCCGCGTGGCTTCGACGCGTGCCGCGGCCACCCATGCGCTCGCTGCGACGGGCGTGGGTGACGCAACCGGAACGCTAGCTGCAGCCCGAGCCTCGCTCGAAGAGCGAGCTCCGTCGCGGAAGTACCTCACCCCCAACCCCACCGAGGACGCCACGAGTGCCAGACACGCCGCGATCCAGATCGGGCGTGTGCGAGTCCCAGGCCGACCCGCCTTGGTCTCCCTGACTTGCGGCATGAGCGAACGGGATGCGCGCTCGATGCGCAACGCCGCGAGTCGCTGCTTGAGCTGTTGTTCGTCCGCCACCGCCGCCAACCTCCCGCCAATCTCTTAGCCCGTCAGATATCTTAGTTTCTAAACTATTTATCTTAGCCGTCAAAATATTTTACCCGAGAGCGCCTCAAGGTGCTGAAATCCTTGCAAGATCGCTCGCTGCCTGAGCCTCCTCTGCTGACCGAGGCCACCGCTCGGGAGCTAGACCCTGGATATCTCGGTGACTAAACTTCTTGAACGATGAGCAGAAAGCGCCTGGAGGGACCGATCGATCCCGAGCTTGCGAACGACATGCACCGCAAGGCGTCGACCTACACGCTGCTCTTGCACCAGCTGATCGCCGAACACCTGAACCTGAACCCAACGGACCATAAGGTGCTCGACTTCATGCAGAGCTCGGGTCCCGAACCGCCGATGACCGCCGGGCGCCTCGCGGAGATCAGCGGCCTCAGCAGCGGAGCGATCACCGGCGTGCTGGATCGCCTCGAGAAGGGTCGGTTCATTCGTCGCGAGCGAGATCCAAAGGATCGGCGCTCAGTCATCATTCGTTTCCTCCCGGATCGAATTCCCGACCTCGAGTCTGCCTTCGCGCCAATCGGGGAGGCAAATGCCCGGCTCTGGGCGGAGTATTCCCCGAGCGAGCAGGCGCTCATCTACGACTACTTCCAGCGCACCTTCGAGCTGGTGGATAGAGAGGTGGCAAGGCTCAAGGGTACAGCGCCCGTATCCCCGGCGAAGGCGATCTCGGAGTCTGACTGGGTCGCGCCTCGGGGGGACACGCAGCGCGGCACCCTGGATTTCACCAACGGCATGAGTCGACTGCTGCTGACTAGCGGCTCCGACACGGAGCTCGCGCGCGCCAGCTTCGACGGCGAAGCTCCAAAGCTCGAACACCGCGAGGAACTGATACGCGTTCGCTACCCGCGCTCGCTGCTCGCGCTGCTCAAGTCGAAGCCGAAGCGGGGAGAGATCCGCCTATGCCGTGCGGTACCCTGGCAGCTACAAGTCAACGGCGGGGCAACGGAGCTGGAGTGCGCGTTTCGTGAGCTTCAACTTGAACACTTCAAGCTCCGCGGCGGCGCCCAGCGACTGACCCTCGATCTTGGGGTGCCAGCCGCCCGCGTTCCAATCGAAATCCAGGGGGGAGCGCAGCAATTGAGCGTGGTGCGCCCCGCGTCGAGCGCGATCCGTTTGCGCGTGGACGGTGGCGCAACCAAGGTGGAACTCGACACACTGAAACTCGGGGCCGTCGGTGGGGAGCTTCAGTGGGCGACGCCTGGGCTGAACGAAACGCAACCGTTTTATGACATTCATGTGCACGGCGGGTGCGTCGGGTTGGCATTGTCGTCGAGCTGAGCGCAGGGCGCGCTACCCAACCTAGAGGCGTTCAGCTAGCGTCTTGTCTCCGTAGTTCGCTGCAAAACTCGCCCGCCCCCTCGGGGTGTGGGCACGCGAGTTTTGCGCCTTCGCGCTACTTTTGAGACGAGGAAACGCTGTGTTGATTTGTTCAGCGAATCACAGATTCGCCTCACTAGTACCTCACCGTCGCCTGCACGCTGAGCTTCGGCGCTACGGTGTCCACGATGCGCTTCGCGTCGGGGCTACCGTCTGGGGCGGAGATGTCACGCCAGGCGTAGTTCAGGGCGACCTTGGCTTTGGCGTCGAGGAAGTACTGGGCGCCGATGACCACTTCCGTGAAGATACGGCGCGGAGCCTCCTCGTCATACTGTTGGTCCAGGCGGTTGAAGCCCAAGTCGAGCTCGAGCGGTTCGACCACTCTCGCTCCGAACAAGAACGTCCCTCCCCAGGCTTTTGCGTCCGGAGCGACTGCCACAGGATTACCCGGGAAGGGTGGAGCAGCGCCGGTAGGCAGCGCTCCCTTCGCCCACACCGCCTCGGTACGCAGCCTCAGCCAGTCCCACATGAACTGCGCGCCTCCGCCGGCGCGGAGGCGGTCCACTCGCTGCGTGTCGCTGTAGTGGCGCGAGCCTTCGAGGCCCCAAGCGAATAGCGCAAGCTCGTTGCGGTCTGGCTTGAACTCTTGCTGAGGCTTCGGCAGCCAAGCGAGCTGCACTCGCCCACCGACGTCCTTCGCGTCGTCCTCGTCGATGGCTCTCGCCTTGCCGTTCGTCACGCTCAGCGCGTAGCTCAAACGCAGCTGATTGCTGAAGGAGACGGTGTCGAACAGCATGACGCCGATGTCTCGGAACGAGTACGCGGCGCCAGTCTGCACGCCTTCATCGATTGCCCGTTCCTGCAGCAGGCGAGCCGCAACAACGGAGAAATCGATGAGGTCCGTGGTGATGTGAAAGGCCTCGAGGGTCTCGTCCATCGTCGCGAGCTTGAACTGTCCCGCACGGAAACGCGGTCCCCAGGGAGAGCTATAGGTAGCCGAGCCGTCCATCAACGCGGGTCCGTCGCTGGTGGAGGCGTTCTGGCCGGCGTCCACCGTGGCAAGGTAGGTCACCGCGCCCTCCGTCTTCGGAATCGTGCCGCGGATCCCAAGGCGCAGGCGACGCACGCCGAAGGCGCTCTGGGTGTCGTCTCCCGAGAGCACGTTGAAGGCTGCATGACGCCCCTCGTAGGCCTGCAGCCCTGGGCTCTGTAGACCAGTCACTTTGTCGGGGAACAGCACCGCCTGGTAGAGCGGCTGAATGAAGAACACCGGGCGGATCGCCTCCTCCTCCTTGGCCGTCACCTCGGTGCCATGAAGCATCATCCAATCGGTGGCATGGGCAGGCTTCGGAAGGGCGAACACACTGGCAGCGCCAAGCAGCGCGAAGCCAAGTTGGGCTCGACTGGAGCGCTTCACTCGACGCGGGCGGGCATGCAGCAACGCCGGTTTGTTCTGGATCATACTTCTAGTTTTCTGCTGACAAAGTTCGTTTTTGGGGGGAGGTCAAGCGTCGCCCTACCCCGTGGATGGTCTAGCGCGCCGCCAGATGTTTCTTCACGGATACGCCTTCTCCCAAAACATGACCGTCGACTTCGTCTCCATAGGTACACTTCTCGTCGTGATACCTCGCATCCGCGTCGGCGATGGAACCCTTGGCGCGGGGGTCCTTCGGGCGTTCGTGGCTGTTGATGTAGAGCGCGACGTCCCACGCTTCCTGGTTGCTCAACGAGTCGCCTTTGCCGTAAGGCATGTTGGCCTTGATGAAGCCCGCAGCTGTGTTCACTCGGTGCATGCCCGCGCCCCAGTTGTAGGAGTCAGGTCCCCAGAGGGGCGGGAAGGCGTATTCGCCGCTCTTGAGCTTCGTGCCTTCACCGTTTGCACCGTGGCAGAGCGCGCAGCTGCTCTGATAGATGCTCTCACCGCGGGCGTAGCTCGGCTTGGCTGACGGCTTCGGCAGATCGGGGTAGCCACGCCCCGGATAATCGGCGCCCTGAGAGACTCCCTTCGCGAGCCACGCCATATAGGTTTGGAGATCCACGAGGATCGGATCGTTTGGCGGCGGTGCATGCCCACGCTTACTGGCAGGCGCATTCATCGAGTAGGTGAAACAACCTCGCAGGCGCTCGTCCATCGTGTTCACGTGGCCGTTCTTCTTGCGATAGGCGGGGTACATACCCCAGGCCGCCCAGAGCGGTCCTGAGTTCGCCTTGCGCCCGTCGTCGAGGTGACAGTTGCGACAGCTCATGCCGTTACCGACATACTCGCTGGCGTACTTCCCGGTGTCGTGAAAGATCGCCTCTCCTCTCCGCACGGAATCTCCTTGGGCACCTGCGGGGACGGCATCACGCGGTGGGGAGACGAAGTACTTGGGCTCTGGCGAACTCTTCGGGGTCGCGCTCGGTTCCTCGGTTGCGCTCGGCTGACGCTCTGGAGCGCCACACGCGAGCAGTAAAAGCGGTAGAGCCAATAGAATGCGCTTCATTGCGAATCCTCCACGGGTAGGGAGGCGAAGTACGCAGCAGCGGCCCGCATGTCTTCCTCGGTCATGCGAGCGGCGATGCCGCTCATCAACTTCAGCGGTTCGCCGATCCGCTCCCCGCTCTTCCACTGAGCGAGCTGGGCCTCGGTGTAGCTTGGATGCTGACCGGCGAGCGCTGGAAAGTTCACGCCAACCCCCACCCCACCTGGGCCATGACAGCTCTCACAAGGCGGGATCTCCCGGTCCCAAGCTCCGTGCTGTGCGAGTGTCTTTCCGCGCGCAACCAGACTTGCATCGGCTACCGCGTTGCTCTTGGTCCTCAGTGACGCGTAGTACTCACTCACCGCCCCTCGCTCAGCATCAGTGAGCGCCGCGGCGACTGGAGACATCAAGTCGTTCTTGCGTTGCTTGGCTTGGAAGTGCTTGATCTGCTGCTCGAGGTAGGCCGCGTCCAACCCCGCAAGCCGTGGAAAGTTCGCACCTGCCAGGCCCGCGCCGTCTTCCCCGTGGCAGGTCTTGCACGCCACCACACCCTTCGGGTTGCCCTCCGTGGCGAGCTTCTTTCCCAGTGTCAGCCTATCCTCCTCCGCGTGAGCGCTACCCACGACGAGCGCCAGTAGCGACGCGAGAGCTCCCAACAGCACTCGGGGGCGATAGAGGCGAACTCTGGAGTGCGACATAAGTGCCCACCAAGCAACCCGCGTACCAATGGACATTTCTGGGTCTTTTCGCGGGAATTTCTAGATTTCGCTACACCTTGCAACGGCGACCCTGGAACGCGTGAAACACTACGAAACACCACGCCGGAGCGGAGCCAAGACAGCTCGCCTCTCCCCCCAAGATCCACGCGGAAAGGGATGCCGGTGACTAGCCAGCGTGCCGGGAGATCCTGATACTCTGCGCGCCATGCGCACGCACTCCCTGGTTCTGAGCCTGCTCACCGCAGCGTGGTTAGTAGGCTGCAACAACACGACACCGCCTAGCACTCAGCCCAGTGCGGAGACTCCCAAGACAGCGAGCGCGAAACCAGAGCCGAGCACCGCGCCAACCGTGACTGCTGCGACCGACGGCGCGAAGGTCACGGACACCCTCGAGACGTCCGCCGGGCCTGTCACCTTCAGCCCGATCTATCACGGGACGCTCGCCATCGGCTTCAAGGGCAAGACCATCGTGGTGGATCCGTATTCCTCTGCTCCCAAGGGCTGGCTGCCAAAAGCCGACTTGGTGCTGATCACGGATATCCATCCGGACCACTACGATCCCAAGGCTATCGAAGAGGTGAAGAAGGACAGCACGATCTTCGTAGCCCCCAAGGTGGTGACGGATAAGCTGGAGGGAGCAAAGCCCCTGGCCAACGGCGAGGAGACGAAGGAACTCGACATTGGCATCCGCGCGGTACCAATGTACAACCTCAAGCGCGGACCAGAAGAAGGCAAGCTCTTCCACGACAAGGGGCGTGGAAACGGCTACGTGCTGACCTTCGGCGACAAGCACGTCTACCTCTCCGGAGACACCGAGTGCACCGATGAGATGAAGGCGCTCAAGGATATCGACTTGGCCTTCGTCTGCATGAACCTGCCGTACACCATGCCCCCGGACGAGGCAGCGGTGTGCATCAAGGCGTTCAAGCCAAAGCTGATCATCCCGTACCACTATCGAGGCAGCGATCTCTCGAAGCTGGAGACTGCCCTCGAAGGTACGGAAGGCGTGAAGCTCGAGAAGCGAGACTTCTACGTGGGCGGAGAAGAAAAGAAGAAGTAGCACCCCGTGCTCCGCGTCCTCGCCTACCTGTGGGGCGCCCTGCTGTTGCTCGGGATGGGGTGGGGCCTCGCCGATCTCTCACTGAGCGAAGAGGCCGCCCTCACCTATCAGCGCTCCATCTGTGAGGGGAGCGAATGCACTTACTCACAAGCCACGGCCGGCCGCTATCCGAGGCCTTGGAACGTCACCTGCCGCTTCGCTCACCCGAAGAGCGGGCGCAAGTTCCCGGGCCACGCCAGCACGTTCGCCGACCGCGACCAAGCCGCAAGCTATGGTGGGACCACCCGCTATTGCTGGATCGACGCGGCAGGCAACGACGTGCGACTCGAGCCTGGCTCCAAGGGATTGGTCGCCCTCGGGGCGCTCGGGGTGGTGTACGTGCTCGCTTGCTTTGGCGGATTTCTGATGCTGGCGGGACGGGACTTCCGTGCCCACCGGCCAGCGAGGCCGCTGGCCGATCCTCCAGAGTGGCTGCCTGAGTCTCTGCGCACCCCACCTCGGCGGATCCACTGGGAGGAAGCGCCGGGAGCGATGCCGCAGGGCAACGCTGAAACAGCGCTAGGGTTTCGGCTAGTACCAGACTCTGGCGGCAACTTGGTATCCCTGTTCGTCGTCATGCTAGCGGTGCTCGGTGTGTTTTTGACCACGATCTTCGTGTTGATTGGCGACAAGGCGCACCCCATCTTCTGGGTGCTCGGCGTCCCCATCATCGCGGTGGTTCAGCTAGCGTTCGGAGGCTTCATCTTCAGCTTCTTCTTCGAGCCGCTGCGACTGGAGCTCGACGCCGATCGGGTCTTCCTCGGCAGCCGACCCATCCCATCCAACGTTGATGAAGACATCCGCGAGGTAACGGTACACCCGGACCGCTGGGCGAATCGTCGCTGGAACGTCAGCGTGAACGGAACGTCCCTGTTAGACTGCCAGCCGGGGCCAACTCGAACTCAAGCGATGTGGCTCGGTGAACTGATCGTCGCTTGGGCGAACCGGCGGCGCACCGACCTGCTCGAGCTCAGGCTCAGTGAGACACCACCGCCTCGCCCGCTGAGCAGGCTCGAGCGGCAGGCGCGCGCCGAGCGGCGCGCACAGCGAGAGCACGAGCGGCGCCAGCAGCGACGGCTACAAAAGCGCCGCCGACGGCTCGAGGAGGTTGGTGAGCCCGACTAGTCATCATCGGTATCCCGCGCCAGCTCGCCACTTGGAGCATCCGGCAACACTGGGGGGCGATCCAGCGTGATCCCCTTGGACTTAGCGTACTCGAGAACGTGGCGCAGGCTCCTCTCGTAGAGGTCCCGTTCGCGAGCGTCGTCCTCGTCGCCGTCTTCCAGCTCCTCACGATGGGGTTTCACGCCGCGCGCGATCTCCCGCGCGAGCTCAGAGCGCCTAACCTACGCTTGCTGAGCTTAGGCCGAGGTTAGTCCACCCGGCGCGAACGAGGCGCGTCGAGCAATGCCAGGTCGAGCAATGCCTATCCACGCGGATTCGCTACAGCACCACGTCGAGCATCTGCAACTTGGTGAGGTGCCGGTCGAGCGCGATGGCGTACTCGTCGATCAAGGGGTCCAAGTCGACAACCACCTCGCTGCTGTTCGCGTTGTCCACGGTGCCGCTCAGCGGTAGCTCGACGTCCGGCGCGACCAGCACGCCAGTCCAGGTGTCACCGTTCTCCAGCTGGTTCTGTGTACAAGCCAGGATCAAGCGCTCGTTGCTGATCGCCTTCACCTTGCGCAGGCTCCCGTCGTCCAAGCGCACACGCGTCTCGAGGGCGCTGCTCGGCTCGACTACGTAGTGCCCCTTCTTGTTCTGCTCGATCAACGCATCCAGCTCCTCGAAGAGCTGATCGTGAAGGGGCGTATCGTCGCTCTCCAAGAGCGCTTCGCGCATCCGCTTCATCGCTTTCTGCGTGGAAATCAAGTTCGAGCGCATCTCCTCCAACCGACGCTGATCCCGGCGCACCTTCGAGGCAACCACCCGGAGCAGGTTGTGGTGGAAGGGGAACGCGACGTCGCCGTGGGCCTCGAAGAACTGCATCAACTTGTCGAAGCTCGCTCCGAGCAACGTCACGTCAGTCTTCGCGACGGCCGTCATGCTGCGCTTCGTTTGTGTCACGGCACCGAGCTCGCCTACGGGCGCCACCGGCTCGAGCACGAAGACTTCGGTCTCTCCGTCCAAGAGCGATACCTGCCCTTCGACCAGTAGCTCGAAGCGCTCCGAGACTTTGCCTGCGCGAAAAGCCACCTCGCCGGAGTGCAGCCGCCGTTCACTGAGCGCACCGATCAGCTCACTCAGGTGAGCCTCGGTCATCTCCGCGAATAGAGGGATGCGTTGCAGATCGGCGGGGGACACACTCATCAGGAACTCCTCCGCTCGCTGGGTGGGCGCGGCGAGCCGCGGGTGCGAGCGGACGGATAGCCTACCTGAGCGCTCAGGCAGCGCGCCCTTAGATCCACGCAGGCTCCGCGCGTGGTGCGCAGTGCTCTCTCCCCCCCGAAAGAAGCCACCGAGGGACGGCCAGCGCCTTCCCCCATAGCCAAGCTAAGTCCAACGAATGCGTATCTTTTTCCGGTTTTTGGGGGGAGGACCAGCGGGCCAGTCACCCAAACTCGGCCAAAGGGGGCTCAGAAACCGCATGCGGCGGGCTCCCGACCCTGGCATGGCCCGGCCGCTGGTACTACTTTGAGCGCCTTCAATGGGCCGAGTCGTTTGACCAGCACGAAGCGCGAGCGAGCCTGAAACTCAGCTCCGCTCCGGAGTCACGACTAGACCGGCAGGGCACCTCGACCGAGCAAGCTGCTTGGTCTCGAGGGCTTCGGCGATTAGAGAGCGACCACACAGCGACAACAGAGAGAACGCGATGCTGACCTGGGTAGCCAAGAAGTTGTTCGGCACGGCCAATGACCGCGCCATCAAGAAGAGCCGTCCGAAGGTGGACCTCATCAACGCCATGGAGCCGGCGCTCAAGAAGCTGAGCGACGCCGAGCTTCAGGCCAAGACCGCCGAGTTCAAGGAGAAGCTCGACAACGGGGCGAGCCTCGACGACATCCTGGTCGAGGCCTTCGCCGTCTGCCGCGAGGGCGGTCGCCGGGTGCTCAACATGCGGCACTACGACGTGCAGCTGATGGGCGGCATGGTGCTCCACAACGGCTCCATCGCCGAGATGCGAACCGGTGAAGGCAAGACGCTCGTCGCCACCTTGCCCATCTACCTCAACGCACTCGAGGGCAAGGGCGTCCACCTGATCACGGTGAACGACTACCTGGCGACCCGCGACGCCGAGTGGATGGGGCGGCTCTACAACTTCCTCGGGTTGTCGATCGGGACGATCGTCAACAACCAGAGCGACCGCGAGAAGCGCGACTCGTACAAGCGCGACATCTGCTACGGCCAGAACAACGAGTTCGGCTTCGACTACCTGCGTGACAACATGAAGTTCTCCGCGCTGGACTACGCCCAGCGCAAACTGAACTTCGCGATCGTCGACGAGGTTGACTCGATCCTGATCGACGAAGCGCGTACTCCCCTCATCATCAGCGGCGCCCAGGAGAGCGCCAGCGACAAGTACCGGCACCTCAACGAGCTGATGCCGGGCCTGCGCCTCGATGAGCACTACATGGTCGACGAGAAGGGCTGGAGCGTGACCCTCACCGACGAAGGTGTAGAGCTGGCTCAGCAGCTGATCGGTATCGACAACCTGTACGACCCGAAGAACCTCGAGACGCTGCACATCCTGAACCAGCTGCTGCGCGCACACACGCTGTACAAGCGCGACCAGCACTACATGGTGAGCCGCGACGGCAAGGTGATGATCATCGACGAGTTCACCGGCCGCGTGCTGGCAGGGCGTCGCTGGAGCGACGGCTTGCACCAAGCGGTGGAAGCCAAGGAGAACGTGCCGATTCAGGAAGAGAGTCGCACCATGGCGACCATCACCTTCCAGAACCTGTTCCGCCTCTACAACAAGCTGGCGGGCATGACGGGTACGGCGCAGACGGAAGCCGCGGAGTTCCACTCCACGTATGAGCTCGACGCCGTCGCCATCCCGACGAACCGGCCCATCCAGCGTCAGGACGATGAAGACGTCGTCTACAAGACGGAGCGCGAGAAGTTCACCGCGGTGATCAACGAGATCCTGGAGTACTCCGAGGCGGGCCGCCCGGTGCTCGTCGGTACGACCAGCGTCGAGAAGAGCGCTGCGATCAGCCGCATCCTCAAGAAGAAGAAGATCAGTCACAGCGTGCTGAACGCCAAGCAGCACGAGAACGAGGCGTACGTCGTCGCTCAGGCGGGTCGCAAAGGCGCCATCACGGTGTCCACCAACATGGCGGGTCGTGGCACCGACATCTTGCTCGGCGGAAACGCCGAGATGATCGCGCGCCTGGACTTCAAGGAGTCGAACCGTCTCCCCGAGGCAGAGCCCGAAGAGTTCGCCCAGCTAGTCAAGAAGTACGAGAAGCAGTGCAAGATCGAGCACGACGAAGTGCTCGAGGCGGGCGGCCTGCACATCATCGGTACTGAGCGCCACGAGTCGCGTCGTATCGACAACCAGCTGCGCGGCCGCGCTGGCCGTCAAGGCGACCCCGGTTCGAGCCGCTTCTACCTGTCTCTCGAAGACGACCTGATGCGCATCTTCGCCGGCGACCGCGTGAAGACGCTGATGGATCGCATGGGCATGCCCGACGACGAACCCATCGAGCACCCGTGGGTCACGAAGAGCGTCGAGAACGCTCAGCGCAAGGTCGAGGAGCGCAACTTCGACATCCGCAAGAACCTCCTCGAGTACGACGACGTCATGAACGCCCAGCGTAAGACGGTGTACTCGCTGCGGCAGTCGCTGCTCCTCGGTCGCTATGAGCCCGAGGAGATCGACGAGACGGGCAAGCCGACTGGCGACGCCCGCAAGATCCCCACGGATGAGAGCATCAAGGAGAAGGTGGCTCCGGTCATCTCTCAGCTCGTCAACATGTTCGCCGAAGAGCCGCTGCAGACTCTCGACAAGAACGACGTTCCTCGGCCTCCGAATCGCAAGGAGCTGAAGAAGGTCAAGAAGCTCGTCGAGGTCGAGTCCTTGCAGCACGAGGTCTACCAGATGTGGGGCGTCAAGCTCGAGCTGGAAGGCAGTGCCGCACGGAAGCGCACCCCGCTCGAGACCTACGACGAGCTAGTCGACCTGGTGGCCGTTGGCTTGAGTGAGCAGCGCGAGCGCTTCCTAGATCTCATCGATCGCGTGATCGGCGCGATTGTAGAAGAGAGCTGTCCCCCCAATCGCCAGCCCGAAGACTGGGACTGGAAGAGCATTCACCAAGGCTTCAACGAGCACTTCAAGGAGCCGCTCGCGAAAGACGTGGATGAGATGGGTGAGCGTGAGGCGCTCGTCTGCACCATCTACGAGCGGGCAGAAGCGTCGTACCTCCAACGCGAGGAAGAAATCGGCGTCGAAAACATGCTCCGCTTGTTGCGCCATGTTTACCTCGAGGAAATTGACCGTGCGTGGGTCGATCACCTCTCCAATATGGAGCACTTGCGCGACGGCATCGGGCTACGCGGCTACGGTCAGCGCGACCCGAAGAACGAGTACAAGAAAGAGGGCTACAACCTCTTCGTCAACATGATGGCGCGCGTCTCCAGCAACGTGATTGCGCGAGTCTTCGATGCCCACATCCAGCGCCGCGAGCAGCTCGAGGCCATGGAGCGGGAAGCTGAAGCGCGCCATCAGGCGGAGCTCGAGGCGGCGGTCGCCAAGCACCTTGGAGAGCCCGCCCCCGAAGGCAGCGACCAAGTGGTGGAGCAGCCGCCAGCGCCGCCACCCCAGGCAGCGGCGCCGAAGATTGGTCGCAACGATCCCTGCCCCTGCGGCTCCGGCAAGAAATTCAAGAAGTGCCACGGCGCCGCCCTCGAGGATGATGACGAGGATGACGACGCAGACGCCGCCTGATCTTCGGCCGGGGCGCCGCTTGCTGGCTGCGCTCTTCCCCATCGTACTGTTGCCCGCTGCCGCGTTCATCGCGGCGGCTTGTGGCTCGCCCCCACCGGCCACTCCGGGAAACACCGGTCCGGCGCCGTCAACTTCAGCGTCAGCCTTAACGGCAACGCCCGTCGTCGACAGCGAGCTCGGGCTTTCTCCCGCCGCGGGTATCGAGGACGAGAAGAACACGATCAACGTGTTCCGCAAGGCAGCGCCTTCGACGGTCTTCGTGACTCAGAGTCGAACGGTCGTCGATCCGTCGACCATGCGCTCCACGGACGTGCCCACCGGCTCGGGTACAGGCTTCGTGTGGGACAAGAAGGGCCACATCGTCACGAACTTCCACGTGATCCGCGGCGCGCGCATCTTGAGTGTGCGGTTGTTCGATCAGACCAGCTACGACGCGGTCGTGGTGGGTGTGGAGCCACCGAAGGACATCGCGGTGCTTCGCATCAACGCACCCGAGAAGAGCCTGATCCCGCTGGGACTGCCTCCCGAGAAGTACGATCTCGTGGTCGGCCAGAAGACGATCGCCATCGGTAACCCATTCGGCTTGGATCACACCCTGACCACCGGGGTGATCTCGGCGCTTGGTCGCGATGTGGGCGGCGCCGGCGGCGTCACCATCAAGGACATGATCCAAACCGACGCGGCGATCAACCCCGGTAACTCCGGCGGTCCGCTGCTCAATTCCTCGGGGCAACTCATCGGCATGAACACGATGATCTACTCCGCAAGCGGGTCGAGCGCCGGTATTGGCTTCGCGGTGCCGGTGGGCACCATCCGCCGCGTGGTGCCGCAACTGGTCCAGTTCGGTAAGGTCGAGCAAGTCGGCATCGGCATCGAAATCGATCCCCTGGGCCGCATCGAGCGGCGCTTCGGGATCCGCGGCGTGCTCGTGCTCAAGGCCACTCCGGGTGGCCCGGCCGAACGAGCAGGTGTGAAGGGCGTCTCCCAGGCGCAGAACACCTTCCAGCTCGGCGACGTGATCATCGGCATCGGAGACAAGCCGGTGGAGAGCTACGACGACCTCTACAACGCCCTCGATGGCCTGAAGCCCGGTGGCAAGGTCAAGGTCAAGCTAGTGCGAGGCCTCGGCCGTCCGGATCCTCAAGAGGTGAACCTGGCGATCGAGCTGGTAGTCGTCAACTAGCGCAATTCCCCATGGATATCGCGCGGGGGGGTTCTCTGGTTCAGCTCTCCGCGCTCTAGCGAACCGCCGTGCAACCCTACCAACCGCCAAAGGACGAGAGCCACGGGCTGAACGTGCCCGCTGGTGCGGACGACATCGAGCTCGCGCGGCCGAAGACCGTGGTCAACGCCGCGGTGCTCGCGCTTTGCGGCTCAGGGGTGCTGTCGATCCTGCTCGTGCTGCAGATGCTCGCGAACTTTCGCATCCGCGGCATCGCGTCGGTCATCCTCTACAGCCTGTTGTTGCTTGGCGCCGGCAACCTGATCGTCGGGTTGCAGCTCAGGCGCTTGGTCCGCTGGGCGGCGCCCGCGTCGGTGATCGTCTCCACCTTGACAGCGCTGGTGTCCATCGCCTGGGGCCTCACGTCACTGATGGGGCTCGTCTTCAGCCTGCTAGCACCTCTGAGCAGCCTCGCGTGCTGCTCGGCTTGTCTGCTTAGCTTTCTCGCACGGAAAGATGCACTGGTCGGCGCCAGCGCGCGGGAGCGCCTGAGGAGCGGAGGATTCGATCTTGGCACGTGAACTTCTCGCAGATTGGCTCGGCAGGGAGCCGTTTGCCCTGACGATGTCTTCTGGCTTCTTCGGCTTCTTTGCTCACGCTGGCGTGCTGAGGGCGCTGGAGCGGGCGGAGCTAACGCCGCGAGCAGTGAGCGGCTCGAGCGCGGGCGCGCTGGTCACCGGCTTGTGGGCGGCAGGCCTCGGTGCGGAAGCCATCGAGGACGAGCTGATGCGCCTCGAGCGCGATCACTTCTGGGATCCGAGCCCAGGACTCGGCCTGCTACGCGGTGAGCGCTTCCGAGAGAAGCTCGAGAGCTTGCTCCCCGTCTCCCGCTTCGAGGACTGTCGCGTGCCAGCGGCGATCAGCGTCTTCGACGTCTACTCACGGGAGACTCGCGTCATGCGCGAGGGCGCGCTCGCTCCGGCGATTCGCGCTTCGTGCACTTTGCCCTTCCTGTTTCAGCCGATGTGGCACGAAGGGCGACCGCTGCTCGACGGGGGAATTCTGGATCGCCCAGGGCTAGCCGGCATGGGACACGAACGCTTGCTCTACCACCACCTCGCCTCGAAGTCGCCTTGGCGCCGGCGTGGCAGCGTGGCGCTGCAAGTTCCGCAACGCGCCGGGTTGTGCGCTCTCGTGCTCGAGGAGCTCCAGCGCGTGAACCCCTTTCAGCTGTCTCGCGGCAAGCGTGCGTTCAAGCAAGCAGAAGACGCAACGCGCCGCGCTTTGGAGCTCCCTGTGCACTCCGGCGAAGTGCGCGTTCGCGTTTCCTCCCGGTAATTGCGACTTGCTAACGCCCCGCAGGGACTATCTCAGCGACGGATCCCCACTCGCTCAGGGTGAAGCAGCGTGGGCCGCGGCGACGACGGCCTCCCCCGCGAGCTTCTTCAACACCTCCGGCTTGAGCCGCAAGCGGAAGTACAACGACCGTCGGGGCGCCTCAGCCATGATGCCCTCCCAAGTCCTGCGCCGCGGCTTGCTCATCTGGTCGGCGAGCCCATAGGCAAAGCCAGTCAGCGGGTCCGTGCGCTCGAGCAGGATCGCGTGTTGGTGCACTCGCCCGTCGCCCTTCACACCGCGAATCGCAACGATATCGCCGGGCGCGAACTCGTCTGCATGGGACTCGAGGTAACCAAAGAACTCCTGACGTTTCGCGAACGGGATGCGCTCTTCATCCTTGAAGCGTACCCCTTCGAATAGCTCCGGGTGCTCGAAGCCGAAGTCTTCGAGCGCCAGCACGCCGCGCCTGTTCTTGATGCCGTAGGTGTTGAAGTCGAGTCCTCCTGGCTTGCGCTCACGGGTGCCGCTCTTTGGCGTGAACCAAGTGCCCGAGGCTCGCTCGAAGCTCTCCAAGACGAAGTCCACGCAGACTTGGGGCGGCGTCGGGGTGCCGTCAGGCGCGAAGACAGCGTAGCTCGTTTCATCCACACGGAAATACGACTGACCAAATCGATACGCCGAGTACCAAACTGGCCTGAGTTCACCGTCTCGATCCGGTCCTTCCTCTCCTCGGGGGCGATCGAAGCGCAAGCCATCGCGCAACATCGCGTCGACCGAGCCCCTCAGGTGAGCGAGCGCTGTTCGCTTCCAAGCTCCAGACTGACGCAGCTTGGCTGCGAGGGCGCGTCGCTCAACGTCTTCATCCAAGCAGTCCATACTCACGCGGCCAGCGGCGTCATGCTTCAGCACTGCGTTGAACCACTCGGCTCCTAGACGCAGCTTGGCGAGGCTGCCTTGCGTCGTCAGGCGCGTCAGCTGAATGCGCTCCGCGCCGTACTCATGAGCCAGCGGGCTGAAGTCCAAGGCCACGGGGTCACCCGGTGCCTCCGGCTGCGAGAGTCCCACCCAGTCGCCGAATAGCAGCTCTGCACGCTCCCCTGCGAGTGGCCCGTTTTGGTACTCGTAGTGCCGAGAGCGCCCGCTGCCCTTGCTCAGGAGCTCGTAGCGAGAGGCGCCACGCTGCAAGGTCAGCCGCTCTTCGTCGAACAGCGCCTCGAGCTTGAGTTCGAACGTCAAGGCGAGCGCCACCAACGGGCTCTTGCTGTAGACGTAGCCTTCACGCAGCAAGAGCTGACGCAGTCCATTTTTCTCGCGCGGAAATGTCCGGAGCAGGCCGGCGATGCGTCGCCGGTTCCAGATCTTGGGGTCGTCGCGATCGGCCTCCGCTGCTCTGCCAAGAGCCTTCTGCAGTGTACTCGGCAGCTCCGCAGTCGACGACGACTTGGGCTCCCGTAGCCAGACCAGGGGTTCCCCTCGTGCGCGCCCGAGTGTCTCGCTGCGAACGGGTCCATTGACAGGTGAACCACCCGCCGCGTTCAAGGCAAGCAGCGCCTGCTTGTGCGCCTGGCAAGCGACCCGCGCTGTGTCCACAACGGGCTCCACCGCGCTCGAGCTGGGCGGCGCGGGTGGAGGCATCGGCGGTTCGCTTTGACTGCAGGCAAGCGAGAGCAGCGCCGCGACCGGCGGCGCCACCAGCGCACGAGCCAGCGCGCCTCTCCCCCAAACCCTGCTCACCGCGTGCATTCTCCCATGAGAACGCCACAGCGTCAGGCAGCGTTCCCTGAAGTCAGAGCGGAACCCCGTCGCGGAGCGGGCGCTTGTCTACCGGTCCATCGAAGCGCGGCCGCTGCATCTGGCCAAGAGTACTGAGCCGCGCCTTGGGCAGCGCTTGCACCAAACGCTCCTGCAACGCTGGGGAGACATCGACTCCGAGCGCAGCGACATCGGGACCGAGCCCGGCCACCAGCGCCGGAGCGTCGTGGGTGTGCACGACGTGCATGTGTCGGCCCACGGGCGCAAGCATCAACCGATCGCCTTGGGTGTCGAGCCCCACGCAGCCTTTCCCCGCGAAGTGGAGCTCGCCGGCATAGGCCATGCTGTCGCGATACAAGGTCACGTCAGCGGCCTCGGCGGGGCTCAGCTCGCCACGGGGAATGCGCGCTTCGAACGCGGAGAGCTCCCTCGCCAGGCGCCGAGCGAGTTCACTCGCGAGCTTCACGTCTCCCTGCACAATCAGGATTCGCGGGCTCAAACAACCTCGTTGATCGAAGACCCCAACATCCCTCGCGAGTGCCTCGGCGGCTGCTTGGGGGGAGAGGCGCGCCGCATCTGCCTCGTACACCGCGACGCCAAATCCGGATCCGTGGGGATGCAAAACAACGCCAGCCGGGAGCTCCCCGCGCAGGCTCGTCAGCGTTTCGTCGCTGCCGTACGCCCACAAGTGGTCACCGGGCAACGGCACCAGCTCATCGACCACACGAAAAGCCCCCTTGCTGGCCTCTTCCAGGAGCCGCACCACAAGCGGCTCCCGTCGCGAGGAGCGCACGAAGACCTTCGGAGAGGCGGCAAGGCCGAGGGCGACGGCGCGCAGCCCTGCGACGAACACGTTCGCACTAAGTAAGACGTGGGCGCGCTCGACCTGGGGCACCGATTGACACAGCTCCAGGACTTCCGAGCTGCTCGCGTTCACCTCGAGGTTATGTTCCAGGGCGTAGGCCACGCCCTCCGGGCTGAGCCCCGTGAGCCCTGGTAGCTCGCTGCGCAAGCGTGCGCCCAAGGGGTGCTTCGGATCGACGAGTTTCTTTGCGGCAATCAGCAGCTGCCGCACGCGCGTCTCCGGACGACTCACGCCGCCCCCTTGCCTGCCCCGACGATCCAGGATTCGAAGGACAGTGAGCAGCCGCGCGCTGGACTCCCCTTGCGACGCCCCAACAGCTCGATTCCGCTGCGCCCCTCGTCCACTGGAACGCGCCGCACCAGATCTTGAGTGAGGATCCCGACGGCGGAATCGACGTTTCCGATATCGATGATCTTCGCCAGCCCAGACTCCCCGCTTGGAACTGGCTTCAAGCTCACCGGATCTACCGGGACGACTCTCAGCCAAGGCGGCTCGAGGTACACACCCATCGGCGCCGAAAGGTCGCTGCCCGGCAGCGTGCCTTCGTAAAGCTGACTCGTGAGCTCCGTCATTCCGTACTCCCCAGTGACTTGTGCCTCGGGGATACGGAAGACACGTGCGACTTCACGTCGGAGCTGCTCGGGGTTGACCTCGCGGCTGCGACCCTTG
Source organism: Polyangiaceae bacterium (assembly GCA_020633205.1). Classification (NCBI taxonomy): domain Bacteria; kingdom Pseudomonadati; phylum Myxococcota; order Polyangiales; family Polyangiaceae; species Polyangiaceae bacterium. The sequence goes on from JACKEB010000019.1 coordinate 149,485, forward strand.
AAGCCACCGGTGTACATGACGACGGTGCGCTTCGGTGCGGGTACTTGCGCGCCAGCAAGGCCGTCGAGCATGGCGACCAACGCGAACGAAGTCGCCAAGATGAGCAAGGGCTCTTGCCTCTCCAGGGCGACCAACGCCGCACGGCGCAACCCTTCGAGGTCGATACCGCCCGAGCCACCGAGCCAACGGGCGCTGGACTCTGGGTCATAAACGGCGCCCCGAGGTGCGACGCTGAGCGCTCGACCGTCCCAGCGATTCATGAACAGGCTGAGCATATGCCCTAGCGACGAGTGAGGCGCCTGGCTCGGCGCAGGCGCCAGGGCGACGACAACCCGTTGCCCACCGAACGCCGAGGTAAGCGCTCGACGACCGTACGCGAGCGACAGCTCCTCATAGGTTTTTAGCGTGCGGAAATGGTGCTTCCCGCTGAGCGCAGCCGTGGTTCCACTGGTGTGAAAGGTCGCCACGTCGAGCTCCGCTGGGTGTAGCGCGACGCGGGTCAGGCGAAAGACGTCGGTGGGCACCGCGACCAGGCTCTCGAAGCGCTCCAGGAGCACGCCTCGGGACTCGACCAAGCGCGCGTAGCCGGGGATGTGCTTCGCTTGAAAGCGCGCGATCTCCAGCGCCAGCTCTTCGAAGCGCTCTTCCTGGACTTCCCCATTGAGGCTCGCCTTGGCGAAGGTCCGCACTCGCTCGTGAAGCGCGTCGGATTCCTTCAGGTGTTCAGCGGCCGCAGGGTTGGCGCTCGGGTCGTCGGGACTCACGGGCCGCAAGCTTGGAGCGCGAGCGGCAACTCTGCAACGAATGCTTCCAGCTGATTCTCTCCAACGACCAAAGGTGGAGTGAGCACCAGCACATCACGCGACCCACCACCGGTGGAGACGATGTAGCCCGCTTCGAGCAACGCGCCCATCAGCCGCACCGCGGCGCCAGCCCTCCCGAACTCCACGCCCCACATCAATCCTTGGCCGCGCACGCTAGCGCTTGGGGCGAACGCCGCCACGACCTCTTGGAGACGCGATCCAAAGTCCGCGCCGAGGTGCCGGGCGCGTTCGATCAGCTTATCGCGGTGCAGGATGTCCAGCGTCGCGATGGCCGTTGCACACGCCAGAGGCGCACCAGCAAACGTCGCCGTGTGCACCACCTCTTCCTCTCTTCGCCAGGCAGACATCAGCTCCGCCTTGCCGATGCACGCGCTGATCGGCAATCCGCCTCCGAGGCCCTTGCCGAGGCAGGTTAGATCCGGAGTGACCCCCTGCGCCACGCACGAGAGCATCTCGCCGGCTCTCCCGAGACCAGTCCAGATTTCATCGGCGATCAGCAGTGCGCCATGCTGAGACGCGAGCCCCTGCAGTTCCTCAAGGAAACCAGGAGGCGGGACTACCACGCCGCCGCGACCGAGGATGGGTTCAACCAACACCGCACCGACGTCGCCACGCACGAGCTCGAAGCGCACGCGCTCGAGGGCGAGATCCAAGAGCCCAACACTGGAGGGGTATGGCGCGAAACGCACAGCCGGGTTGAGCTGCTCGGAAAAGGGCTCTCGATAGCTCGGGCGCAGGCTCGTGGCAGCGAGAGGCCCATAAGACAGGCCATGATAGCCACCCTCGAAAGCGATGACCCCGGGCTTGCCGGTAACCAACATCGCCGTCTTGAGTGCTGCGCTGACTGCATCGGCGCCGCTTTGGCCCAGGATGACTTGAGCAGGCACCGGATAGAGGCGCGCTAGTCGCTCGCTGACTGCGATGCGCGGCTCCGAGGTGTAGACGTCGCCGAGGGCCTGCATCAGGCGCTCAGCTTGGAGCTCGAGCACCTTGAGGATGCGAGGGTGCCCATGGCCGAGGAGCAGCGCACCGAAGCCGGCGGCGAGGTCGACGTAGCGGTTGCCGTCCACGTCGAGCACATTGGAGCCCTTGGCGGTCGAGTAGACCACGCCGCTCACCCGAGATTTTCCTCGCGGATTTTGAGCTGAAGCGGGGCCCATCGGCGCCACGTTGACGGAGTTGCGCAGGAGCCAGGTACGGGACTGGGGGCCAGGAGGTCGCGCCTGGATCGCCGGTAAGTCACAACCCGGCGTCACCTCGGGAGGCAGCGGAATTTCGCTAAAGCCCATTACTTTGACGGCCTCACGAACTCAGAAGCAGACGCGGTTTCTGCCGCCGCGCTTTGCTTCGTACAGCTTCTCGTCTGCACGCTGAATCAGCTCGTTGGCGGTCTGGTCACCGGGCTCCAGCTGCGCACAGCCAACACTGATGGTGGTTGGGATGCGCTCGCCCTGGAAGACGAAGCGATGCTCCGCGACGCGCGCACGAATGTTCTCCGCGAGCGACGAGGCGCCATCAAGGGGTGTCTCAGGGAGGACGATCACGAACTCCTCACCACCGTAGCGGGCAAACACCTCATCGCGACGGATGCGGTTCTGGACCAAGCGCGCGAGTTCTCGCAGCACGTGGTCCCCCGCGAGGTGACCGTACTGGTCGTTGATGCGCTTGAAGTAGTCGATGTCGAAGATCGAGAGCGACAGCGCCCGCTCGTGGCGCCGCGCGCGAATGAGTTCACGCTCCAGCGCCTCGTACAGGTAGCGCTTGTTGTGGATCTGCGTCAGACCATCGATGATGGTCATCTTGTAGATTTCCTCGTGGTATTTGGCTTCGGCGTCGGCGCCGCTCAAATACTTGAGGATGGTTGGCCCCACCTTGATACGATCGCTGTTCTGTAGCGGCGCCTCACGAACGATCTGTTCCTCGTTGAGATAGGTGCCGTTTGTCGAGCCGTCATCCACGACGATCCAGCGCCCACCTCGCTTCTCGAAGTGGCAGTGCCGCCGCGAAACGGAGTCCCCTTCCAGAACGATGTGGTTGTCCGCGCCCCGTCCCACACGCATCGGGTTGTGTTCGAGCACGAAGCGTTTACCCAGCAAAGTCGGTTCTTTGCTGTAGATCACGACTAGACAGTCGTTTCCCGGCCCATCAGCCTCTTCCAGGGGTCGCTGGACGACCTGGGTGACTCGCGTCTTTTCCTCGTAGTCGGTCACTTATGGTGGGCCCTGATTGGACTCGATCGAAGTTAGAGTCTAACCGACCTCGCGGACCTCGCACAGTCCGGCAAGTGTCGGATAACACACATGACGGCGGTGGCGGCACCGCCTGGCTGAATGGGCTTGGTCGAAGAGTTCAGGCTCTGTGGTGGGTATGAGTGGTTGGGGTGAGGAAGCCGACGAGGTTCTCGCGGTCACGAGAGCCTGGCGTCCGTTTGGGCGGCCCTCTTGATGGACGCCTCGGACTCTCGCCCGGATCAATGTTTTTCACCGATCCAATCCCGCCCCCTGCCTGCGCTTTCTAGCAGAAGCGGCCCCTCGGTGTGCTGTTTCTAGCAGCCCGCGGCGAGTTCCATGGGGCGCGGTGATACATGCTCCCACCGTATCCCGCGAGGTAGCCGAAGGCTGCACATCGCAGCCGCCGACGCCTAGCTCTCGTCATCAGCGAGTGGGACGGGGATCCCCACCAGCTGCATCAGGCGCAGCGCATTGCCTGAGGTCACGGGCCCCTGCCGAAGCTGGTAGTCGAAAGTCATCTTTTGTCCCTCCACGTTCTCACGCAGATGGACCTGCTGCACGCATTCCATCAGCTCGGGCGTCAGCTCACATAGCCCCATATCGTGGGTGGACACCGCGCCCACTGCCCCGCGGCGCAACAACTCAGCCAGCACCCAACGAGCGCCAACCTGGCGCTCGCGGCTGTTCGTGCCGTGGAGCACCTCGTCCAATAGGAAGAACACACAGCCCGATTGAGTCTGTTCGGTGGCGTCCAACACCGATTTGAGCTTGCGCACTTCCGCGTAGAAATGACTCACCCCGCTCCCCAGGGAGTCACTTACTCGGATGCTGGTGCGTAGCGTCAGCTCACCCAAGCGCAGAACCTTTGCGCACACGGGGCCGCCAGCTCGCGCCATCACGATGGCCAAGCCCATCGACCGCATCAAGGTGCTCTTGCCGGACATATTCGAACCGGTCACGAGCAGCGCCGTGCCGCGCCTTTCGAGGGAAACGTCGTTGTTGACCCGACTCCCCGGCTCGATCAGCGGATGGCCCAGCTCTGCGGCGACGAACACCCCCGCCTCGTCGAGTTCTGGCCAGCTACAGTGCGGCTCGTCAGCGGCATAGCCTGCGAACGAAGAGAGTGCCTCGAGCTCTCCCAACGCTTCGAACCATCCTCGCACCGCTTTGCCGGCGCCGGCCTGCCACCGCTCCAAACGGAGCACGCAGTGCAGATCCCACAGCAACACCACGTTGAGGACCGGATGAACTAGTCCATTGTGGCGTAGGTCGAACCAACCCACCCCACGCTGGAACTCAGCCATCGCGACCGACGGCCTGCGCTCTCCAGACATGATGCTCTCGCGCAGGCGGGCTACCAAACGCGCGTCTAGCTTTATTTCCTCAAGGAGACGCAACATCGGTGCGTAGCGCAAGAACGCGCCCTCGGTCGCGCTGACCGCGGTGAATACCCGTCCCGCCTCGCTTCCCGTGCGCAGCACGACGATCAGCGACACCAAGAGCCCGGGCAGCACCGCGTACCCCGGCAGCGGGCCCCAAGTCACGAGCCCCAACACCGCTAGATTGATCAACGGTAGCACCCAGGCAAGAACCCGGATCGCGACGCTAGGACTCAGCCGAGGCTCCGACTCCGCCCAGCGCAACAGCGGCTCAGGATCGGGTGGTTGAGGCGTCGCCTTGTTGCGAGAGCTTCCGGAGAGGCTCGCGCCTAGAGAGCGCTCTGGCACCAAGGCTAGCGAGAGCGCCTCGAGCTCTTGGCGAAACTCTTCCTGGGACGTCAGCTGACGCACGGCCTCCTGGCGCTCTCGGGCGACCTCAAGGGGTGGCATCTCCGCGAGGTACTTCTCCAGGCAGTCCTGGCCAAAGCGGGTGTGTGCCACATTGATGCGCTGAAACAGTGATCCTTCGCCAAAAACGTCGAGGTCCTCGACGTACGGGTGCGGCGGCTTGCCCACTCGCAGCTCGGCGCCGGTCTCGATCAGCTGATTCCATTCCCCACGGCAACGCTTCGCGCCGCGTTCATTGACCAGCTGCCAGCGTGCCGCAGAATCCCTGGCGTCGATGACTCGGCTGTGTGCCACCACGAGCACAACGAACGCGATCAACGCGAGCAGACTGATAGGCGCGGCGACCAAGCCATAGCTACTGAGCAGCGCAAATCCCAACCCGAAGGCGAACACGCTGAAGCTCAAGCCGCGCAGGTTGCTCACCAGGCCCGAGCGGGTCTCCAGGCGCTCGGCCTCCAACGCGAACTTTTGAGCGCGTTCTACGTAGCGCTGAGCGCGCGCCTCGGACTCGGGATGAATCGACACGCCGAGAAGCTAGACGAAACCTCCCGAGAAGCCAGCCACGATATCAGGTTGCGACCAAGCGCGTGACCGCCGCTGCGACGCGTTCGAGCGCCACGACCTCATCCACTACACCAAGCTCCGCCGCGGCTTTGGGCATGCCGTAAACCACGCTGCTCGCCTGATCTTGCGCCAGCGTTCGCCCTCCGGCGGCCTTCAACGAAGCCAGGCCAAGCGCGCCATCGCGCCCCATTCCGGTGAGCACCACGCCAACGGCGCGCGGGCCGTATGCCTCGCCGACGCTCTTCAGCGTCACATCTGCGGCAGGCCGTACGCCGTGCACCGGTGGTCCGGACGTCAACCTCACCACACCTCCCCGCTCCACCTGCAGGTGAAAGCCCCCGGGCGCGACCAGCGCGACGCCTTCACGCAGCTGCTCACCGCCCGTCGCTTCTTGCACCTGAAACGGCGACAACTGACTGAGCTGGTCCGCAAGGGCGCGGGTGAAGCCCTCAGGCATATGCTGGACTACCAGCAGCGCTGAAGCCCGCAGATCCAAGCGCGGCACCACGCGAGTCAGCGCCGCTGGGCCCCCCGTGGAGCTCGCTATCGCGATCACGCGCAGGCCGCTGGGCATGGGACGCGTGGCGTCTGGACGCCGCGAGCCTCCAGGAGCGATGCCGCGAGTCGAGACCGGTGGGGCCTCCTCCGTTTCCGCACGGTTCGGACTCAGCGCACTCAACGCCTTCAGGTTCGCGCCACCCGCCGCTGCCAGCTTGCTCAGCAGCACGTCCTTGATCTCACTCAAGTTGGTGCTGACCTCGCCTCCGGGTTTGGGCACGAAGTCGACCGCGCCGGCTCCAAGGGCATCGAGGGTCTCCTCAGCGCCTTCCTTGGTGTGTGCGCTCAGCATCACGATGCCGACCGCACGCTCCGCCAAGATGGCCCGCGTCGCCTGCGCCCCGTTGAGCCGCGGCATGTTGAAATCCATGCTGATGACATCGGGAGCGAGCTCTCTCGCGAGTCGCACGGCCTCTTCACCGTCCCGCGCTTGGCCGACGACCTCAAAACGCGGATCAGAGTCGATCAGGCGTGCGACGGCGCCACGCATGAACGCTGAGTCGTCGACGACTAGCACACGGCGAGAGCTCACTTGGGGGCTCGCGTGAAAGACAGCTCGAGCGTAGCGCCCGTGATCGGCACCGATGGGTGCCCCACGCGCCGCCGATCGATCACCTCAGCCACGCACTTTCCTGCCTTCTCGCTCATGCCTTTGCGCCGCTCCACTTCGACCCCTTCCGCGATCCCGCGCTCTCGTACGAGAAAGCGTACTCGAAGTTCCCCCAGGTCGCGGGTTAGACCGCCGTGTTCTTGGACACAGGCTTCCATCTTCTTCTGTCCCTTGGCCAGACTCTTCAGCGCAGGTTCGGCAGGCAGGCTGCCTTCATCGACCTTGAGCTCGCCAAACTTCAGCGTCACCGGGCCGCTCTTTCCCTGGGGTTTCTCTTCTGGAGGCGGAGCGGGTTTCTCGGTCGGCTTTTCGGGGGGCTTCTCCGCAGCCTGCTTGGCTTGTTCCTTGGCTTCACGAGCACGCTTGGCCGCTTCGAGCACTTCACCGGCCTCGCGCTTCGACATGCATCGGACGATCATGCCCTTGCCATCGGAGATGCGCCCCCAAGCACAGGCTGGATCGTAGGGGTAACGGTTGGCGAGTGCGGTATCCGCCAGCGCTACTCCTCCGCACAGCGACGCGGTCACGAGTGAGCTTACCAGCGCGACTTTGAGCGTCTTGAAACCATCTCGTCCACGGAACATATGGGAGGTGAACTACACAAACTCCCAAACGTCCAGCGCACGACGAAACTCTTCTACCCGCACGTACCGCGCCACACGCGCTCTGCCTGGGAACCGCCGGGCAGATCCGCCAGTTCGACCGACTCCGCTTCTGAGGCGAGCTCGGCTACGGCGAGATCAGCCCCAAGTTTTGGGGGTGAGGTGCAGCGGTCTCAAACGAAGCCCTTCAGGATGTAGCCGCTCACGGGCTCCGTGATGCCCTTCAACTGAATTCCAGGCATCTCTTCAGTTTCGACCAAGTCGCTCACCCGAGCGTAGGTGTCCTGACTGAGCAGCACGCCTCCAAGTGGCGCCTTCGACTCGTGGCGTTGAGCGCGGTTCACGGCGTCCCCGATGCAGGTGTAGTCGCGCCGCACGAAACGCGAACCAATGTCACCCCGCACGATCGGCCCGGAGTTGAGCCCGATACGCATGACAAGGGGCGGATCACGATCTGCGTTGAAGGCGGTCAACGCCTGCTGCATGCCCCACGCTGCACGTGTAGCGCGGAGTGCGTGGGGCTCATCGAAGTCCGGGCGGTCTTCGAACACCGCCATGATCGCATCACCGATGAACTTGTCGATGTCTCCACCCTGATTCTTGATCACGATGCACAGCGCATCGAATGCTTCGTTCAAGATCGCAACGACCTCAGCCGGGGTCATGCGCGAGCTCATCGAGGTGAAGCCGCTGATATCGCTGAACAGCAGCGTCGCGTCGACCTCCTTCGCTCGAATCGCATACGGCTCGCCGCTCACCGAGAGCTCTTCGGCCGCTTGCACCGCACCTTCGCTGATGTAAAGCCGCGAGGCCTCTTTGTAACGAGCAAGCCTTGCCTCGGCCAGCACACGCTCGACAATGGCGATGCACTTGTCCGTCGTGAACGGCTTCACCAAGTAGCTCGTCAGACCGGCGGCGCGCATCTGCGCCTGATCGCGTTTCGACTCGCGCGCAGTGAGCATCACCAGGGGCACGTCGCGGGTTTCCAGGGTGTGCCGCATCGCGTGGACCAGCTCGAAGCCCGTCATGCGAGGCATGTCGTAGTCGGTGAGCACCAGGTCCGGGACGGTCGCCTTGGCTTTTTCAAGGCCATCCGCACCGTCAACGGCCGTCTCCACGCGGAAACCTTGACGGCGCAAACAATCCGCAACCAGATGGCGAATCGCAGCGGAGTCGTCCACCACCAGCACGTGTTCGCGCGCGCTGATCATGCGGGTGGCGAGCAACGAGTGCAGGCGCGTCACCAACTCCTCCGGCACGACGGGCTTGACCAAGTAGTCGTCGGCGCCAGCGTCGAAGCCACGCTCGAGATCCGCGGCCTCCCCAAGGGAGGAGCAGATCACCACTGGCACCTCCCGGAAACGTTCGTCCTGCTTGACCTTGCGACACAGGTCATAGCCGCCGAGCTTCGGCATCTCGACGTCAGTCAAGAGCAGATCAGGCGGGTCCTGCTCCAACATTTGAAAAGCCTCTTCCCCGTCGAACGCCTCCCGCACCTCGTAGCCGGCACCAGTCAGTATGGGCACGGTGTGCTTGTGAATCAGCTCGCTGTCGTCGGCGAGCAGAACACAGAGCTTACCTCGCACGCTTCGCTCGATGGCTGCCTTGAGTTCCTGCGCCTGAAACGGCAGCTGCAGCCCGCGAGAAAAACCTTGATCCCGCGCGGAATCACAGTAGGTCGCCTCGAGACCGAGGTAGATGGCGTGAGGGATCTCCAGCCCCGCCTGACGAGCGCGCTGCAGGACCTCGTGCGCGGGTTCACCGTCGACGTGGGGAGCAAACAGCACGACGTCGGGCGTATCGCCGGTCTGGTCAAACAGCGCGTCCAAATGAGGAGCCACGAATAGTTCGTGCCCCGCCGGTCGCACCACTTGGCCGACGAACTCTCCGAGCAAGCCGGGCGGCGTCACGAGCCCTACGCGCATGGCCGCTGATGGTAGAGGGCGAACGCCCGATCTTCCATCGGTTCGCGCAGGACCCGGGCGATCGCCGATTCAGCGGGCCAAGGCGCTCGGCCCGGCGCGCGCCGCTTCACCCAGCGGATCCTTCGCCGCGTCGCTCCCGCGCCGGGTGGGCGCAGTGACGTTGCATCGCACGCCGAGGCCGACTACACGCGCCAACGTGACGTCTCTCGAAGCCTCGGAGGTTGTCCTCACGTTCTTGGAGAGCGTCGGCAGGCGCAGTGAGGCCGAACTCTACCTCGAGCTGTTCCGCAAGCTGCCGAAGTCGAGCTTCGGTGTGATCGCGGCGGAGGCGACAGTTACGCGCCACGCGCATCGCAGCTTGGTCGAGCAGCTGAGCTTCTTGACTCAGCTGGGGCTGGTCGCGCCGCTGCTACTTGGCTTGTTCGACCCCAAGGGCGCCGCAGAGTCGAGCGCAACACTCGTGAAGAGCTTGGGCAAAGCGGGCATCGATATCAGCAAACACCCCGCCTCTTCTATTTCCTCAGGGAATCTTCTCAAGGCGGAACTCGAAGCTGGTACGCTCCCCATCGTAAGCTTTGCCCGAGACTCTGTCGAAGACGAACGCTTCGCGGCACTCGACTCGCTGTTGGGTAACCTGGACAGTAAGAAGCTAGTCGTCTTGCGCAATCGCGGCGGCCTCGGGCCCCACGGACAACGCCGCGTGGCGATCTCCCAAGAGCATGTGCTGCCAGCCCACGACGGGGGCATCAGCGTGATCAACCTGCAGACCGACCTCGCACCGTTGCTTGAATCGAACTTGCTCATGCCCGGCGAGGGTGCACTGCTTGGCCGCCTGGCGCCGCTGGCTGAGGCGAATCCCAAGCTCCAAGTCAGCGTCGCCTCTCCCCTCGGCTTGTTGAAGGAGCTCTTCACGGTTCGCGGCGCGGGCACGCTCGTCAAACGGGGCGCTCAGATCCAGCGCTTCGATACCTATCAAGGCCTCGAGCGCGAGCGGCTCAGCGCGCTCCTCGAGTCCGCCTTCCACAAGCGACTCAAGCCGAGCTTCTTTGAGCGTGCGCCCCTCGCCGTGTTCCTCGAGACCAACTACCGTGGCGCGGCGATCCTCGAACCAGGAGTTGGAGCCGCGTTCTTGACGAAGTTCGTGGTGGGCCCGGTCGCGCAGGGCGAAGGCATGGGACGCGACCTCTGGGAGGCGATCAAGCGCGACCAACAGAGCTTCTACTGGCGCGCCAAGCCCGGCAATCCCATCGCGAGCTGGTACGCGGACAACTGCGACGGGCTCATCCGGCTCCCAGCGTGGACCGTGTACTGGAGGGGTGTGGAGCCTCAAGACGTACCTGCCATCGTCAAAGACGCTGTCGGTCGCAGCGAGGATTTCACCACTCCGGCGTCAGCACTCGAGGGCTAGCGGCGCCTTAGTCGGCAGTTTCCACCGCGCTGGAATGTCGCAGCAGCGGGCGGAGACAGCGCCCGTACCGAGTGCTAGAAGCGAAGCTCTCGGTGGCATACGTAATCATCTTGCTAAGCATCGCCGCGGTAGCAGTTGGCGGCTACCTCTTCCTGGTCTTCCGCGAGGTACCAGGAGCCGTAGAAGAGCGCCTGGGCCAGTACGAGGATCTGCCCAAGGACTTGGGAGAGTGGGTACGCGATTCCACCAGCGAGGCGGGAAAGCAGGCAGCGAGTGAAGGCCTGTTCCGCGAGGTCCGGGTGTTGCTGGTGGACGGGGGCACGTTCAAGGGACAGCGGCTGGTCAAGCAGTCGCGCTATCGAGATCTCGAGACCAACAAGATCGAGCGCGTCGAACCGGACGAAGAGCTGAAGCGGAAACGCGTAAAGAAGTAGGCTTTCGTTTCCACGCGGCAACCTAGTTCTGCGTGTCGATGCTAGCCGAGCTCGATCTCGAAGAGCAATGCCGCGTCGAGATCGGCAAACTCATCCTGGCTCCGGATCCCCGACTGGGGCTCCTCGACGACCTCGACAAGCGGTGTGCGCTCGGGCATCTGGAGACCTGTTTGGTCGTAGATCGACACCAACGTGATCTCGTCGGGTTCGCCCCAAAGGCGAACGTCGTTTTCCGCGTGCGCATCCAGCAGAGCCTCTGGGGCCGGCTCCGCGCAGCGCTGAACACCCGACTCGCATCCGCCGTCATTCAGCGTGTCAGGGGCGACGTCCGCCCAGCGTCGGGTGGGGAGGTCAGCCTGTGAGTCGCGCGCCACGTTCATGATGCCTTCAAACGCATGAGCCTCGCGGAGGCTTTCAGCTGATTGCGGTTTCTTCGCGCAAAAGCGCTCAAGACAAGCGAATGCATTTCCAGGTAGTTCCGCGAGCTGCCAAATGCGGCTCACGACCACCCGCGAAGGAAGCCTGCCCCCATGTGGACGTAATACGCCGCCTGCATCCGAACGGATCGCCTTCACAGAGACTCGCAACGGCTCGCGTTTGGGCGAGCGGCAGCCAAATGGCCCGAGTCAGGCGCGCCCCGTCGGCCAAGAGGCGGACTTCAGGCGTGCAGGTCGAGTTCGACGACCGTCCAGTCCTTGTGCCGTCCTGAGAGCTTTGCGCCCACAGTTACGAACCACATCTGCACACCATACTTGGCCTTCAGCGCCTTGTAGACTGCCTCGATGCGCGCAGGGTCGCTGACGATGTGCCCCTCGCCGTCGTACCACGTCGCAGCATTCCCAACGCCGCCTCGGGCGTCACACGCAGCGACACGCACCTTGGAATTGCGCCGCAGCCGCTTGACCTTGTAGCTCTTGCCGTTGGTGAAAACACCAAGCTTGTCCCCGACGTTGACGAACCACACCGGTGTCTTCACACCGTTGCCATCTCGCTTGAACGTCTCGACGTTGATGTAGCGCTCTCGGCGCAAGGCTTCGTTGGGCTGCATGGCGTGGGCCAGAGCATGGGTTGCTGCCTGACGAACCACAAGCCGCAATCTCACCCCCTTGACCACGAATACTACGGTTGCATATACAACCAAGATGCCTCGCCGAACAGCCGAGACAGGAAAGCGTCCCAAGCCCGCGACCGATACGGGCGCCGTTCTGGGCGCGCGGATCGCAGATGAGTGCATCCTCATGCGCAGCCGGCGTCTGAGTCGCGTGATCTCAAAGCTGTACGACGACGCTCTGAGGGAGCTCTCCCTCAGCTCAGCCCAGCTGAACCAGTTGGTTGCGATTTCGGTGGGTCAGACACTCGGCATGCGGGCGATCGACCTGGGCAAGGCGCTGGATATCGAGAAATCGACGCTGTCTCGCAACCTGTCACGGATGCAGGAAGCCGGCTGGATCCGACAAATTCCCCAGGGAAAACATTTGCTACTGGAGTTGACTCCCGCCGGAGAGGCGCTGCTGCGACAGGCCTACCCAAGGTGGCAGGCAGCCCAAGCCAGCGCTGAGCAACTGCTCGGCGGCGAACTCACCTCCGCACTTCTGGAGCTCGACCCGTAGCCTCGCTTCCTGGGCCAACGGTTGTATATACAACTCACTCGTGGGTACGCTTACCGGTGCTGGAGCCCCTGACCAAGCGAGAAGAGCCGGTCTATGTGATGCGCCACTCCGACGCCGCAGCTCACGTCGCCAAGCGCTTCCCGCACAAAACCCCGCGCTTCGTACAGAGCGGCCTCCGCGCCCGCAAGGCCCAAGGCTTCTTCCGCTCCCTGCCCATCGGCTTCCAACGCGGGCTCGCGAAGGACCTTGATCTGCTGTTGCACTTTCGCCTGGGCGAAGGCGAAGCGACCCACGAAGCCAGCGTGCGCATCCAAAACGCCAAGCTCAGCGTCGAGAGCGGCCTCCAAGGCTCGCCAAACACGCTGGTCGACGCAACCTCCAGCGCCTGGCTCGGCTACCTAGCAGGTGAGAAGGCCCTGTGGTGGCTCCTCGCAACCCGCGCCATCCGTATCCGCGGGGATGTAAAGGCGCTACGCCAGTTCGCCGCCTGCTTTCCGAAGTGAGCAGCTCTGCTTGCTTCGCTCATTGCCTCGAGGAAATAACTCGCGCCGCCCCCGATCGAGCATCAGGGGAACAGCTTAGTCGTCTATCCAGCCGTCGCTGAGCGCTTCGAACTCGCGCTCGACCTTCAGGCGGCGCTCCGACTCGAGCAGGATGCGGTACGCATCCGCTTCCTCCTGAGTCACGGCGGCCATGTGCTGAGTGCTCTGGTTAGCCTTCGGAGGGGGATCGCTGCGACGTGCCGCGTGTGGGATCACCACAGCGCGAACGCGTACGGTGGGGTGCCGAGCGTGCGCCATACTGTCATTATTCTGACGGGCCGGACGACCGATCGCAAGCTAGCTCAGGTGTTCAGGGCTGACGCCCCGCGCTTCGTGAACCGTGTGCGTAGCTGTGAGGCCGCGTAGGCCACCGCTACGCTGGACCTCTCCCCCCCAACAAACCCTCGAGATTGTTGCAGGCGCGCGTTGTTTGCTTTGTTCGCGCGTTGTTTGCTTGTTGGCGCTCTGCTTTGTTTCAGCGCGGTAACGGCCAGCGGAGACGCTTTGGGGAACATGACTGCAGCCAGTGTAGGTGTGCTCGTTACAGTCCCTTCGGTGGGCTGACATGTTCGCGGACCGAAGTGCTCGTTTCCATAAACAAAACGCCGATGCGCCGCTCGAGCGTTGGCTCTCGCGGCGCGTTAGTTGCTTGGTTTCCGCTCAGCGTCCGAGCGCTTCCGCGCGGTTCACGATGCGGGGGGTGAGGAAGATGACCAGCTCGCCTCGGGTATCACTCGCTCGGCGACGCTGGAAGAGCAGACCGATGAGCGGGATGTCGCCGAAGAAGGGCACCTGGTCCAGGTTGCGACCGGTGTTGCGGGTGAAGATACCGCCGATCACGGCCGTGTGGCCATCCATCACCAAGAGATCCGTTTCCGCCTCGCGCTTGAGGATGGTCGGATCGCCGCGGGGCGAAGTCTGGTTGAAGTCGGGCTCATCGCGGTTGATCTTCACGTGCATGCTCACGCTGCCATCGGCGGTAACGTGAGGCTTCACCAGCAGCTGCAGCTTGGCTTCCTGGAAGGTCGTCTGCACACCCTGAGCGCTGATCTGGGAGAACGGAATCAACGTCCCCTGGCTGATGCGTGCTTCGCGGTTATCCAAGGTGAGGATGCGCGGACTCGAGAGGATGCGCAGCATACCGCTCGACTCAGCTGCCGAGAGGCGCACTGCCAGGTTGATGGTGTTGTCGATCGACCCGAAGGTCAGACCAAGCGCGCCACCAGTGCCGGTACCGACCGTCGCCGGCAGGTTGACCGCGAAGTTCGGGTTCTGAACGTTGCGCTGGAAGGGCGACAAGCCTGCGGTGGGTGTGTCGGTGTCGCTAGCACCACCAACGACGCCAACACGGTTCGGGAACGCCAGACCCGTCGGGTTGCCGGTAGCAGCGGAGAAGGTGCCATCACCACCCCACTGGATACCGACGTCGCGCAGGTAGCGGCTCGTGGCTTCCACGATGCGCGCCTCCACCAACACTTGGGGCGTCTGGGTGTCGAGGGACCGCGTGAGCTCCTCGATCTGGTTCAGGTTGCCCGCGACATCGCGCACGATCATCACGTTGGTGCGCTCGTCCACCGCGATGCTGCCGCGCTCCGAGAGCAGATCCCTGGCTCGCGCTTGGAGCTCACTCGCCTCCGCGTAGCTCACGGGAATGAGGCGCGTCTCGAGGGGCTCCAGCTTCGCCATTTGGATGCGACGCTGGATCTCCATGTCGCGCTCCTTCTCGAGATCGGCGAGAGGTGCGACGCGAATCATGTTGCCCTGACGCACCATGCCCAAGCTCTTGGCTTGGAGGACCACGCTCATGGCTTGGTCCCAAGGCACGTTGCGCATGCGGATCGTGACGGTGCCGCTCACGTTGTCCGCCACGACTACGTTGACGCGACCCACGTCGGCCAACAGGCGCAATGCATCGTGAACGTCCGCGTCTTTCAGATCGAGGTCGATGCGGCGACCGCGGAACGCCGTGCGGCGCTCTTGGCCTGCCAGCGCGGGCGTGAATGCCCCGGCCTGGTCGGCGTCTTCCGCCTGCTCAACGGGTGCCGCGTCGTCGTCCGCGAGCTCGTTGAAGTCGGTACCGATCTGCGGCAAGCCCTCGGTCAGCGTGTCGACGTGCAGCGTGCGAGATTTCCGCGCGGCTCCGCCGTCCCGAGCCACGCCGGTCATGCTCGAGGGCAACTTGCCCGGCTCGTAGAAGCTCCAAACGATCGAGTCTCCGCGACGGGTGACGTCGCCGGTGGCCTTGGGGTCGGCATCGACCTCCAGGACTACCGTGTGCTTGTCCTTGCCGGAGGCGTAGCTCGAGACCGACGAGACCAAGCCGTTGAACGCGGAGGTGTCCAGGCGACGCTGCAAGCCTTCAGGCAGCTTCGCGCCCTGGATCACCAAGGTGTTCTTGCCCTTGCTGCTGGTCTGGCGGAACTCGGCATCGCCACTCACCCGAATCACGACTTCGTCTTTGAGCGACTCGTGACGGAAGCGAATGTCTCGCACCTGGGCGAGCTCAGGGGCAGCCTTCGGCGCCTCACGCTCTTCCGGTGCACGCTCGAGCACCCCGCTCTTGCCCGGCGCGAAGTTCATCACCAGGCGCTTGCCCTCGACGCGTACGGAGTACTTCGCCTCCTCGGTCAAGGTCACGAGAACGCGGACCACCTTGTCCTGGCCCTTGCCGAAGCTCTGGGTCAGCACACCGCCCACGACACCGCGTCGCTGGGTCACCGCTCCGGGCGCACCTCGGACGTCCGCGCCAGGAATGTCGACGATCAGTCGCTTCCCGCCCGCGCCAAGTCGCGCGGAGTAGGTGGGTTCGCGGTCGAAGGCGACCACGACTTGGGCCTCCCCCTTGGCCTTCGAACCCGTAACTCGCACGCTGGTTGCGTGCTTTAGCCCTGCAGCCGAGGCGTCGGGGCTCGCCAAGAGCAAGGTCGCACCAAGCGCGCACAACCCAGAGGCCCGCACCAGCCGGTGCATGAACCTCGCGGAAGCGCCCTTTGGCGATTTCGATTGGTGGTTGCTCGCTGAGTTGAGCCTCATCAGATCCGCTCCGGTTCGAATCATCCGACTCCAGAGTGAAGCCGGGTTATCGCTGGAAACCGTAACGTGCTGGCGCTCAACCGAACAAATTACCGGGGGAACATTCGTGCCGATTGTCGCAGCGACCGCCAGAGCGGGGGCAATGGACCCCAGATCGCGCCGAACGCGTCGACGAGCCGCGGCCAGTCAGCACGGCGGGTCGTCGGCACAACGTCTCACCCCCGAGAGGCGCGAAGAAACGGCGATTCGAGCTCAGTTGGAGGTCTGGATGTTCTCTGGCCTGAGCGGGATCACGCGGGTCGCGCTGGGCACATCCGGGTGAGTCGGGTCTTCGCGCACGAGCACGATGTCTTCCTCGCGGATTCGGTCGACCCGCCAGTTGATCTCGTACTCGGCTCCAGAGGTCCCAGCTTGAACTCGCTCCGCGCGACCGATGAACTGGCCCCGTTGCACCACGTGCCCCTTACCCGTTGGGTCAACCAACATCGCCTTTGCAGGGTTGATGCGGGTCACGAGGCCGATCAGCTTGAGCTCATCGATCGAGAACTGATCGAGCATGACCTCTCGCTGAGAGCGAACGGTGGTCTTTGACTCTTCGGCGAACATGCCCGCGAAGGAGCGGAACGGGTCTCGGCTGCGTTCCGTCTCGCTGAAGTCGGCCTCTTGGAACTCGACCTTGGGCGGCCCAGCATCTTCGCCCGGCCCCGCGGAGGCGGACGCTAGGCTGTCCACTGGAGCGGCTTGGGTCGTGGACTGCATGACCTTCTCCTCACACGCGACTCCGGCCAGGCCGAAGGCGGCGAGCCCAAGGACCCACAGCGCGCGACTGGCGCGCGGGCATTGCGAGGGAGCGATTCGGGGTGCCATCACGGAGACCCTTTCTTTGGCCGACCGCCAGGCTTGCCGGGCTCACCTGCCGTCGCGTTTTCCGCCGCTTTGAACGCCGTGGCTAGAGCGACGACCTTGATGAAGAAGTCATCGCCGTCTTTTTTTGGTTCGGTCACCGAGATGTTCTCAATATTGATGATCCGGTCTAGCTGGCCAACTTGGTAGAAGAACTTCGCGAGCTGGTGATACCGCCCACTGATCTCGATCTTCATCGGCACCCGAGCGTAGAACTGTTCCGGTACCTCGGGCTCCGGGCTCCACGCCGTGAGGGAGATGCCTGAGACGTTGGCGACGCTCTGCAGCGCGCTCAAGAACGACGGATACTCCGTGGTCTGGGGCAACACCTTGTTCAGCTCGCGCTGCCGTTGCTGGCGCTCCGTGAGTTCTTGGAGATCCTTCTGATAGGCGAACTCATTTTTCCGCGCGGTTTTGAGCTCATCGAGGAGCTTGGTCTCCTTGTTACCTGCCGCCTGAATGCGGCTGTTCACCTCGGTGTGGAACAAGGCGAAGTAGACCGCTGCGCCTGCGAGCATGACGACGCTGACGATGATGACCTTGGCCGCCAGAGAGAGGCGCGAGAGTGCAGATTCACCGCGAGCCATGTCAGTACCTCACCTTTGCTTCGAGCTGGAACTGCACCAGTTCGAGCTTGGTCGCCGTGTCGATCTGCTTCTTCGCCGGCAAGAGCTTCACATCGTAGAAGTAGCTCGACAGATTCATGCGCTTGGCGAGCTCGGAGACGTCTTCGCCGTCGCGAGCGAAGCCCTCGAGGCGCACGTTGCGCTGCTCTTCGACGAACTTCGTGAGCCACAGCCGCCTGGCGTCCCAGCTCGGGTTGAAGACCGCGAGCGGGTTCGTGCGCCGCAATTGATTCAGCTTGTCCGGGTCGACGCTGGGTCCGCGCCCAGGGGTCAGGATGCGCGCAAGCTCGAGCAGCATCGCCGTCGGACCGGAGCGCGCGCTCTGTAGCTTGGAGATGGCGTCTTCTCGGGCGCGCAAGGTTGCGAGCTGCGTCTTGACGTTGCCATGGTTCGCGACCTTCGCCTTCGACGCGTCGATCTGCGTCTGAAGCTCGCGGTTTTGCCGCTCCTTCGCCTCTAGCTCTTGGACCTTGAAGCTATGGAAGACGAACAAGCTCACGGCTTCGATCACCACCAGCAGCAAGCCAGCTACGAGCCATAGCTGACTTCCCTCGCGCTGCTCGGCGCGGCGCTTCTGGGGTAATAGGTTGATCCGAATCATGACGGACGGCTCTCCTTCTCCTTACGAAGGGTCAGGCCCAAGGCCACGGAGAGCTGCGCGGCCCGAGCCTGCAACATGCCCCCGTTGATGGAGCGATCTTCGATCGAAACGCGCTCCAGGGGAGACCAAACCTCGACCGGCACCCGAGACCGGTTCTCGATGGCTTGGCCCAAGGCGGCGAGGTTCGCGGTGCCCCCAGTCACGAAGATGCGACTGATTTCCCCTTCACCGCTCGTCGCCATGAAGAAGTCGAGGGAACGCTGGATTTCGGCGGCGATGGTGTCGCTGACGGCTTCGATCACCTGCACCACCTGCTGCGGCAGGATGCCGCCGTCAGGCGTCGCCGTACCGTCCACGCCGCCGCACTTGTAGGCCTCGGCTTGGTCGAAGGGCACGCCCATCTGCTTCTGGATTTCCTCGGTGATCACGTTCCCGCCGTTGGCGATCTCACGAGTGAATGCTGAGACGCCGCCGGCGATGATGTTGAGCGAAGAGAGGCTCGCACCCACGTTGATCAACGCGATGGTCTGATCACCTGGCAAGCCGCGAGAGACCTCGAACAGGTTCTGCACGCTGAAGGCGTCGATGTCGCAGACCACGGGCTTCAGCTTCGCGTCCCGCGCCAACTGCGCATAGTCGAGGATCTGCTCCCGCTTGGCAGCCACCAGCAACAAGTCCATTTGGCTCGCCTCAGGGCGACGCCGCAGCACCTGGTAATCCACCTGGACATCCTTGATGTCGAAGGGGATGTGCTGCTCCGCCTCCCAGTGGATCTGCTCCTCGAGCTCCGCGGCGGTCATCATGGGCACCGTGATCTTGCGGATGATCACGTTCTGACCCGACACGCTCAGAGCGCACTCCTTCTGCCGGATCTTGTTGTCGGTGAAGATACGTTGCAGCGCCTCGATGACGTTGCCTGCATCCATCACCTGCCCGTCGACGATGGTCTGGGGAGGCAGCGGGGTGTACCCCAGGCGCACCAGCCCGTAACCCTTTCGACTCTCCTTGATCTGGCAGACCTTGATCGAACTCGTTCCGATATCGACCCCGACCAGGTTCTTTCCTTCAGCCATCTTTCCTCACTCGCAGCACACCGCGGGAAGCTGCTGTGAAAGTGTGGCATTGCCATGGATCGACCGCCAAGAAAGCGCCGTTCGCTGGAGACACGAAAGTGCGCCTCCTCCGCACTTCACAGACGTGCAGACTGAACTTCACTAAGCACGCACGTCGTGAAGCCAAGCGAGCTTCGTTAAGCGTCCGCGGTCCGATTTGGGTTTGGGGGTGAGGGCCGCTGAATCACGCCGCGACTCGACAACCCAGCGTTCAAGCCCTTCGCCGTGTGACATCGATGGCGTGTCGCGCTCCAAAATTGGTCCAACCCGCGCGATGGACGCTAAGGCCCAAGGGTCGCATGAGCGTCTCGAGTTCAAAGCCGTTTCTAGCTGTTTTCGCCTGGTTCATCAGCGCTTGTTTGCTCTGCATAGGCGCGAGTGAAGCCTCCGCGGCCACCACCAACTCGAAGCACCCCATCGTCCACAAGGTCCAACGTGGACAGACGCTGGGGATGATCAGTCATCGTTGGAACATCCCCCTGGGTGGGCTTTGCACAGCGAACGGGATCAACCGCAAGAAGCCGATCCACCCTGGGCAAGAGCTGATCATCCCAGCCCTTGATGACCCGGAAGGCAAAGCTGCAGCGAAGCTGCGGTCACGGGGTTTCCTTGATGAAAAGCAGCGCCCCAAGCTGCTGGAAGAGATTGAGAAGGCCGAGCGAGCCGAACGCGAAAAGGCGGAGGCCGCCGAAAAGGCCAAGCGTGAGAAGGAAGAGCGCGCACACAAGGCCGAGCGCGCGAAAGCCGAGCGAGCCAAGCGCGCCGAACGCCAGAAGGCCGAGCGAGCCAAGCGCGCCGAACGAGAGAAGCAACAACGCAAGCGCAAGCTGGCGCGCAAGGAGCGGAGCCAACGCAAGTCGACGCGATCCCGCACTCAGCGAGCCTCCCGTGCAAAGTCGACGAAGCAGAAGGTAGCCAAGAACAAGCCCACCCGCCGCAGAGGCTATGTGCGCATCAAGGGCCTGATGGGCTCCTGGCACGGCTACGCGATCGATCAGAAGGGGAACGTGACCGAGGCTGCCAAGGCGGGCTTTCGCAAGGTGCTGCGCTCGTGGCGAACCGGAGCCGGCGCGGACATCGAACCTCGATTGATCCGCATGGTGGCGGAAGTCAGCGACCATTTTGGCGGAAAGCAAATCCTGGTGATCAGCGGCTATCGCCCCAAGCGCAAGGCCCAGTTCACCCCTCACTCTCGCCACAACTTTGGCCAGGCGATGGACTTTCATATCGAGGGAGTCAAAAACGAAGAGCTGAGGGACTACGCTCGCAAGTTCAACAAGGCAGGCGTCGGCTACTATCCCAACTCGAGCTTCATCCACTTGGACGCTCGTGAGTACCGCACGTACTGGATCGACTACTCGGGTCCAGGGGAGCGCCCTCGCTATGCCCATCAAGGCTACTCGGGACGAGACAAGGCACCCGCCGCAACAGCGGCGGACGCAACAGCGGCGGAGGCCACGGCGACGGACTCCCCGCCGCCCGCTCCAGCCCCCGAGGCCGCCAAGGACACGGACAGCGAGAGCAAGCCCGCAGAGGGAAAGGTCGCGCGGGGCGACGGCTGAGCGTCGATTGCGCTCGACCTCTGAGCCGCGTCCACGCGCGCCGACGCTCCCTTCTCCCCCAAGACCTGCGCGCGATCCGCACGGATAGGCATCCACGCCAACGGCTTGGCGCGGGCGTCAAAGCTTTGACTCGAGAGCTGTCCCTGGGCTGACGTACGGCGGAGAAGCGCCGGGGATTAACCCCCGTTTTCGTGATTGGCTGACGAAATCCGCCTGCGCGGGCACCTGGCACGACGCGTGCTGTAGGCCTCATCGGGAGGTTATCAACATGCAGCCGAACGAGACGACTCAGCCAACTAGAACCACCACGAAGACAGCAGCTAAGACTGCGCGAAATACTGGGCGCGTGCAGCGCGGTGCGCCGGTAAGGAGCCAACGCAAGCCCCGCGCGGGTGCCTCGTCTAGCTCCGTTCGCGAAGCCCAGCCGAGCCTCCGCAACCAAAGCGCGCTGACACCCAGCCGTCAGTCGAATGCCAGAGCGCTTCGCCCGACCGCGGAGCAGCAGAAGCTCTTCGAACAGCTGTTGCCCCTGGTCAACCAGATCGTCGGCGGCTTTCAGCGCCGGCTGCCGCGGAACGTCCTGCGAGACGACCTCCTGGGCGCGGCGATGGCTGGCCTGTGGGACGCGATCCGCAAGCACGGCGACCAGATCGAAGGGAACTTCGAGTGGTACGTTCGAGTGCGTATCCGCGGGGCAATACTCGATGAACTCCGTGCCCAAGACTGGTTGCCGCGTCGAGCCCGCGCAGCCGCAGAGCGGCACCCCACCGGACGCGGAGCTCCCAATGTCTTGCGCTTCGACGAGGTCAGTGACAGTGAACAGAATCGCTGCCTCGCGACTCCCGAGCGCTTCAGCGCGGAGCTCGCCCTGCTCAAGGCAGACGAGAGCAAGACCCTGCGCAAAGCGATCGCCCAGCTGCCCGAGCGCGAGCAGCAGATCATGACCGATCACTACTTCCGTGGGGTGAAGTTCAAGGATCTAGGCGCGCAGCTAGGCGTCAGCGAGCCACGCATCAGCCAACTGCATGCTCGCGCAGTTGCGCGCCTGCGGGAGCTGCTGCAGGACGCCGCCTGAGGGGCTCGAACTACTACTGCGCGCCCTTGGGCGGCGGGTAGTCATAGCTCGAAGGCTTGGTCGAGGGTGTCGCGCCCTTGGCCTTCCAGCGAAACGCATAGGGACGCATAGGCATGCCCAACGCATACAGCGCCGTCGCTTCGTACCCTCCCAGCGGCGGCGTTTCTGTGCCTGCACGATGCACGAAGGCAGGGTGCTGCGTACCGCGATCGAGTTCAGCCACTCGACGGCAGCCCACACGCAGCAAGACGCTGGCTAGCGGATCGCTGCTGTCGTGCCGAGCCAGGGCAACGACGACACGACCACGCTCAGTTACGCAGATCGCGCCGCGCTTGCGCATTGCCCCGCGCTCTCGCGCGACGGGCAAGAGCTCGCCGCCCTCAGCCAAGAGCGGCAACTGCGCGAGATGGCGCTTCGAGCTTGGCTCGACATCTTGAGTGTCACCAAGCAGTTGAATGGCGCCCTCTTCCACCACCAGTGTCGCGAAGCCCGACTTCGAGTTGATGGCGGGCTTGCTGTCGAAGGCGAGGCCCAGAGATGTCGCGCTGGTGGTATTGCCCAAGCTCACCGACGCCACGACTCGATGCTTGTCGTCTCCGGTCAGCTCGAGCAGCTTCGGCCCGGCTCCCGGGGAGGCGTACTCGCTCGAACCCGCGGTAAGCCTCCAAGCGACGCGCCCTGGTTCGAAGCTGAACAGCTCGACCCCTAGCGACCCCAAGGACATTTCTCCTCGGAAAATGCCAGGCCACCAGGTAGGAGACGGTTGGGTACCGGGCGCCGCCTGCCAGCGAACCTGAGATGGGTCGTTGGGCGTCGGCTCGCGGAGCATCACGTAGAAGAAGTCCTTCGCGGACCAGCGCACGAACTTGTCCGGTGCGATCCCCATTTCGGGGTGCGCCTTCGAGAGCTGGAACTCCTTCTTTTTGAGGTCCACGATGTCCGTAAAGACGAAGCCGCAGTGCCCCGGGTTCATGTCCAGGTGCATCCCGTAGGCGCACCCAGCCTGGCGCAGCGCCTTGCCGAGCGTGGGGCCGTCAATCTCGTTGCTCCAGCCGTAGTAGAGGTGCCCGGCGGGGGTCACGCAGAGCGCGGTGCGTTCGGTCATCACGCTAGTCCCCGCGAGCTGCCAGCCCCAGATGTAGCGTCCCGTCGGGTTTGCTACGCCATCCTCGACGAGCGGGTCCAGGTTCTGACGGAAGCTCTCTAAATCCGCGGGGATATCAGTGGTCTGCGGCCAGCTCCCCAACCCGACGCGGTGATCATCGGTCACGACCACCGTAGCGCCTCCAGGGATGGGCGGAAGCAGCACGCGCTTGCGCACCATCATTCCGTACTTGCCGTGGGTGGTCTTGAAGGCTCCGTTGAACGTGCCAACGACGCGCTTGAGCACCTCCGGCTCTCGGGGCAGACGCCCAGAGCCCGGCGGACCGGTGAGGGGCTTCGGATCTTCGAAGCCAGCCTCCATGTTGAGCTCGAGCCGGCGCATGTCCATCGCGATCAGCTGCAGCTCGGCGTACGGGCGCTTGGGATCTGGGCGAACGAAGGTCTTGTAGAAATAGGCTGGCGGCTTCTCGCCATCCGCCGCGGGGATCCCCGGGGATTTGGCCAGCCACGGCACATCCACCGGCACCCACTCGCCCTCGCCTGGCTTGGTCTCTTTCCACAAGGAGGGAACACTCGGAGGCGGCCAGCTGCTCTTGTCTCCATCGAGCTTCGAGTCATCCAGCATGGTGGCGACAGGCTGCTCGTCTGGGCTGTCGTTCTCGACCTTGAGTTCCGACTGGCCCCCCTGCTTGTCGAACAGGTTGTAAGTCGTCCGCTTGAGCGTGTCCTTCGCGCCGAAGACCTTGTCCTCGAGCCAAGCGATGGGGCCCGGGCCGACCTCGGCACGCACGGTATCCACCGCCCACAGGATGAAAGGCTTCTCGAAGTGGCGCTGGGTCACGGCCTTGGCGGCGTACGCCTGACCGCCTTCGGCCCCGACCAGCTTGTGCTGGTTCAGATCGTAGGTGAGGTTCCTGCCCCCAACGCCGAGATCGATCGACAAGAGCGAGGAGTCCATGCTCAAGCGCGCGCGCTGTGCGGGGATCTCGAACAAGATGTCGCTGCGCCCGATACCGGCGAAGCTGCCGGTGTCCTGATACGACGTCAGGCTCAGTAGAAAACGGTTGAGGGCTTTGGGCGGCTTATCTTCCGCGCGGATACCCTTCGTATCCAACACGGACACTCCCTGGATCTGCCCGAACGCCACGGTGGCGAACACCGCCTTGTCACCGCGAAGCTCCAACCCGACGTCGTCACCAACTTCGGTGTCGGTGATGTTGCGTACTCGGGTGACGCGAATGGGTTGCCCTTCACGAGTCACTCGAACGAAGGCGCGATACACGTCGTGCGGCGCGCCCGCTTCCTTGGATCCGAGGAAGAGCAGTGGGCGACCAAAAAGCAAATCCCCCAGCATGCCGCGGCTGGGTTCCCAGTGGATATCGCTCGGTTCCACGACGGCCCCCGCGCTCTTCCCGAGCATGTCGGCCACACCTGGAAGCGTCCGCGGCGGAGGCGCGCTACCGCGTGCCGAACTCACGAGCGCCCCAAGCACGATCAGCCCAGCGATGGGGCCGCGGGAAATCGCCCACCGCTTGAGCTTCAGCGCGGGGCCAGCGACCGGCTGCTTGGCGCTAGAAAATGGGACGGCGGGCGAGGAAACCACCGCCGGGGTCTACCCATCCGCAGGCGGGCGGGCAAGTCCGTGAAGCTTGTACACACTGCCCCGCGCTGGTACGTCCGGCGCTCCGGGCCGCGCCGAGGCGCGCCAAGTCGGAGAAACATTGAGTGTTTGCGCCTTTGAGGGCGCGAAGTCCCAGGAGTCAGTGTGGGCGATAGCGCAGCCAACAAGAACCTACTGGTCCGCATTCTGACCTCGGTCGTGGTGGTTCCCCTGCTGCTGGCGGCAATGTTCATCGCTCCAACTTGGGTCTGGTACTGCGTCGTCGGTTTCGCCTGCGCGGTGGGCGGGCAAGAGCTGTTCGGGATGACCCATCCGGGCGACAAGGTCGCTCAGGCGATCGGGATCATCGCCACCGCCGCCGTCAGCGTGACCCTCTACTTCTGGGGTAGCGACGCGCGAGTGCTGGTGACCCTGATGTTCGTCATCGTGCTGCAGGGTGCGTTGGTCCCACTCTGGCGCCTCGGCGAGATCCCCAGCGCGGGCCTGCGCATCATGGCCGGCATGGGAGGACCGCTCTACGTCGGCGGCTTGCTCACCACCATTGCGATGATCCAACGCGACTATCACGCTCAGGGCGGACCGGGTCTGGTCGTCATCATCCTCGCGATCGCTTGGCTGGGTGACACGGGGGGCTACTTCGCGGGACGCTTCCTCGGGAAGACGAAGCTCTACCCAGCCGTCAGCCCAAAGAAGACGCGCGAAGGTTTCGTGGGCTCGCTCTGTGGCTCGGTGCTCGGTGGCGTCGTGTTTCAGCTGCTCTTGGTGCCTGGCCTTCCCACTTGGCAGATCGCGGTCGTCGCCTTGGTTGCTGGGGCGCTGGGTCAGATGGGCGATCTGGTCGAGTCGCTGCTGAAGCGCTCGACAGGGATCAAGGACAGCGGGTGGATCGTTCCAGGTCATGGCGGAATTCTGGATCGCCTGGACGCGGTGCTCGTGGTCAGCCCGCTGATGTACCTCTACCTGCTGTGGGCCCAGCCGTTTCCGTCGCCTTGAGATCCACGCCTTCGACCGAGCGTTCGTTGAGCGACGGAACAGGAAGTCGAGGCAATGCGACGGAAGCTTCACCGCGCCGGTGTGAGGTTTGACCAGCGCGTGCGCGCACGGAAGCGGCACTACCCTGCATGCCGCAGCGCGCTGTTGCTGCTTCACGCAAACACGAGATGAAGTGCGCACGAAACAACGCAGATCCCGTTGAGCGCGGAAAAGCAGCCGTCGCGTTGAACAGCCCAACTACGCAACTCGAGCTAACGCATCGCGTTGCCTAAAAATCGACTTCACACCGAGCGAAACTCATCGAAAAGTCTGGTTACGCGCGCTATTCGCCGCGCGAAACATTGCGGACACATTCACTCCTCACCGGGATGAATGATCACATCAACGCACGCCGCACAAGGCGACCAGCAAACACCGCAATGCGCTCAGGAGTAATCCAACATGACCCAAAGTGCAGTGACGGAAGCCCCTTCTTCCACGCAATCGTCCTCCACCAAACGCGCCTCTCGCCGTCCCAGCGCACCGCCCGGTGAAAAGCACCAGTTCTTCCGCGTGATCCAGGGCTACCTGGACGAAGCGGCGAAGCTGATCAACATGCCGGATTACATCCGCACGATCCTGCGCCAGCCGAAGAACGAGATCATCGTCAATTTCCCTGTGCAAATGGACAACGGTGAGTACCGACTCTTCAAGGGGTACCGCATCCAGCACTCGAACATCCTCGGCCCCTATAAGGGCGGTATGCGCTACCACGAGGACGCATCCCTCGACGACTTCAAGGCGCTGGGCGCGATGATGACCTGGAAGTGCGCGCTCATGGATCTACCCCTCGGCGGCGCTAAGGGCGGGATCAAGTTCAACCCCTACCAGGTCAGCCGTGCGGAACTACAGCGCATCACGCGTCGCTTCTTCCACTCACTGGGCGGCAACATCGGCCCCGATTACGACATCCCCGCCCCCGACATGGGCACCAACGGTCAAACCATGGCCTGGGCGATGGACACGTACATGAACACCGTGGGCATGGTCAGCAAGCAGGCCGTGATGGGCGTCGTCACCGGCAAGCCGGTCACCAGCGGTGGCACCCACGGCCGCGTCAAGGCCACCGGCCAAGGCGTGGTGCATTGCATCCGCTTCTGGGCGGATCGCAACCGCTTCGACCTGCACGGCAAGAAGCTCCTGGTCCAAGGCTTCGGCAACGTCGGTTCTCACACCGCGGTGCTGCTGAGCCACATGGGCGTGTCCACCGTCGGCGTCGGCGATCACACGGGTTATCTCTACAACCCCGAAGGCTTCAACGTTTACCGCCTGCAAGAGTACGTCGCGGAGCACGGGTCCATCGCCGGCTACCCCAACGGACACGCCGTGACTCGTGAAGAGTTCTTCAATATCCAGGCGGATATTTTCGTACCTGCCGCGTTGGAGAACCAGGTCGACGTCGCGGAGGCCAACGCGCTGAACGGCGTGCGCCTGGTAGCGGAAGGCGCCAACGGCCCGTGCACCGTGGCTGGCGAGCAAGTGCTGCGCGAGCGCGGCATCGAGGTGCTGCCCGACGTGCTGGCGAACGCCGGCGGCGTCACGGTGAGCTACTACGAGTGGGTACAGAACCGGCGCAGCGAACAGTGGACGCTCGAAGAAGTGGACACCCGTCTCGAGGGCGCCATGCGTGACGCCTACCGCCGAGTGGAGGAGTTCGAGCGAGTCCACAACTGCGGCATGCGACTGGCGTGCTACGGCGTGGCCCTTCAGCGACTGCAGAAGGTCTATGAGGAGCGCGAAATCTTCCCGTAGCCAGTCGGCTCCCAAGGAGCACCGTGACGAGGCAGGGCGAACAGCCCTGCCTCGCGGCGTTTTGTGGTGCGGAGCCGCGCTTTGCTAATCAGCTTGTCACCGCCGCCCCGCTCTGTTCCCCTCCCCCCCATGATCCCCCTAGTGATCGTTGGTGGTCTCGAAGTTCCCGAAAGTAACCAGGCAGCGTGGCTCGCGGAGTCTCTCGATCCGGCGCAGTATCAGGACTGGCCGGAGGACACGCCTTTGATCCGCGGGGAAAGCGAAGGAGCCTTCGAGAACGTCGGCGAGTTGTTCTCCGCGCTGGAGAGCGAGCTCGAGGCGCCCTCGTTCTTCGAGCTTACGCAGGACGGTCTTCAGGCCTTCTTCACCCCGGACATGGCCGAAGACTTGAGCCAGGACCTCGCGACGGCTTTGCGGCTCGCGGAGCGCCACGGCGGCAAGGGACTCGTGGCGTTCATCGCCATCTCGGAGGAGGTCGCTTGCGCTTTGCCCATCGGAGAAGGCACGGGGCTCGCCTCACCAACGTGGATGCCCGCTGGTGAGGCGCTAGGCCCGGAGGTGATCGCGTTGCCGTTCATCTCGGTAATGGACTACGTGAAGGCGCTCGACTCGGATCCCGATCTCACCCGTGCGGAGTTCCTCGCGGAACGGCGCGGTCTAGGTTTGTTGCCGCTCGAGGAGCAACCGCTGCACCAGGAGCTATTGAAGCGCCTGGCCGCCTTGGACGCCAAGGCACTGCACGCGGCCATGCATGAGCATGAGGTCAGCGACATCGAAGGTAAGCCGCTCAGCAAGACCCACGACGACGCAGAAGCGTTGCGCCAGGCCATCGCCGCCGCGACGCCTGAGGTGCGAGCTGCCGCCATCGAGCTCTTGAGCCTGGTCGATCCGGAGTCAACGGCGAAGCACGCCCTTGAGCTCCTGAAAGACCCGTCTCGCCAAGTGCGGCGCCACGCGGTGCTGGCGCTCGGCCGCTCGCCTTCGGACAGCGACTTCCAGGTGC
Source organism: Polyangiaceae bacterium (assembly GCA_020633205.1). NCBI lineage: Bacteria > Pseudomonadati > Myxococcota > Polyangiales > Polyangiaceae > Polyangiaceae bacterium. The sequence continues at coordinate 178,004 of JACKEB010000019.1, forward strand.
TCCTGGATCTCGACCACGGGTCGCTAGACGCTGACCCACTGCTCCAGGGGATCCTCCGGGAAGCGGTGGAGCACAGTGAAGCCCCGAACGCAGATGAACACGTGCTGGAGCGCATGCGCAGTCACGCCAAAGAAGAGGACTGGGGCAAGGCGCTGCGCGGCAGCCCAGAGCGCCAAGCGCTCTTGCGGCGCGCGGCTCTCGCCCTGGAGCACGCAGCCGCTCGCCTGGGTTACAAGGTGGCGCCGGCGCTGGAGAACTGGTTCGACAAGCACCCCCACGAGGATTTCCGCAGGGCCGTTGCTCAGGCGTTGCTCGAGGCCAATCCGGACCTCACACCCAAGAAGGAAGAAGCCATCCAGCTCGCCCTGATGGGCATGGGCAAGGGAGCCAATCAAGACGAGGCCAGGCGCCTCGAGATCCTCGAGCTTCCGCGCGGAGATTACTCGAACGGCCTGATGCGCTTCGAAGAGATCGACGCAGGGCAACTCGCCCAGCTAGTGAACGAGGGCTTTGCGCATCCCGATATCGCCCAGAACGAGGCGCCGCCAATCGGTCTGTTCCTCGACTGGATGCAGCGGCACCCCGAGCTCAAGGCGAGCGGCTACCTGATCCCGCCCACACGGCCCGACTACCGAGTCAGCCTCGACACGCTCACCCTCGGGGACTTGAAGGGCATCCCAAAGGAGCGCCGACAGGAGCTGGAGGAACTCTTCGAAGCGCTGGCAGAGACCGCGACCAATGTCGAGCCCGAAGGCTACGCCCTGCGGCGCTGGTGGACTTGAGGCGACAGACTGACGCTGCAGGGGCGCGCCGTCGTTGACAAGGCGCGTCGCTTTCCGGGATTCTCCCCCGAGGTGGGTGCGTCACATGGGTTCAAGCGTCACCGCTTCGCGAAGCGGCTGCTAGCCGCTGCCGTTGCCGTGGAAGGTTTCGGCTGTGTGGCGCTGTCACCCGGCGTGGCCCAAGCCATGGACGCGGAGGTCACGGCGCGCGTCGACGCTCAGTTCTATACGCTGCAGTCGCCCTATGGGGATCCGCTAGTCCGCCGGAGACGCTACACGCAGACACTGGGGCTCGCGGTCTACAACCTCCAAGGCGACTACGTCCCGGGCGAGCCTCAGCTATTCGCCCGAGCCTTGATGCGCCTTGACGCGGATTTCGGGCAGGAGTCTCCGGAGCGCGATCCCAACCGCGGGGACCGCTACATCCCCGGCCTAGAGCAGGCGCCGATCGACCTGATGTACGCCTACATCGAAGGCCGGAACTACGCGGGCGGAATGCTCGGCTTCAAGCTCGGGAGGCAATACGTCACCGACGCCCTGGGCTGGTGGTCCTTCGATGGGGGCTCCGTAAGGCTGACCACGCCAGCTTATTTCCACGTGGATGTCTACGGCGGCTTCGAGCAACGGGGAGGGCTGCCCATGCTTAGCACTAGCCGCTTCGAGAGCCAGGGCGTCTATCGCGGAACCCGAAACGACCTCCAGCAGACCGACTACCCGAGTTTCCTTGAGGAGACGAAGCCAGCGCCTGCGTATGGCATCGCGATCGAGAGCGAAGGCGTTCACTGGTTGCACGGCAGGTTGAGCTATCGCAAGGTGATCAACCGAGACGAGGTCCTGCTTACTCCGTTTGGGGACCAGACTGGCGGCTACCACTTCGTCAAAGGCGATCGCGTCTCCAGCGAACGCGTCGGCTACGCCCTGCGCGTAAACCCCGGTGAGCTCGGGAGCGTGCAGGGTGAAGTCGTCTACGACTTGTACAACCAGGTCTTCAGCGAATACGGCGGCGGAGTGGACGCCTACGTCACTCCCCAGTTCACCGTCGGCGCAGACTACGACTACTACCTGCCTACCTTCGATGGCGACTCGATCTGGAACTGGTTCACCCACAACGGGCAGACCACGCTCACCGGGCGCACGGAGCTCGAGCTCAGCCGCGATATCGACGTCGCGCTGAGCGGTGGCGCTCGCCTGTACAAGACGGACGGGGACCCGGTCACCTACGGCGCCTATCAAGAGTCCACGCTGGAACCGGACCGCGACAGCATCAAGACGTTGGTCGATCACTTCGGTGATCTCTCCGGGACCTACCGCTGGCCCGCTGGCTCCGTCAACCTGCGCTCCATGCTGGAGACCGGAGAGCGCGGCCATCGCTACGGCGGCGACGTCACCACGCGGCAAGCCTTCGACAACCAGCGCTACGACGCGATGCTGAACTTGAGCCTCTACGACTGGAGTGACGCGCTTCGTCCCCAGCGCGACGCGACCAGCTTTGGCTACGTACTCGGCCTAGGTCACCAACTCGTGGAAGACGCCCGCGTCGGCGTCGAGTGGGAACACTTCACCAATCGCCTCGTTGGGCAGCGTTACCGTGTGGTAGCGACTCTGGACTTCAGTCTCCTGCGATGACTCCCCGAAGCCAAGCTCCGTCCCCTTCGGCCACGCAGCGCGTGTCCTGGTTACTCATGCTAGCGCTGTGCGTGCTCGCGTGCGTCGCCGGCTGGGCGAACGCCAAGCCGGGCCCCACCGCGAAGGCCAAGCCGGCAAACGCGAAATCTGCAGAGGCGAAGACGGATCGCCTACAAGCGGAGCACGTTCACGGCTTGGCTCCTTTGCCCGGCGACGCCGAGGTGCCGCTGAAGGATCGCCCGCCCGGTGCCACCAAGGACGACGGCGGCCCCAGCCCCGTGATTTTCCCTGCGCAAAAGCTCACAGTGCGCTTCAACCACAAGAAGCACGTGGATGAGCTAGGCATGACCTGCACCACGTGTCACGACGCAGCCAAGCGCAGCATCCAGAGCAGCGACTCCCTCTTGCCCTCCCCCGTGCGCTGCGACGGCTGCCACAGCACAGACCATCGCGACTTGAACGCGGTGAAGGGCGACCCCGACGACATGATGAGCCAGTGCGGCTTCTGCCACGTCGGCTACAAGGTGGGCGACGGCAACAAGGTCGCGCGCATGGACATCCCCACGCCGAACCTGCGCTTCAACCATAAGGCGCATCTCGATCGCAACATCGACTGCGCTCAGTGTCACGGCATGGTGAAGAACATCGAGCTTGCCACGCGCGATCAGCTACCACGCATGAAGGGTTGCTTCCGCTGCCACCAGAACCCCGGCACGGCGCACGGCGAAGCGAAAGGCGAGTGCACCACCTGCCACCTCACGAAGGGCGGCGACCAGGTGATGCGCACCGAATTCGCGAGCGGCACGTTGAAGCCACCGCGTTGGCTCCACAACGCCGGGCACGGGCCGGACTGGATCGAGCGTCACAAGCGCATCGCCGGCGCGGACTCGCAGATGTGCTCGAGCTGCCATACCGAGCAGTACTGCACGGACTGTCATGACGGCCGCGTACGTCCCCGCAAGGTGCACCCAAACGACTTCATCAGTATGCACCCCATTGCCGCACGGCAAAACTCACCGCGTTGCACCAGCTGCCATCAGCAGCAGACGTTCTGCATCGGTTGCCATCAGCGCTCCGGGGTCACCCTGAGCGGCCCCTACGCCAACTTCGCGGGTCGAGGTCGCTTCCATCCGCCCAAGGCCGAGTGGACAGACCCGCCACGCTCAGCGAACCACCACGCCTGGGAGGCCCAGCGGAACATCAACGCCTGCGTGAGCTGTCACCAGGAGCGCGACTGCCTGATCTGTCACTCCAGCGCCAGCGTTGGCGGGCGAGGAGTCGATGGCAGCGGCACCGCCGGGCAAGGCGTGAACCCGCATCCAAGTAACTTCAAGAGCCGCTGCGGACGCGCCCTGCGCAAGAACGCGCGCTCCTGCCTCACGTGTCACGATCCAGCGGATCCCCAGCTCCGGGAGTGTCGCTAGTCATGCTGAAGCGCTTCGGTCAGCTGTCCGGGATGTCCCGCTCACGCGCGGGTTCGGGGGTGAGGAGCGCTGCTCAACCGGTTGGAACCAATTGGGAATCGGAGAAAGGTCCGCAGCTCTCTGCGGTGCTTGGGAAGCGTTCGACAGCGCACCCTCTCCCCCCGAAAATCCGCGGAAAGCTTCAAGTTCCGTCGATTCCTCCGGCAAACCCCTTGCCGGGCTCATTGGCGCACGGCTATAGCCAAGGGCCCGCGAATTGGCGGTTTTCCGTCAATCACCCGTGGGAAGAGGAGGCCGTCCGTGAAGGAGCTCGTCCGCTACTTGCTCGACAACTTGCAATTGGATTTTCAGGGAGACATCACCATCGAGAAGATCCGGGAGTTTCTGCGGGAGGACGACAGCCGCGAAGCGCGCAAGCTGCTGAGTCGCCTGATCGAGGAAAAGGGCGCGGACGATCTGCTGCTCGCGCTGGCGGACGTCCTGCGCGAGAGCATCGAGAGCGGTGTGACCGAGGACAAGGTCCGCGAGCAGCTGAACCTCTTCGCAGAGGCCTGAGCCCCTCGACTTCCGCTGCGAGCGCGCGATTGCCTCTCCTCTGGGTGGCAATCAGCCTGACCGCGCTGGGCCTCGGAGGCTGTGACCAGGGCGAACCTGCTCTGGACACCAGCCGCGGCCCGGCGCTCCACGTCGTAGCGACATTCCCGGCTCCAGGAACCGGAACGGACTGCCAGAGCGCACCGAATTGCGAGGGCGTTCCACTGAACACCGATATCGAGCTGCGCTTCGATCGCTACCTCGATCCGGCGTCAGCGATCCGTCAGAGCGTTCTGCTCTACAGCACCACGCCCGACGGCGCGATCTTCTTGCAGCCGGAGTACGACGTCATCGAACGCGTGGTGCGCTTCCGCTTGTTTGAGAACGACCGCCTCCAACCGAGCACGCTGTACACCTTTGAGTTCGTCACGCCCACGGACGACTCGTCGGGCGGATTCCGTGCGTTCGACGGTGCACCCATCGAGGCAGGAGACGTCCCACTGAAGTTCAACTTCTTCACGGGGACCGCCGACGAGACCAAACCTGCGGAACCGGCAGTTCCGGACTGCAGGCAGATCTTGAATCTGTTCCGTGGGGATCGCGCTGGCTGCAGCGGCTGCCACGTGAGCACTCCCGAAGGCCGTGGTGGTTGCGACCCAGGCCAGGCTCCGGATCCCAGCACGGGGGAGTGCATCGCGGTCCCACGCCAGGGGTTGGACTTGAGTACCCTAACCGGCGTGGAGCGCACGGCCCTGAACCAGGTCGCACACCAAACGCAGATCGGGCCCAACGCGGACACGCCGCTGGAGAACCCGGGGCGAGTCGGCGTGCAGATGCCGATCATCGACCAGCAGCGCCCGGAGAATAGCTACATGATGTACAAGTTGCTCCGCAACGAGAGCAACTTCATCGACGGAGCAGCCCCCGGCACCAGCAACTACCGGGTAGCATTGCCTGGCGGAAACTTAGCACCCGACGCCGCTGAGCGTGACCGACTGCGCGAGTGGTTCGTGCGCCTCGACCCAATGCCGGCCCAGGGCTTCTCCTTGGAGCTGAGCGAGCTGCGAGCTCTACAAGCCTGGATCCGCGCAGGGGCCGATCTGGACGCTTGCAAGCCTTGATGCCTGCGCCTAGTTCGTTTTGCTGGGCACCGCCGCAGCGAGCAGGCGACCGCTCGGGAGCGGCAACAGATCAGTGATCGCAGTCTCGGAGGGCAACCCGTCGCGCAGCGGAAGCCACTCTTGCGTTCCCTCCTCCAGGGCGTATACCCCGTCCCACTGGGCGGCTAGCGCCCCGTGAGGCGTTCCAAGGATCTGAAAAGTGTAGAGTGCGGGGAGACCATGACTCACGTCGCTCCACGTCTCACCGCGGTCGCTCGAGCGCTTCACTCCGCCGGCGTACAACAGCGCGTAAACGTCGCCCCCGATGCCGGCGAGGTTGTGGGGCGTCTCTGTCAGCACTTGCTTCCAGTGCGCGCCGCCATCGCTCGAGCGTTGCACTCCGTGAACGTCTCCCATGTAGAGTTCCTTTCCCAGCGCCACGATGCCCTTCACTTGAGCGTCGCCGGTGAGGTGGCTCCAGCGCTGGCCAGCGTCCTCGTAGCGGTAGAGCCCTGAGTTGGTTCCAAGCAACACGCTCTCAGCGGTCGCCAGTAGTCTTCGCGTCTTGAGGTTCTTGAGGCCCTGGTTGGCGCTCACCCATGTTTCCCCGCGGTCTTGGGAGAGCACGACACCCTGGCTCAAGGTCCCTACCAGGACCATCCCATCCCGAGCGGCAACGGCGTTGAGCTGTGTCACCTTGCAGCTCTCCGCGCGGCGCCAAGTCTGACCAGCGTCGTCAGATTGCCAGAGTCCATGGGAACCGGTCGCAGCAAAAACGCGGCCGCCTTGTTCCGCGAACTCGGTTACGACCACCGCCTCGGGCAAGCCACCTGATGATCGCCGCCACGACCGAGTGTCCCGGTCGAGGGTGAACACCCCGCTGCGCGCGGCCGATGGAGCGGAAGGGCGCGCCGCGGAGGAGGCGGAGACCAACTGATGACCTTGGGGCTCGGCGCGTTCATCGCACGCGGACACCAGCAGTACCAAGACGCAAGTAACTCCGAGGCGCACGCCCCCCAGCTTGGCCTGATTCTCCTGGCCTTTGCCAGATGCACATCCGTAGCACGCGCCCAGGCGTCGAAAGCGGCAACGACGCAGGACACCGGCAAACGCCAATGCCGTACGCGAGCGCCAACTTGATTGACATCTCACGTTGCTCCCATAGACCATGAAACATGGGCCGTTCGCGACTACCGCCAACTTCGTTGGCGCCCGCTGACAGCGTCGATAGTCCGGCGGCGGGGCAGCTTGGGCAGCTCATCGGGGAAGGCGGCAGCGCCTGGGTGTATCGAACCAGCGACGGTATCGCCGTGGTCAAACTCGCAAAGCCTGACCACGCGGAAACACTCGTCAGTGAGGCACAGCGTGCGCTGTTCCTACGCAGTGCCGCCCTGCCTGAACTCCTCGAGGTGGGCGAGCTCACTCGTTCAGCTCTGCCGAAGGAGGCGCAGTCATCGCCTGGGCTCTATTCCGTGTGGCACTACCTGCCAGGCGCGGACGCTGATGGGCTGGCGCTTGATGAACACAGCCTGCTGTACCTGTTGCGCGACGTCGCACGCGGCCTGACGGAGTTGCACCGTTTGGGCCTCGCACACGGCGACATCAAGCCCGCCAACGTACGCTACGACTCAGCACAGCGTCGTGGGTGGTTGCTCGATCTCGGCATGGTCGCGCCCCTGAGCACGCACGTCCCGATTGGTGCGACCCCGCGCTACCTCGATCCGAGCTTGAGCGAGGGGCGCCCGAGCGATGCCCGAGCGCGTGATCTCTACGCGCTCGGCCTGACTTTGCTCGAGCTCTTGGTACCCGATGCGCGCGGCTGGACGACGCCATCCGACCACCTGGAGCAGCTCCCCGACACGCCCCTCGGGGTGCTGATTGAGAACCTTCTGGCACCGGAGAGCCAACGTCGCCCGCCAGCCTGCTGGTTGTGGAGTGAAGCGAGCCGCTTGCTCGGGGAAAGCGATCCTGCACTTGCCCCGTATCCAATCCTCGCGGAATCGAGTTACATCTGGGTGAGGCGAAAAGAGCTCCTGTGGGCCGCGCAGGGCACACCACGCTTGGAACTCGAGGGCCCACCGCGGCGCTGGGTGGAGCGCAGCCTCTCACTGCTGGGGCCCCTCGCCAGGTTGGGCTCCCACGAAAAGGCCAAGTCGGAACGTTGTATCAAGCCGCTCTCACCCACTGAGTTGCGCGCGTGGATGGTCCAGCTAATCGGCGCGGAGGCTGCCAGCTTCGCTCCGCTCCGCCTGAGCGAAGCGGAGCTCGCTCAACGGGTAGCCACCCACTGCGAGCGTTTTCCGGCCACGCTGCTCACGGAACGCGAGCTCGCCGACTCCCTCTCCCCGACGCCGCTACCGCGTTCCCTGCAGGTGCTGGCGCTCGGCCTCGGCCAGGAACCGAGTCTCGGCTATTTGCTAGCAGGAGTCGACCTGGTGCGCCGTGGCGACGCGGATGTGGAGCTGCGCTGCGCCCTCGCCAGAGCGCTGCGTCGCCGATCCGAGTTCGCGAGCGCGCTGGACCTGTTGAATCAACGCAGCGAATTAAGTTGCCGCGCGGAATATAGCGAAACGCTGCGACGGATGGGTGCGAGGCAGGCAGCCATCACCTCAGCGCAAGCGGCTCTGGAGAGCCTCTCCTCGCTCGAAGCCCTCCCCAACGAAGAAGCCTGGGTTGGGGACCGGCTTCGCGGCACCCTGGCCCGCGCGCTCATGGAGACGGGAGATCTGAAAACCGCCGCCGAAGCTCTCCGCGGAGACTCGCCAGCGATCTCCACCTTGGAAGCGAGGGTGTTGCTCGGCATGGCACAGGACTCACCGGTAAGCGCCATCGAAACGGATCTCGAGCTTGTCGAGAGTCACGCAAGAGGAGACGAAGAGCGAGCGCGCGCTCTGGGTTTGAGAGGCTACTTCGAACATCGACGGGGGCGAGTCGGCGAAGCCCGAGTCGCCTTCGAAGGCGCCGTTCAGCATGCGAGCCGCGCCGGGGCACGAGCCGAAGAAGCGACCTACCTCACCGGCCTAGCCGCAACGGCGAGCGACGCCGGACACTTGGGCCAAGCGATCTCCGCGGCGGAGCGGGCGAGTCTGATCTTCGGTCATCTACAGGAGCTGAGCCGTGCAGCGCGAGCCCAGCTGAATCTCGGCTCGGCGTTGCTCGCGGCCGGAGCATACGCGCCCGCTGGCGCCGCATTCGCCAAGGCGGCGGACCTGGCTGGTCGCAGCGCGGACGAGCCTTGTCAACACGCGGCAGCGCTCAGCGAGCTAGAGCTCGCGGTTTACCGCGCGGATTTTTCTGAGGCAAACTTGGCGCTACTTGGCGTCACACTCGAGCAAACTGTCGAGCTCTTCAAAGCGCCCTCCCCCGCGGAGCGCTTATCCCTGGGCGCGCTTCGGCTGCGCGCAGAGCGCGTCCGACGGGAACACGCCGCGGCGCCATTTTCCGGAGAGCTTTCCCCTGCCGAGCTACCTGAACTCGAACAGCTCGGCTTGGATTCCACGCTGCCCTCAACTTGTCGCTTCGAGTGGTGGAGAGCCCGCGGACTGGCCTTGCTCAGCCCCAAAGCGGCGCCGTCGGCACCGGGCCGTCCCGACTCCGTACTGCGCCAGCTCGTCGCGCTGGCAGCGGAGCAAGCTCCACTTGTCAGCAAGGGTCCCGCGCTGGCAGTGGGCGCTGCCCTCGCCGCCACGCTACGGGACGGCGACACCGCGAGGCGCTTGGGTCGTGCAGCCGAGCTCGCGGGGAGCCAGATCCTAGAAGGTATCCCCGCGGAATATCGATCCACTGGGGAGCGCCTGCCATGGCTCAAGCTCCTAGACGGTTTCTTCGATCTGGAGTCAGGTGGCCACGAGCTGCTCGCTGGCGCGCAGCTGCTGAAGCTAGAGCAGCTAGTAAGAGGGTTGGGGGTGAGGGGCAATTTGGGCGCGCTGTTGAACCAAGTTCTCGACGCCCTGGTGCTGTGGACCGGAGTGGAGCGTGGCTTGCTGCTCTTGAAGGCTCCCGGAGACCGCTTGCACGTGCGCGCGGCGCGCAACCTATCGCGCGAGGATCTATCACAAGATCAGCGGCAACTGTCCATGACGCTTGCGCGACGCGCTCTATCCGCGCGGCAACCGGTGGTCGCCGTGGACGCACTAGGAGAGCTGCCCGAGTTGACCGAGAGTGTGCATGCACTGAACCTGCGCAGTGTCCTCGCGGTGCCCCTGCTTGCGCGTGGTGAGGCGCTCGGCGTCGTTTACCTCGACGACCGAGATCGCCGCGGCGCCTTCGGCGAGGCTGAGCTCGCGTGGGTGCGCCTCCTTGGCAGCATCGCCTCGATCGCGATCGCAGAAGCGCGGGACCAACTCATGTTGCGGCGCGCGGCTCGCCAAGCTGAGCGCGCCAAACGCCGGCTCGAGCTAGCGCTACAGGCGGAACATCAAGAGTTGGTGTTGGCCAAACGACAACTCGGATCGCGTTCGCATCCGGAGATCGTCGGGGATAGCCCGGTCATGCTCGAGCTGCTTCGGCTCGTGGATCGCGTTGCTGAAACGGCGCTCCCAGTGCTGATTCTTGGAGAGAGCGGTACGGGCAAGGAGTTGATCGCGCGCGCGGTGCACCAGGGAAGCGATCGCCGCAAGCGCACGTTCGTGGCGGAGAACTGCGCTGCGGTGCCGGAGAGCTTGCTCGAGTCCACGCTCTTTGGCCACGTGAAGGGCGCTTTTACTGGCGCCGACAAGAGCCGCGTTGGGCTCTTCGAGTTGGCCGACGGCGGCAGTTTGTTCCTCGACGAGATCGGCGAGATGAGCCTCTCGATGCAGGCCAAGCTCCTGCGAGTGCTCGAACGCGGAGAGATCCGCCCAGTGGGTGCCGCTTCAACGCGGCGCGTGGATGTGCGCATCATCGCAGCCACACATCGCGACCTGAATGACCTCGTGAAGCGACAGATTTTCCGTGAGGATTTATACTACCGACTTGACGGTTTCTCCCTTCACCTGCCTCCCCTGCGCGAGCGACCAGGTGACATTCGTCTGCTCTGCCAGCACTTCCTTGGGCAACTCACGTCCCCCGCACCCAAGCTCAGCGCTTCAGCACTGCGTCTCCTCGAGGAATACGCTTGGCCCGGCAACGTGCGACAGCTCCAGAACGAGCTGATGCGCGCTGCGGTGTTGTGTGACGGCGTGCTCCGCCCGGAACACCTGAGCCCTGCAGTCCATGGAGAAGCTCGAGAAGCCGAAGTCGGCCTCGACTTGAAGCGCGCCCTCGAACTCTTGGAGCGGAAGCTAGTGGGCGCTGCGCTGACTCGCACCAGCGGAAATCAGACGCGCGCGGCGAAGCTCCTGGGAGTCTCGCGCTTCGGTCTGCAAAAGATGCTCAAGCGTCTCGAGATCGACGCCGCAGGCAACTAGAGCAGCCTAGCCCGCCTCGGTGCCGCGCGCTTCACGCAAGAAGTCGCTCACGACCTGCGCAAGGTTCGGGTCAATGGTTGGCCAGGCCAGCGCCGCGTGAAGCTCCAAATACAGCTCCCGCGCGGCGTCCAAAGCCGCGAAGCAGCGCTCGGGATCTGGTGCCCCGACGGTCTTTGCTAGCGCCTCACGATAGCGAGGCGCGCGCAGCTCGAACCGGCGCAGGCCTTGGGCGGCGAGGCCGGTCTGGCCGCTAGCCAACTGCGCCATCGGCCCGAGTACCCGCGCGCGCAAGAAACCCAGGAGGTCGAGACACTCGAACACCTCGCCCCGTGCGGCCTTCGTGCCTGCATAGTGCAACCAGGTCCAAACTCGAGGCATCACCCAGGCGGGCTCCACGCAAGGCAGCTCGATTAGTTCGCTCTCGATCGAGGGGCGAAGTTCGGGGTCCTTGCAGAACAACAGACCTCGTTCCTCGACGCGTTCCCCCGCCTCGCTGGGGGTCACGAGCTTCAAGTCGACATGCAGGAGCGGCGGGTTGAACAAACAAATCAGCAGCCGCGGTTCACGCAAGTGGTCACCGCGAAACGCGCTGAGGCAACCGAGCTCATGGGCGAGCCGCTCGCCCTCGAGCAGCGAGTCGCGCTCGGCGTCCCTGCAGACGAGGGTCAAGTCGAGGTCCGAGTAGGCATCGCTCTTCCCGTTGTGCAGCGAGCCCCCAAGCAAACAGGCCCTTACCTCGCTTCGACGCTCAAGGGCGGACACCAACCGCTCGAGAAGTGCTGCGTGGGGCGCCGGCCAACACGCATCCAGCCAACTCCGGTTTGCGCGGGCCGCGTCCAGAGCGCCGTTGCCGTCTTCCGACCGCTCAACCATCCGGAAGACTCTGCCAGAATCTTTACGCACGATCGATAGCCCGCTAATCGAGGTCAATGCTGAGTTTTTGGGGCTTTGGAACCATCAGGCGAAACGGGGCGCGTTGCTCGTCCTGCGCAGTCCGCACCGCTCTCTGCGACGAGTCGTGATGGTCCGAGAGACTCCCAAGCGGCAGAAGCGCACGGCGCCTGTAGTCGAAGAAGAAGAATGGACCGGTGGCTTGCCTCCCCCCAAACCCGTCTTGAAATGGGCGGGCGGCAAGAGCCGATTGATCCCAGACGTACTCGCGCGCCTGCCGCAGCGCATCGCGACCTACTACGAGCCGTTCCTCGGCGGCGCGGCCATCTTCTTTGCGCTCGCGCGGGAGAAGCGCTTCGAGCACGCGATCCTGACCGACAAGAACCCTGAGCTGGTCGACGTCTACCGCGCAGTTCAACAGGACGTGGAGAGCGTAATCGAGGAGCTCTCGCGCATGCCCCATAGCGAGCAGGCCTACTATCATATCCGTGCGCAAAAACCGCGAGGGCTAAGCAAACGGGCCGCCCGCACCATCTACTTGAACCGCACGGGTTACAACGGCCTCTACCGCGTGAACCGCTCAGGCGAGTTCAACGTGCCGTATGGGCGCTACAAGAACCCGAAGTACTGCGACCCACCGCGCCTGCGCGCCGCGTCCCTCGCGCTACAAGGCGCCGAGATCTTCGTGTCCGACTTCGAGCAAGCGACCCGTGACGCGAACAAGGGGGATGCGATCTACTTCGACCCCCCCTACGTTCCGCTCTCCCCGACGTCCAACTTCACGGCCTACCACCGCGAGCCCTTCGGCTTAGGGGAGCAGGAGCGTCTGGCGATCCATTTCGACGAGCTCGGGCGGCGACACGTACAGATCGTACTGTCCAACTCCGACACGCCAATCACTCGCGAACTCTACAAACCTTTCCACGTGGATAATGTCTCAATGCCACGTGCGATCAACTCGCGCGGTTCAGGCCGCGGAAAAGTTGGCGAACTGCTGGTCGTCCACCGACGCCAGAAGCTCAAGTAGCGCGTCGTTGCGCCGACTCAGGCCGCGTCGGCTTCCAGCTCTTGGAAAAGCGGGCGCAGCTCGGGGTTAGCCCGCAGCGGGGCACAGAAGGCGGAGGCGAGCTCCAAGAGTTCGCTCTCCAAGTCGTCTGCACGCTTTCCCGCGGTACTGATCGCCGACTCGCACTGGGCACGCTCTTGTTCGATGGTCTCCTCGTGACGAGCCATGCTCTCACGCAGGCTCTTCACCTGGAACTCCAGATCGTCGACCTCGGTACGCTTATCCGCGAGGAACCTCTCGGCTTGGCGCACCTGCTCGCGGATCGCCACCCACTGATCCATGAGGTCCGCCACGTCGCGGTACGCCTTGGAGAGCTCGGCGTACGGCTCCTGGAAGCCACTCCGCCCCTCCCAAAGGATCACCTGACGATGGGTCGCGACCACCTGTTCGCGTTGTGCGTCGAAGTGCCGCCTGAGCTCGGTGACGCGCTGATCGGCTTCCTTGGCCTTGTCTCGGCCACGACTCGCGTCGATGCCCAGGGCATCCATCGCGTTACCGAAGCGCTGCCGGCCTTCTTTCCCGCGCTTTTCGATCGCCTCGAGTTTGCGCTGGTCCTGCATCCCTCGGTTGCGCAGCTCACTCACTTCCTGCACCAAGCGTTTCACCCCGGAAAGCTTGTCCAGCAGATCGCGTGGCGGGTTTGCTGGGTAGACCTTGGTGAGCATCTGCTCGAACACGATGGTGCGACGCACCCAGCGGTCGAGCGCCACGGGGGGTAGCGTTGGAGCGGGACCGGCATCGCTGAAGCGCTCGTGAGGCTCCTCGGGGACGCGAATGCCGATGGCGCCCGCGATGGCGACTAGATCATTGTGCAAACGATGTGCGTCGACGGGACGATCCTTTGGATCTTTCGCCATCAGCTGCACGACGAGTTGATCAATCGCCTCGGGGATCGAGTCGTCTACCGCACGTGGATGCGGCGGCGCTTCCTTCATGTGTTTGAGGAAGAACGTCGCAACGTCCGGTGCATCGAAAGGCAAGAGGCCCGTGAGCATCTCGTACATGATCACGCCCACGGCATACAGATCCGCTGCCGGGCCCGCCTCCGTCGAGGTGATGCGCTCGGGGGCCATGTACTGCGGCGTTCCGAAGACCTCACCAGCACCCGTAAGCCGGGTGTCCTGCATCGACCGCGCGATACCGAAGTCGAGCAGCTTGATCACTTCGCTGCCGTCATCGGCGCGAGCGACGAAGATGTTCTCCGGCTTCAGGTCCCGATGGATCACCTCGAAGTCGTGGGCGCGCGCGAGGGCGCGGGCGATCTGGATCCACTGAGGGAGCGCGCGCTCCAGCGGAACCTTTCCGCGCGAAACCAGCTCGGCGAGCGACTCACCGACCAGTAGCTCCATCACCAAATAGAGCGTGCCGTCCTCCAGCTCACCCTGGTCGAAGATCTCGATGATGTTGGGATGAGCGAGCTTCTGGGCGCTCTTCGCTTCCCGACGGAAGCGCTCCCGCACAACCTTGTTGCCGGCGAGCGCCGCACTCATGATCTTCACGGCGCAGGGTCGGTCCACAAGGCGATGACGGGCGCGGTAGACCGTGGCCATGCCACCTTCGCCGAGCACGTCCTCGATCAAGTAGCGACCGCCGATCGTGCTGCCGATCAACGGATCCTGGATTTCGATCAGCTGGTTCCCGTCGACAAAGCAGGTCGTGCTCTCACTGGGATACTTCAGATTGCAGACGGGGCACTGCTTCATGACTGAGAGCCAACGGGCGTTCCGGGGACGCGTTCAGACGAGAGGGAGAGTACACCAGGCAGCTCTGGAAGCGGACGCGTCCGAGCCAACAAACCGCTCCGGTTCACAGCCGAGAAGCGCCCTCAGCATCAAAAGGTGCTCTGGTCGGCCGCGACTCGAAACCCGCTCAGTTCCACTCTGTTCGGCGTAAACTTCATTCATTTCAACAACTTAGAGACAAACTCAGGGTTCGAAGGGCTGCTGTGTGGCGATCACGACCCCAGACTGCTCCGCCTCGGCTGCCTCGCTGGCAGCTTGATCGCGAGCCTCTACCGAACCCTCAGCGGGCGGTGGCAACAAGTCGCTCAGCTCCGCGCCCGGGGGGACAATGAAGTGCTCGTCGGTTGGCGGATACACGTCGACGGTTTCCTCCACACGCGACGTGCCATCAGCCAACGCGAACTCGCGCACGCGGCGCAGTCGATAGCCACGGATCCCCTTCTGCTTCTTGATCACGGTGCCTTCGCTGAGCCAGCTGCTCTCGGTGACTTTCCGCTTGAAGGGCAGAATCGCGAGCGTTTCCGTGTGCCAACGCACGCTTGCAGGCTGCTCCGCACCTAGGAGCTGCACGATCAGCTCGTTGCCCTTGACCACGGTGTGGACGACCAGCGGCTCTGACCAGGGATTCTTCACCTTCAAATCGACGCTCGGCCAAGCCACGGTGGAGTCCAACCCGAGGGGCATATAGGCGGAGGGGCGCGAATGTGGCGCGCGCTCAACGATGTCCAGACCGCCGTAGACGGCTGCGGCGTGCAGCGTGCTCGACACTTGACACGTGCCACCGCCAATCCCTCGCACCATTTCTCCTCGGAAAATCTCCCAACCGGGACGGAAGCCATTATCCAGGGTGCGCGCACCAACGAGCGCGTTGAAGCTCACGAGCTCTCCCGGGGGCAAGACGACGCCGTCCAGCCGCTTCGCAGCCGTCTCGATGTTGGTGGCGCGATTGTCAGCATCGCCGCCGCGAGAGAAGCGTGAGCTGTACTGCGCGACGACGCGCTGCATGCCGATCTTTGACAGCGCTTGAACGCTCAGCTGCGGCGAAATCTGAACGTCGACCAGCGCGACCTTCCGCTCGCCTCGGCGTAGAGCAACCAGCAACGCGTCGACGCTAACGTCGACATCCAAGTACACGCCGGGCCTATCGGGGACGACTTCTGGAGACTCAGGCAGTGGATGCTTGGGGTCCAACACACCAAGCCCCGTCAGCTCGAAGCGCGCATCCACACCGGGCCGGTCCTGCGCCTCCTTCAGCCCATCGAGCACACTGGCGAACACCACGCGGTCGAAGTGGTACGGCAACGGCAGATCGATCAGCCCAAAGCGAGCCGCTCGCATTTCCTCCCAGCGCTCGAGCCAGCTCCCATGGCGCCCCACGCGCTCGGCGCGCCGCACAAGCTCCGGGATGTCCACTTGGAGGCCGAGCTCCTCCAGGCTCGCCTCGACTGCGCTCTCTCCCTGACCGAGCAACGTCACGCGCGTAGCCTTCAACGCAGCAACTCGACGCTCGATTTGTGGAGCGATCGGCTGGCCAGGAGCCAGTGAAGCGCCACCGAGCTTCACCCCCGGAGCCACTCCAAGCTTCGGTGCGCGGGGAAACTGCCAGGCCCCTCCCGCGCACGCCGCGAGAGCAACCAGTAGTGTCAACCAGCCGAACGCTCGTCGGATTCGACTCACGCGCTTGCTCCGAGTTGGTGCGCCTCGCCCATACGTCCCCGTGGCCGAAGCAGTGTGCCAGAAGGCGGAGTTTGTGCAACTAGCGGCGCTGGAGGTCGCGGCGTGCCTCTCGAGTCGCGTTACCTCGCGGCAACATCTTGTCTCCCGCTCTCGCGCAGGAAGGCCCACCCGGTCGGTCGCCACGCACCGCGAAAAACCCCACGCTTTACTGCGCAAAACACTTCGCACCCTGGCCATGGGTGCAGCTCCAAGTCAGCAACCCATCACGATTCAGTCTGTACGTCGACCCGCCGCTGATCCATGCACGTGCCCGAGGGGGCCTCTCCCCCAAACCTTCACACGCCGACCCTTTCAATCGACCGTTATTCGTGCTCGGGTGCGGCCTCCACAGCCAAGGTTCAAGGTGCAGAGAATGAGCAGTCTGACTGACTACATCGTATTCAACGACAAGAAGCTTGCCGCGCGTTACGCGACCAAGCGCATCCCGATGGCGACGCTTTACGAGGCGTACTTCGACGGTGACATCGACATCCCCGGCGATATCTACGCCTTCTTGCGCAATCGCAACCTCTTCGTGAACTACTCGCTCACGTCGCAGCACCTGAAGTGGGCTGTCACGAACTTCGTTCCTGAGGTCGTGATCCACTCGAAGCTCCAGGACCAGCGCATCGTTCGCGAGCACTACGATCGCGGAAACGACTTCTTCGAGTGGTTCCTGGGTGACCGCATGGTCTACACCAGCGCCTTCTTCGAGGATCCCGCAGAGGAGAGCTTGGAGCAGGGCCAGGACAACAAGATGAACCTGGTGGCGAAGAAGCTGCAGCTGAAGCCCGGCGAGCGCCTGCTCGACATCGGCTGCGGTTGGGGCACCCTCGCTCGCCACACCGCCAAGTACTTCGGCACGGACTCCACCGGCGTGACCATCGCCGAGCGTCAGACCGAGTTTGGCAACAAGCGCATCAAGGACTGGGGTCTGGAGAAGCAGGCGCGCATCCTGTGCAAGGACTACCGCGACATCCCGAACCAGAAGTTCGACAAGATCGTCAGCCTGGAAATGGTCGAGCACGTCGGCGTGAAGAACCTCGTGTCCTTCTACGAGCAGGTGCGTGACCTCCTCACCGACGAAGGTCTGTTCCTTCTGCAGTGGACCGGCCTACGCCGCGGCCTGCGTCCCGAGGATCTGATCTGGGGCTTGTTCATGAACAAGTACATCTTCCCCGGTGCCGACGCGAGCCTGCCCCCGGCGGCGATGCTCAAGGCGATGGAGAAGGCTGGTTGGGAGACCCACAGCGTCGAGAACGTCTCCATCCACTACTCGTGGACGATCAAGAAGTGGCACGACAACTGGCTGAGCAACAAGGACAAGGTCCTGGCTGCCTACGGCGAGCGCTGGTTCCGCATCTGGCACATGTTCCTGGCTTGGTCGGTGATCATCGCCGAGCAGGGCAACGCTTCCTGCTTCCAGGTCGTGTTGAACAAGAACCTCGACCACTACGATCGTACCCGCTGGGTGCGCGAGAAGGCCGCCATCCTGGGCGACCGTCTGCGCATGAACGGAACCGCGCAGAACGAGATCCGCGCGGCGGAGTAATCACTCGCTAGGTCACGAATCAAAGCGCGTTCGGGCGATGCCCGAACGCGCTTTTTTCATGTGGGAATAATCGGGTTAGGGCTTCTCGTCGCCGTTCTCCCAGTACTGCCGCTTGCGCTGCAGTCGCAAGAACGGCCGCGGGTCGAGCAGCGCCCCTTGATCACGGATCTCGAACCGGAAGCGAGGTTCGCTGGTGCCGACGTCAGCCGCGGACCCGACGACATCGCCCTGTCCGAGTGCATCGCCAACCTTGACCGCGATGGATCCCAGGAGGCTGTACTCGGTCGTGAGGCCCGAGCGATGCTTGAGCTTGACGCTCTTGCTGGAACCGTCAGTGGCGTCGTCCACCTCGATCACGATGCCGGCCAGCACCGCCTTCACGACGGATCCGTGCGGCAAGCTCAACTCCAAGGCGGTGCGCCTTTCCCGTCCCTCTCCTATCCTAGACCGCTCTTCGATGGCCGGCGCGGGCGCCTCGGACTCCTTGAGTCGCTGCGTGACCACGCGCTTGCGCCAAGCGTCGTAGTGCGGAGACGTCTCCAGGTCCTTATCCCCGTAGAGATCGCCGAGGAAGGCGACGTAGCGCTCGGTCTCGTCTGGCAACCCGACACCAACTCGCGCCAAGTGTCTCTCCACCGCTTCCGAGCCCGCGTTGTAAGCGGACCACACGAGCTGGCGGCGTTCTGCCGGCGCTTTGTCGGCGAAGTGTGCAGACAACTCCTTCACCAGCTCTGCGCCGAGCCTAAGGTTCAACGCGGGCTCATAGAGCTCATCGTCGTTTCCGAACGGAATTCCTGCGCGTGCACTCACCGCCCTCGCTGTTGCGGGCATGAGCTGCATCAGGCCACGTGCACCCGCGGGGCTCTTGGCTTTCGGGTCCCCGCCTGACTCCGCCAACACCATCAGCGCCAGCAGATCTGCGTCTACCCCTGTGCGCTTCGCTTCAACGTTGAACAGGCCCTGATAGCGGTTCACGTCTGGGGGCAACCACTCGATGCTCAGCACTGAGGCTTGCGCCGCTTCAACTCCATCGTCGCTCCCCTGCGAATCAAGCGCCCCAGTGCACGCCGCGATCCCCGTTGCGCAGAGCCCGGCGACGAGCAAACTCGCCGCCCAGCCAAGCGCGGCTCGGCGCCTCGCTCGCGCGGCACCTCGGGGAAGCGCCTTGTCTTCTTCTGGTTGTCTCTTCATACTCACAATCCTCTCGATACGCGGCCTCAGGCCGCTCCCTAGCGCGCCCAACCCCGGCACGGGTTGGGCGTGCTGCTTTGACAGGCCAGCGATCGACCTGCGCAGCTCCTCAAGGCTCAGCAACGCCCTGGCGTAGCCAACCGGGCTCTCACCCCCGGCCAGCGCGTCCAGATCGCAGCAGAGCTCACGCTCCTCGCGCACGGCTCTTCCTAGCCACCAAACGGCAGGGTGGAAGAAAAAGATAATTTCCGTGCAGCTTTGCAATAGGTTGAGCAGAAAGTGGCGACGTACCACGTGGCCAATCTCGTGGCGCAAGATGGCCTCGACGCACTCGGGACTCAGATTGGTGAGCATGGAGAGCGGAAGCACCACCACCGGGCGCAGCACCCCCAAGGTATAGGGCACCACGCTCTCGCCAGCTATGCTGACGAAACGTAGGCGCGCTGGCGCGCCAACCTCCCGCGCCAGCGCCTCACAGATGCTCTGCCAGTGCGCCTCGAGGGGTTGAGCGCTCCGCAAGATGCGCCTGTCCCGCATGAGCAACCACAAGCCGCGCGCGCACAGGAAGGCGACAACCACGCTCCAAACACCCGCAACCAAGAGCTCACCGTGAAGGGCAAAGCCGTCAGCACTGGCTGGAGCGGCCTCGCCAACCAGTGGAGCGGTGGCAAGCGCGGGAGGCCGCGCGCCAGCTGCAACGAATGGGATCGGCGAAGAGTCGGGTGACGCGGCGTACTTCAAGATGGTGAGCAACAACGCAACTGGAAGCAGCAAGAGGCCGAGTGTCCCCAAGCGATGGCGCCCCACGGGGCCCAGATCGAACGCCCTCGAGCTGAACCAGTAGGCCAACGCCACCACCGTTGCCTGCCAGAGACTATGGGCCAGGCCGTAGCAGAGCAGCCCGGCAAAGCGCTCGAGCTCGGGAGCGCTCATTCGCCCTGCTCCTCGATGCGATCGAGTAGCTCTCGGATCTCGGCGATCTCCTCTGCGGATGTCTGCTTCATAGACAGCGCTCGCATGACCATGCCGCTCGTAGAACCCCCGAACGCCTTGCCAAGCAAATCTTTCAACAAGGTCCGCTGAACCTGGTCTCGCTTGATTGCCGCGCGGTAAATATGGCTACGGGCGCTGTCGTCCCGCAGCACCAGACCCTTTTCGAACATGATCTGCAGCTGCTTCAGGGTCGTGGTGTACGCCCCTGGCTGCCCCAGCGACTCGTGAATGGCGCGCACGGTTCCGGGCCCGTGGTCCCACAGCACCTGGAGGATGGTCAGCTCAGCGTCCGTCGGTTTGCTCATGACTACGATACGTTTAATACGACAGGCTTCGTAGTTTGGTCAAGCTTCGTACGAAACCTTTCGTACATAGCCAAAAACGAAGCGTTTTGTTGCTCTTGGGCGTTGGACCCGTCAGCGCCTACGAGCTTGGGACGCTCAAGCGGGGCACCCCTTGCCTCACCAGCGCCGTCGGCCTGGGCTGCCCAAACGAGTGACCGCGCGGATGCGTACGGCGATTGCCTGGTAGAAAGGGGGTTCAACCCGCCGTGCGGTCGAACTCGATGATCGGCCGAGGGTTGCCGTTGGGCCAGCTGACGGTCAGCTTCCGGGAGCCCCACTCGGACCAGTTGAAGGTCCACACCGCGTAACCGTTCTTGCGCACCTGCATGACGATGCTCGCGACGCCCTTCTTCACGAAGGCGGGGATCCCCCCGGCGTTTCTACCTTCCGTCAGCGCAGCGCTCAGCACTTGGTTCGAGCCGTTGCCCAAGGTGCGACAGCTAACCCGCAACCACTCGCGGATCAGCTTGGTCTCGCAGCCGAGGGGCGTGGAGTGGCGCACGGTGATTTCCCCAACGGCGTTCCACTCAGCGATCGTGGGGGGCTTGCTCGTTCCTTCCGTGGGGATACCGGTACGCGACTGCGGCTGCGCCGCGGCCGGCGCTGCGACCGGAGCTTCTTCTGGTGCAGCGGCGGCCGGAGTGGGTTCCGCGGGATTGGCGGGCAGCTCTGGCTGAGCAGCGGCGGGCGTGGGGGCCTGTTCGTCGTTCTGCTTGCAGGCAAGTAGAGCGACTAGCACCAGGGCCAGTGCACCTAACCCCCAAAACCCACCCTGCTTGCTTGAAGGGCCAACTTGCGATGATTGACTGCAGAACGTCATGAGACCTCCCCGGATTGATCAACTCAGGGTCGCTCCAGCTCGCCGGCAGCTCAAGCACGAACAACGCGGATTTCACGCACTTCGGTTGGGGGGGGAGGAGCGTACTGAGTGGACTACTGGAAGCTCTGCGGGTGAGTCACTGCGGACAGGTGTTGTCGCGTCGGTGCGGTTTCTCGGATGCGATGGCCTCACACAAAGAGTGACAGCTCGCCGACGGATTGGGACCGCACTCACGATAGTCCGCGCCGACCACGACTCCGGAACAGCTGCTTGGGATGACCCAGCAAGTACCGCCAGCGTCAGTGATATTGCAGCTGTCGCCTAGCTGAGCGCACTTGGCGCCGTTCGGACACTGAAGGCCCGCGATGCCCAAGCAAGTCTTGGTGCCGCTACCAGAGCACTCCCCCTTGCCGGCCACGTTCACGCCGTTGCGCGCAGCCAAGCAGGCGTTCCAATAGGTCACGCCATCGCAGCCGCACACGATGTCCTGGGTTTGACCGCAGCCTTCCCCACGCTTCACACACTGACCCGTTTGGTCCGAACAGTGCTGCTTCTGGCAGTACTGACCGGTGTCGCCGCAGTCGGCGTTGGTCTTGCAACCACCCGTGCCGCCCGTGCCACCTGTGGCGCCGCCGGTCCCGGTGCCTGCCGTTCCAGTTCCGGCTGCACCGGCGTTTCCGGTACCACCGCTGCTCATCCCCGCGGCGCCTGCGTTCCCCGCGGATCCAGCATTCCCCGCGGATCCACCGGTTGCGCCCGCGCTTCCTCCGACTGCGCCGCTGCCAGCGGCCGCACCGCTGCCGCCAGCTGCACTGCCCCCATTTGCGCTGCCGCCGCTCGCTTGGCCTCCGCTCGAGCTACCCCCTGAAGCCGAGCCACCGCTCGTCGATCCGCCCTGAGCCGCGGCGCCCGTGCCTGCGTCGCCGCCGCTGCCGCCAGTTTGGCCGTTGAAGAGCGAGCTATCATCGCTGCTCCCACAGCCGGCCACTGCCACCCCGAACACGACGCCAGTCACGGCGAACGGTCGAATCCAAGCCATAAGCCACCTCCCTGGTGCGCAAGCTTAGCACACGGGGGTTTTTCCCCACTTCGGCCTGGGAAGGGCCCAAGAATGCCGGGCGTTTTCCCACTCGAGCCGAGTCGTGCTAAGGCCCCGGGCAAGGAGTGACGATGGCGAAGAGCCGGGAAAAACTGCAGATCGACGTACCCGACGCCAAGCGAGATCGCCCGCATTTCGGGCGGATCGGTGGGATAGCCGCGGCTGGTTTCGCGGTGGGTCTGTTGCTTCCCGCCCTGACCGGTAAGCGCTTCGTGCCCGAGCCGCCCCCGGAAGACCGCATGCCTACCGCGGCCGAGGCCGAGAGCGCGGAAGAGGAAGAAGCGCCGCCCCCCGCCGCCAACGCCGCTCCCGCCGAGGCGCCCAAGCCGGAAGAACCCGAGGAGCAGGTGCAGACTGCCCGTGTCCAGCCCGGCAAGCCGCTGGTGCTCAGCTGCAAGGACAAGGCGGGCAACAAGGTGGCGAAGTGCGACGAGCTCGACTTGAGCGCGACGGTGGAAGCACGGCTGCTGAACCTCGCCAACTGTGAGGGCACTGAGGACGCATCAGGCACGCTGTCCATCGGCTTCGAGATCGACTTCGGCAAGAAGAAGATCGAGCGCATCCTGCGAGGCAAGAGCACGACCATCGCCGAGGCTCCCGCGCTGAAGCTCTACGCCTGCGCCGACAAGGAGTTCGAGACGGCCTCCGTCGATGGCGTCGATCACGAGCACACCGGCTACACCGTGTTCTACAAGGCGCAGCTTTTTCCGCCCGGCAACAAACCCGCGGCAGAGAAGCCTGAGGACACCGCGAACGAAGCCAGCGGCCTGGCCACGGTCGTGTGGAACTCCGCTGTCATCCGCTCCAAGCCGGACAAGGACAGCGATCGCCTGGCCAGCATCCTGCGCGGCACCCGCGTGACGGTGACGGGCAAGAGCGACAACTGGTACAAGATCAAATACGATGCCTCGGGTAGCGAAGGCTGGGTCTACAAAGACGCGATTGGCATGTAGACCGATGGTACGCGGACTCGCTTGCTCTGCAGTCCTATTCGGGTCGCTCGCGTGGTCACCTCAGGTCTTTGCTCAGGGGGGTGAGGAAGCCCCCGCAGCCGCTGGCGCCGAAGACGCTGCAACCGAGGACGCTGCAGCCAAACCAGCAGCCGCTGGCGCTGCCTCCGCAGCGGACCAGGCGGCGGCGCCTCTCGTCGTGGCGGAACCGGGAGCAGAAGCCCCGTCGCCCGAAGGCGGCAAAGGACAGGCCGGTCAGCAACTCCACGACGCACATTACCGCGTGAAAAAGGAGACGACGGTAGTCACCGTCAAGCGGACGCGGAAATCCCGTCTCAAGCCGCCGGAGGACGTGCGCGCTGGCCTGTCCCTCGCCGCCGGCAGCATCGCGACTCCAGGCATCGATCAGGGCTGGTATGGTCGCCTGGAGATGTCCGCTCTCGCGGGCAAGCGCGAAGGGCTCTTCGGAGGTGTGGTAGGCGCGGACGCTGGGTTCGAGTACTGGACTTCGAGCGATGGCTCCGGCGGAGGGATCCCGATGGCGGTCACGCTGGGTGCTCTCGGCCCGCTGACGCACTTTGGTCTCGATCTCGGGTTCGAGTTCTTGGTCGACGACCGGAACGACGACACCGGCTTCGGGATCTACTCACCGTTCGCGCGCGGCAAGCTTGGCTTCGACTTTGGACCGGTGATGATCTTGGCCGAGTCACAGATCCAGTACCGCTGGCAGTGGGGCGCGGAGGACTACACGGACTACCGCTTGGGAGTGAGCATCAAGCTCCTGGGTGAGCCCGAGCTACCAGCGCGTGTAGTGGAAGAGGGCCCCGAGCGCCCCTTCTACTAGCGCATGGCGCTCACTCGAAACGCCGCGGTGTGCTAGGGAATACCGAATATGACTGCTCGTCGCAGTGGCCGCATCCCTCGGGCCCAATCGCCGGCTCGTACCCAGAGCGCTAAGACCGCCAAGCCCCAGGAGGCCGATGCGGTGAGCGTCTCGCGTGTCGAGGCGGCAGCAAAGCCCAAGGCGAAAGAGCAAGACGTCGTCCTCGTGACTGGCCCAACCGACGATGGGAAGGGCATGAACGTGCTCCGCGCGAAGAACGACACCCTGCAGGTTGGCGCCGTGCGGCCGCTCGAAGAGGGAAAGCCGATCCTCGGGGAACTGGTCAAGCTGAAGCCGCGCGCGGATTCACCGGCTCTGTTCGACGTGGAGAGTCAGCTCCCAAGCCCTGCCCCCGCAAAGGACACGGCGGCAAAGCGCCAGCACCCCGGAGCTCGCGCGACCAGCGCTGGCCCCGCGCAAGTTGCGACGGACACCTACCGTTCAGGTTGGGATCGCATCTACAAGCGCAACGCAAAAAAGAGCCTGCCAAACTAGGCGCTCCCTCCGGTGTGCTTGCCCAGGGCGCGTGCTCCCCTGGGGCGCTTACCTTCTCCGGGGACTCAGAGCGAATCGAGGATGGGCTGCACACGGCCACGAGCGATCGCGAAGGTGCAGTCGAAGCCCTTGCGGCGCGCGTAGAAGACGCTCGTCCCTCGCCACGCGTCTCCAGCACCGAACTCCAAGTGAATTGGGGTGGAGCGATCGCCCCGCGCGGGTAGCCGCTCGGCATCGACGATCAAGCTCGGTTCGCGGAAGCCTTCCTGGGGGCGCGGCGCGCCGAGGTGCAGCGCGGCCTCTGCGCGCGCCACCGAGAGCAACTCGATGATTTGCGCGATCTTCTCTGCAGAGAGTTCTCCGGATTCGAGCACGAAGCGCTCGCCGTCCTTCTTGAGTACCCAGGTCTGTCCGCCGCGCTTCAGAGTGACCCGAACCAGCTCGTTTGGTTCGAGCATCAAGAGTGAGCGGTCAATCAGCCAGGTGGCGATCGCCTCCTGAGTGCTCCGAGGCAAAATGAACACCGCCGGATCGCCTCCCACACTCGCGTAGGCGCCCCCGGCTGTCTCCGCGCCGACGACTAGCTCGAAGCTGAATGCTTTCTTGTCTCCATGGGGATACGTCTCGAGCTTGAGCTTCGCGCTGGGCTTGTCCAGGCCGAAGCTGCCGTCGTCCTCATCGGCGACCCAACGCTCGGCGTTCAGGGTCAAGAGCCCGTCGACCAGGTCGCTGGTCAGCCCCGCGTCGTGGCCCAACTTCGCGGGCTTCACCAGTTCGTAGGTGCCATCCTCCGCACGATTGAGCGTCTGAGAGATGTGCCCGAAGGCGCTCTCGGCCTCGATGTGAACGCTCTTGAGCTGCTGGCGGTCGAGGTTCAGGACTTCCCGTTTGCGGACCAGCGTGGAGTCCGCCTTGAACAGCCGCGCTACCTCTGCCCCCAGCTTGAGCACGCCGCCATCCGCCTCGCGCAGCGCGTACACAGCACCGTCTGCATCCGGCTTGCTCAGGGAGATGCGGTGCTCCACCAGTCCCGTCGCATCCTTGCCAACGACCCGTAGCACGACCTTGCCTGCGGGCGGCTTGAGCCCAAGCTTCTCCAGGTCTGGCTCGGGCACGATCTCTCCCAAGGCGTCGGTGATTTGCTTCAGGCGCTCGTTACCCAGCGCTCCGTCGATGTCACCACTCTGGGGAGAGCGCATGACGAAACCGTTGTCCTTGCGCAGGATCTCGAGCTTTTGCTTGCCGTGTTCAACGACGAAGCTCTCGACTTCGTCGGCTCGCACGGCGAACGCATGGCGATCGACGAGGTCTTTTGCTGGCGTCTCCAGGCCCTCCATCAAGCTCTGAGGTACGCAACCTGCGAGTGGATCGGGGTCGCGCCGCAACGCCACCACACCCTTTCCGTTGGGACACACGCCGCCGACCTCCAAGGTAGCGATGGCGCTGCCGTCCTTCTTTGGGACCATGCGGATACGCACGCTCTCCGCATCCTTCAGCGCTGCCTCGGCCTGCTTCACTTCCAGGAAGCTGTCCGCGTTGAGATCCGCGAACTGGCTGAGCACGTGGTCGAGGTTTGCTTTGTCCACACGCAGGTTGCCCTGCATGCCGTCGAACCGCCAGCCGTCCCAGGCGTGCTCCCCCGTGGGACGCACCAGGCGCCGCTCTCCTCCGGCGCCTTGGAGCTCGAGCGTCTTGAGCGCGACGCTCAGGTACGGCACCAGATCGCGGGTGCGAAAGTGAGCGGCGTCTTGATCTAGCTGTGCGATGAGCCCTTTGCCGATGATCACGACGCCGGGGTCCGGAGCACCTTTGCCTCGAACCTCGAGGTAGGCGCTGTCAGCTGGGCTAACGGCGTTTTTCCCGAGCAGCAGCTCGTAGTCGATCTCGCCCATTTGGAGCCGGATGGTTAGGCGCGGCGCGTCCAAGCCGAAGGCAGCGCGATCCACCTCCTCCGGCTTGATGCGGCGGGAGAACTCAGCGAACTGCAGCGTGCTCACGTAGTCGTCGACTTCACCGTCGTCCGCGCGCTCCTGAAATGGCTGCTCGAAGTCCCAGTGGTCGACCCCCGAGTCCTTGGGTTGGCTGCGCTTGAGCACCACCGTTTCTTTTCCACGCAGCAATTCCAGTCGACTGACTTCAGGCTCCCGAAATGCCTTCAGCACGTTGCGCTCGCGCGCGGTCTTCTCATTCGTGGTCACGCTGCCCTGGGTGACGATCAGCGTCACCACGAGGCCAATCGCGATCACCGCGAGCACGATGTTCGACAGATGGCGCCGCACGAAGCTCACGCGTCATCCTCCTCACGGCGACGCGATTTACGTTCGGTGCTGCGGCGCCGGTACATGACGAAGCCGCCGATGAGCAGGCTGGCGAGGGGCATGTACAGGAGGACGTATTGCGCGACGTCACTCTGAGACTCTTCCGTGAGGTTCAAGCCGACGTCGTGGCTCTGCTTTTCCGGGACATCGACGATCGGCGGCCGTGCTGCGAGCCAAGACAGCGAGCTCGTGACGAACGCGGCGTTGGGAGCCAACGCGGGGGTGCGCCAGTTGTCGTTGAGCGCGATGCTCGAGGTGCCCACAACGACCATACGTGGACCGTGCCCCGCATCGCTTCCGTTCGGCTTGGGTAGCTCCGCAGCCAGCGCCACCGGGAACGGACCGCTCTTCGAGCTGTCATCCTTGGTCGGTGGCTGGCGCGCCTGAAGGAAGCTCTTCACGTCCTTGATCGTGAACGCGGTGCCGCTCGATGTAGCGAGCACGTCGGCAGTGCTCGACGCGGTCTTGCCGAGCGACTGCGCGATCTTGAAGATCAGCGGCGTCGTGGTGTCGTCTTTGCTGGAGAACAGGCCACGGGTGATGTCGTGGCGGGATGCTTCCACCAGGAACACCTCACCGGTGCTGGTGAGCTTCAGCTTTGGAGAGTCCTCGATCACGAGATCGTTGCCGAGACTGACGCCAGCGCGCTCGGTCAAAGACTCCAAGCCGCTCGGAAGGATCCGAGGTTCGTCATCCGAGAGGATTGGATTGAGTAGCAAGAGCAGATTGCCGCCAGCGACAAACCAACGCTCGAGGTGATCCACCTTGTCGCGCTCGATAGCCACCTGCGGCGCCGCGACCACCACTTGGCAGTCAACCAGCTGCTTGTTCCAGTCAGCGTGGGTGAGGTCCAGGGTCTCGACCTCGTAGTTATCGTGCTGGATGCGGAACTTCAGCTCCGCCATGCCATCGCCCGCGCCGGAGTCGATGCTCGGTTCCCCGTTGCCGCTGGTAAAACACACACGCGTCGTCTGGCTACCAATGACATTCCGCAGGGCAACGGTCAGGGCCTGCTCGAGCTTGGGCTTGACCGCGCCAGATTCGTCGTACGCGATGATGTCGTCGGAGGTGACGTACCAGTGCTTCTTGCCACGCGCGACGACGATGGCCGTCTCGGACACCAAGCGACCCTCGTCAGTGGTCATCTCGTTGATGTCGTACTCTCTTTGCAGCGCCAGGAACTCCGCGGGGTTCTGGTCGGGATCGACGTAGCGAATGCGAAGCTCGCGGGTCTCGGCGCCGTAGGCGGTCAGCATGTGTTCGACGCTGACTCGCATGTTGTCGCTTCGAGACAGGAACACGATGACGTCGATGGGCTGATCGAGGCCGTGCAGCGTGTCGAGGGTTGGCTGGCTCAACGTGTAGAGCCCTGAGCTCGTCCAGTCCCAGCGCTTGTAGAAGCGGCTGACGAGCAAGTTGAGGCTCACCGCGATCAAGGCTGCGCTAAGCACACCCACCGCTGTAAACACCCGCGCACCGCGCCGTGGAGATGCGATGCGTGGCTGAGCCGACTTCTCCGACTTCGGCTCTTTGGAGTCCTCGCTGGCTTCGTCTGAGGCCAGCTTCGTAGCGCTCGATTTCTTGTTTGGCGTCCCCTTGCTCGATTTCGACTTGCTCGATTTCGCTTCGGCGTTCTCGGACTTGTCGCTCTTCGGCGGGTTCTTCGCCGACGCTTGCTCCGCGGCCTTGGCGGGCTGGGCTGACTTCTTCTTTTTGGTGGCCATCAGTCCCACCTCCACGAGTCCACGACCCGCGCCGTGAGGAAGAGCGGCAATCCCATCAACGTCAGATCGAACACCACGCGACGTAGGTCGACGATGCCCTTCGAGAAGTCGACGAGCTGGCTAAACACGGAGACGTGACCGCAGAAGTCTCTGAAGGGACCGGGCGCGAACACGTATTCGCCAATGCCCAGGATGAAGAGCCCAAAGATGAAGAGCAGCGAGAGGATGAGCGAAATCAACTGGCTCTTCGAGAGCGCGCTCATCAGCATGCCCAACGACAGATAGGCCGCGCCGATCCCAAACACACCAAGATAGCTTGCGCCAACGACAGGCCAGTCGATGGTGCCGGTCTTGCGCAGGATGATCACGTAGAGCAGCGTCGGCGCCCAAATCAGCACGTACGTCGTGAGCGTCGCCAGGTACTTACCAAGGACCACTCCCCAAGCTGACACCGGCGCCGTAAGCAGCGTCTCGATGGTGCCGGAGCGGCGCTCCTCCGCGAATAGGCGCATGGTCAACGCCGGGCAGAGGATGATCAGCGAAATCGGGATGAAGATTGACTGGCCAAAGTACGCAGCGACCGGGCCGTAGTCGATGGTGGCTCCGCTGAAGTTCGCGAAGTGCTCCACCATGAGGTAGAAGCTCACGCCCTGAATCATCAGGAACACGAACAGCAGGATCCACGCCAGGGGTGACACCCACAGGCTCAACATTTCCCTGCGGTATATTGCGAGGAAGCCGCTCATTCGTCCTCCACTCCGGTGAGCTGAGCAAAGACGTCTTCCAAGCTCGCCTTGCGGGGCGCGGCCTCCCTCACCCCCACTCCCAAACCGACCAGCTCGGCCACGATGGACTCGAGCACCTCACCACCGCGCTCCGGCTGCTTGAAGTCGAAGGTGATGCGCAGCATGCCCGCGTCGCGTCCGGCGTCTGCCTGCTGCTTCACGCGCTCGATGTCGCCACGCTGCTTGAGCAATGGGAGCGCTTGCTTGTCAGCGTCCCTCACCACCAAGACAGCGGCGTCGGCTGCCCGCAGCGCCCGTAGCTCCTCGATCGTGCCCTGGGCAACCAGCTTGCCGCGGTCGATCACCAGCGCGCGATCGCATGTCGACTCCACTTCCGGGAGGATATGCGTGGAGAGCAGGATCGTGTGTTCTTCGCCCAGGCCCTTGATCACCCGCCTCACTTCACGGATCTGGTTTGGGTCCAGACCGGCAGTGGGTTCGTCCAGAATCAAGAGCGGGGGATTGCTGACCAGCGCGTCGGCTAGCCCGACACGCTGACGGTAGCCTTTGGACAGATGCTGAATCAGCGTGTCCCGCATCTCGGTGACCACTGCCAGCTCCATCGCGCGCTCGACTGCGGCCTTGCGCTCCTTGCGCGCCACACGCTTCAAGTGCGCGCGGAAAGCCAGGTACTCACCGACGCGCATCTCCGGGTAGAGCGGTGATGACTCCGGCATGTAGCCAATCTGTGCGCGCGCTTGCTCAGATGCGGACTGGATATCGAAGCCCCCGATTTCGACGCGGCCCTCGGTCGGTCCCAGAAAGCCCGCCAGCATGCGCAACGTCGTGCTCTTGCCGGCTCCGTTGGGCCCAAGGAACCCTACGACTTCGCCCTTGCCGACGTCGAACGACAGGCGCTTTACAGCAACCACCGTGCCGTAGTCTTTCGTCAGGTTTTCGGCGTGGATCATCCGACGCGGCCATAGCACGAAGAGCGCAATCCGGGGACCTTCCGGCTAGGGTTTGGGGGAGAGCAACGCCGATCGGGCGCTGACTTGTCCCCGAGCGCCCCGCAATGCGAGAACAGCGCCATGCGAGGTCTCTCGACTGATGCCGGCATGCTGGGCGAAACCGCCAACCCTGGGCGTTTCGTCCCTGCCTTGGTCCTGCTGCTAGGCTTAGGTTGCTCGTGCTCTCACGACCGACCAGAGCCCGTTGCAGCGCCCCCCGGGACCGCACCCACGACCGCGGCCAACGGAACGCCCCACACAGCAGACACAGTAGAGCCTGCTCCGTCAGCGTCCACCACGAGCGACGCAAGCGAGGCGACCGCGGCCGCTGCCGAGCCACCCCCGCCGCCGGAACCGCCGCCAGATATGGCGCGCATTCCCGCGGGGCCGTTCACCATGGGTGCGGACAGCGGCGGTGAGCAAGACGAACATCCCGCACATGTGGTGACGCTCGCAGCCTACTGGCTCGACAAGACCGAGGTCACCAATGCGGCCTATCGGGCCTGCATGGACGAGAAGGTGTGTCGCCCCTACAAGGCCGGCCCATGGGCGACCTATGGCGCCGACCGTCAGTTCCGCGGGGACCAACAACCAGTGGTCGGCGTCAGCTGGGACGACGCGAAGAGCTTCTGCGAATGGAAGGGCAAGCGCCTGCCCAGCGAGGCCGAATGGGAAAAGGCAGCCCGCGGGCCAGGGCCCGGTGGTGGCGCCGAGGACCGCACGTTTCCCTGGGGGAATGATGCGCCCGACGGAAAGCAGCACGGCGTGTGGGGTCGACAGGTGACCGAAGCCGTGGGCTCCTACCCCCAAGGCGCTGGGCCATACGGCAACCTCGACATGGCCGGGAACGTCTGGGAGTGGATGGAGGACTACTACGACCCTTACGCTTACCGCAGGGATACAGCTGACAAGGGCGTCCCTGGCAGCTGCGAGCAGATCAAGGCGACTCAGGACATGCTGCGACGCGAGGGGATGCAAGGCTTCACAGGGACGAACCCAATCCCCGAGGGCTGTGATCGCGTGCTGCGCGGCGGCGCGTTCAACTACCACACGCGGGGCTTGAGGGTGACGAACCGGGTACACCATCCCGGCAGCTGGCGCCTGGTGATGGCGGGATTCCGCTGCGCAAAGACCGAGCCTGCTAGTGTGCGTCAAGCGGAAAAGCCTGCGCAAAAAACCAGCCCTGAGTAGCTCAAGTTTGGGCAGTGGTGGCCGTCCATCTGATTCGTTCCGGGATGTCTTCTGCCGCCGCCAACTCCGCACCGCCCGCGCCACCCGAGCCGGCAGCCGATCAGTCGGCTGGGTACCTCGAGATGGAGCCTCACAGCCGCATCGTGAGTCTACCAGCGGCAACGCCGCGCATGACCTACGGCGAGTCTGCGATGGGCTTCGTGCAGATCTTCCTCGCGTCGCCCATGCCCATGAGCATCGTGCGGCTCGCCGACGGTCGCTTCGTCGACGCAAACGACGCCTTCCTCGATCTCTTTGGGTTTCGCCGAGCCGACCTCATCGGGCACCGCCCGAGTGACGTGGGAGTGTGCGGCAAACAGTGTTTCAGTCCGGAACATGAAGCGCAGCTCAGGAGCCGAGGGTTTCTACGCAACGTCCAGGTCGCGTGGTTCACCAAGCAGCGCCACCTACGCCAATTGAGCACCACCTGCCAGATCATCGAGGTGGGCGGCGACCCCTGCGTCCTGATCGTGCAAGACGACGTCACGGAACAGCGCGCCGCCCAGAGCGCGCTCGCCGCCTCAGAAGCTCGTTTCCGTGCGGTATTCAACGAGGCACGCCTAGGCATCGTCGTCATCGATTCTGCCGGCAGCATACTCCGCTACAACCTGGCCCTCGCGCGCGTCCTCGACGTGAGCCAAACCGAGCTCAACGGGGAGCCCTTCAACGAGCAAATCCACCCGGACCATCAGGCGGAACTCGAGGCGCTGCTTCGCGCGGTGTTTGACGATCGCAGCCAGGGCAGCGTGCCCATTTGCGTACGCGCGAGTACGAACGGCGAGCGCAAGGTGTGGCTCGAGCTGCAAGGGTCTCGCGTCGAAGAGCAAGGCAGGCCGCGCGGCGTGTTGCTGATCGAGGACGTCACTGAGCGCAAGCAGATGCAGATGCAGCTCGAGGTCGCCGACCGCCTGGCGTCCCTCGGCACGCTCGCCGCCGGTGTGGCGCATGAGATCAACAACCCCCTCGCGTACATCACGGCGAACCTCGACTACGTACTGGAGGAGCTCGCGCGCATCTCCTCTGGCGTTGACCCCGAAGTACTCCACGAGCTGATCGAGGCGACAGAAGAAGCGAAGGCTGGCGCAGAACGCGTGCGCGGCATCGTCCAAGACCTGAAGACATTCTCCAGGGAGAAGCAAGACCACACCGGCTCGGTGGCCTTGGCGAGCGTGCTCAAGAGCGCCCTCAATATGACCCACAACGAGGTCAAACACCGTGCAACGCTCGTAGTCGACGTGCCCCAAGGTCTGTTCGTCGAAGGCAATGAGTCGCGGCTGGCGCAGGTGTTCATCAACCTGCTGGTCAACGCAGCCCAGGCGCTCCCGGCGCGCCCCCTCGCGGAGAACCGCATCTTGATCACCGCAGAGGAACGCGGGAGCGAAGTGGAGCTCCTGATCGAAGACAACGGCTGTGGCATCCCTGCGGAAGCGATAGGTCGCGTCTTCGATCCGTTCTTCACCACGAAGCCTGTAGGCGTTGGCACTGGGCTCGGCCTGTCCATCTGCCACAACATCATCAAAGGCGCGGGTGGGGATATCTCCGTGGAGAGCGAGCCCGAGCAGTACACGCGCTTTCGCTTGCGGCTGCGGAAGGCTTGAAGCTCAAGCAGCCTGAAACCTGGACGACAAACGCGCGAAGGCGGCCAGTGCCTCTCGGCAACAGACCGCCCTCGTGGTTCGAGTTGTGAGTCAGCTCAGGGCTTGATCACCTTGGTGCCCGCCGGGGGCTTGAACTCGAACTCGCCCTTCGGGGTCTCCTTGTTCACCGTGGGAGACAGGAAGTCGAAGGTGTTGCGGTTACCTTCCGCATCGATCAGCATCACGCGACGCACCTGGCTGGTCTTGCCGTCGATGTAGAACAGCACCTTGGTGTACGCGGGCGTGGGCTTGCGCGGCTTGCCCAGCAGCACATAACCGCCTTCGAACTTCATGCGCTTGGCGTCTAGCTTGCGCAGACGAAACGCCTTGCGCAGGCTGCCGCTGCCGGTGAGGAACGCGAGGGCTGCGGGATACTGACTCTTGTCGATATCCTGCTCGTACATTTGCTTCTCCTCGGCTTCGTAGACCTTGATCTTCTTGCCGTCGGAGACCACTCGGTTGCCGTTGTTCTTGTAGCGCCAGCTCATCTTGCCGGGCTTCTCGAACACCACCTGACCGTTGCTGTTCTTGTACTTGTTGTACTTCTTGATCCAGTAGCGCTGCTTGAAGCCCGCTTGGAAGGTCTTCGTCTTGTCGTAGAAATCCTGAACGCGCTTGGCGATCTCCTTGGAGCGCGGGCCCTTCTTCGCCTTGGAATCCGCCGGCTTGGCAGCGGTTTGGGCCTCAGCAACGTTGGGGGCGCCGGAGACAGTCAACCCGCCGAGGGCGACGCACAGCGCGTAGGCGATCCAGTGCTTCTTCGTCTGCATGCTCTCTTCGATTCCTTCTCGGCCCCGTACTTGGGAGCCAGCAACCTGGCAAGCCAGGTCGCGCTTTCAGGGGGACAGACGGGCTGTCCCCGCCTCGCATTCGCCTAAAAACACCACTGTCGTCGAATACTTACACCTCGAGGAGTTGGCTTAACACGTTTCCCAGGGGCGGCATTCCAAGGCTCAGCAAGCGCTCCGAGATCCACGCGCCTAGACGCTCGCGCGGGGCAAGCTGGCTCACCGCGCGGCACAGCCCACGCAGCATCGCCTCACGGCTCGACTCGGCAGGCTTGTCAGCGAGCAGCGCGTTGCTTCAGGGCGAGCTTGGCCAACGCAGCGCGACTCTGGCGGCTCCGCCCACGTGCGCTACCGAGGGCAGCCAAAACCTTCGCGGCGTTCGAGTCATCGCGTGCGAGCGGCCCGAGCCTCAGGTGCGTGATGGCAATGGCCAACGCATCTGCGGCATCCGCCGGGGGCAAATCGCCGAGCGCCAACATGGCTTTCACCATCTGCGCCACCTGGCGCTTCTCGGCTTGGCCATTGCCAGTGACCGTGCGCTTCACGCGGGCGGGCGGGTACTCGAAGACATCGAGCCCAGCGCGCGCCAACCCGAGCAGAATCACTCCGCGCGCGTGTCCTAGCTTGGCTGCAGCCTGCGCGTCTTTGTTGAAGAAGATGCTCTCCACGGAGCCGACATCCGGTCCATGGGTCGACAACAGCTGCGCGATGCCTTGGTCAATCACACACAAGCGGTTCGCCAGCGATGCCTGCGGATCGAGGCGCAACACGCCATGGGCGACGTGACTGATGCGATTGCCCTCACGCCGGACGAGCCCCCAGCCGAGGTTCCGCGTGCCTGGGTCGAAGCCAATCGCGAGCACCTCCAACCGATACCAGTCCGCGCCCCAAAGCGAAAGTTTGAAGCCCCCGTTTTGCGCCTTTCCCCTTTCGACGGACGAGCCTTGCCTCATACAGTCCCCCGAGAGGCGAACTGAGTGAGCACGCGAGATCCTGAAGCAATCGTGATCGGGTCGGGACCAAACGGTCTGGTCGCTGCCTGCATCCTCGCAGAAAACGGCTATCGCGTACTGCTCCTGGAGGCGAACCCGAAGCGCCCCGGCGGCGCGCTCGGTTCGGAGATCGCCACCCGACCGGGCTACATCCACGACGTCGGCGCCGCGTTTTTTCCCTTCGGCAAGACTAGCCCCGCCTTCAAGCACCTCGACCTCGTGGGCAATGGCCTGACGTGGTGCCATGCGGAATTGGAGAGCTGCCATCCAGCCCCCG
The DNA here is from genome assembly GCA_020633205.1 of Polyangiaceae bacterium. Classification (NCBI taxonomy): domain Bacteria; kingdom Pseudomonadati; phylum Myxococcota; order Polyangiales; family Polyangiaceae; species Polyangiaceae bacterium. Next base: position 213,300 of record JACKEB010000019.1, read on the forward strand.
ACGGAACCGTCGCTGCGATCTCGCGCAACGATGACATCACGGCGGAACACTTCGGTAGCCCGGAGGACGGAGCTGCGTGGCGCAAGCTCGCTCGCTGGCATCGCGGCGCTGAGCGCCACATCTTGGGGTTTCTGCTCGGGCCTTTCCCGACGCTCGGTCCGTTGTTCAAACTTGGCCTGTTCAACCTGCTCAAGTTGACGCGCATCCTGGCGTCGAGCGGTCGCGGGTTGTCTTCCCGGCTCTTCAAGAGCGAGGCCGCCCGCCGCGTGTTGCCCGGACTCGCCCTACACGTGGACGTGGGCCCAGACGACGTCTTCGGCGCGGGCCTTGGCTACATGCTCGGCCTCACGGCAGTGACCGGTGGTTATCCGGTTCCGCGCGGAGGAGCTCAAGCCATAACGGACACACTGGTGCGCATCCTCGAGTCTCACGGTGGCAAGCTACGCCTGGGCGCACAGGTAGAAGAGGTCATCGTCAGAGGCGGCCGTGCTGCAGCAGTTCGCCTGGTTGGGGGTGAGGAGATCCGGGCTTCCCACATGATCCTGGCCAACACCGCGGCGCCGTCGCTCTACCTGGACCTCCTGAAAGACGACCAGGTATCGGCCCGAGTCATCAAGCGCATGAAGTCGTTTCCCCACGGATGGGGAACGTTCAAGCTGGACTGGGCACTGGACGCGCCGGTGCCTTGGACAGAGCCCCTGGCCCACAAGAGCGCGGTGGTGCACGCCGGGGACAGCCTGACCGACTTGAGCCGCTTCACGAAGGTAGTCCGGGACGGGAACATTCCTGAAAACCCCTACCTGGTGATCGGCCAACAGAGCCTCGCCGATCCAAGCCGCGCGCCCGACGGCAAGCAAACGCTTTGGGCGTACTCCCGAGTCCCGCCGAGTGTCGAAGGCGGCTGGGAGAGCCAAAAGGAGCGCTTCGCCGACCAAGTCGAGGAACGCATCGAAGGTCTAGCTCCCGGGTTCAAGAAGCAGGTGCTCGGGCGGCGCGCCGTGGCGCCACCCGACTTGCAGGCGATGGACGCGAACCTCGTCGGCGGGGATCTGGGCGGCGGTTCAAACGCCTGGCATCGCCAGTTCATCTGGCGGCCGGTGTTTCCGTATTTCCGTTACCGTACGCCAGTCAAGGGGCTCTACCTGTGTTCGAGCTATGCGCACCCCGGCGCAGGTGTGCACGGAATGTGCGGCTTCAACGCTGCACACATGGCGATGAAAGACATCGCCTGAGAGGCGAAGACATCACTCGTCGTAGGCGCCCATGGACGCGGAGTCCAAGCGCACGGGGCGGCTCTCTCCGCGGGCGCGTCGCTCAATTAGCTCGTCCACGAGGCGAAACAGCATGTTGTTGTTTTGGCGCGGATAGCTCTCCAGCGCCTTGGCGTAGGTTGCGCTGTTCTCTATGAAGTGACGGATCTTGTCGACCTCGAGCGTTGGACTCCAGGTGCCGTAGCCAAGGTGCGCCAACCAGCGGGCGTTGAGCTCCTGCTCGAACTGTTGCTCCACGGGAACGGAGTGCACCGGAACCCCCAAGTGAACTGCCTCACTCATCAAGGTGTAGCCGCCGCCGGTGATCACCGCGCGCGCCGTGCGCAAGTCCTCGACGAAGCCGCTCTCCGAGAAGCTTCGCAAGCTCACGTTCCCCTCCGTAGCCTCACGTCCCATCCCGTAGAGTCGGAACTCGTAGGGTAGCTGCTGCAGCGCCGGGACCAACTTCTCGTTAGCGCTCGCCGTTTGGTAGACGAGGACGTGGGAGCCGGGCTCGCGCTTCGCTTCGAGGATCTCGTTTCTCAAGATCGGCGGCACCAGCGTCGTGCGCTTCTTGCGAACCTTGGGGAAGAAGAAGCTCGACACCAGATAGTGATAGGCGCCGGGGATCTTCGTCTTCACCGCGAACTTGGTGATGCGATAGTTCTGAGACTTCTTGCCGATCACCTCGGCCGGGTGCTTGCAGCGGTTGATCACCTGCATGTTGTCGATGCTGATTACCGGGAGGAAATGGTTCAGAGCATAGAACGCCGCCCACGACTCGAAGTCGCTGATCACCAGCTCTGGCTCGAAGCCGGCTTCGGCGACCTTGCGGTAGACGTCGAGGTTCTTTCGGATGCCCTTCGCAGCGGCCTTGATGTTCTTCTTGACGCTCTCGCTCTTGTCCACGCGGTTGCCCACGTAGGTGAGACTCAATCCGTGGATTTCCTCGATGCTCACCGACTCGTGATGCGCCAGGCGCTCCGTCAGGAAACGATGCGCGCGACCGCTTACCACGACCTTGATCTGGTGCCCCCGCCGAACCAGGTGCTCGAGGATCACGCGACTGCGCGTCGCGTGTCCCATCCCCTCACCCACAACCCCGTAAAGGATCCGCATGGGCAGATGCTACAAGAACTTCTGCGCCACGCGCAGCCGCCGCGCGATCGCTAGCGCGGAAGCTTGATTGTCGGCTCTTTGGCGCGGGGACGGTAGAGCACGAGGATGCGCCCGATACGCTGCGCAACGTTGGCTGTGAGCTGCTTCTCCAGCGGCTCCCCTGCCTCCGCCGGCTCGAGCGGGGCTTCCTTGGCGAGCTTCACCTTGATCAACTCGTGGGTCTCGAGCGCTTCGTCGATCTGACGCACGACGCCTTCGGTCAGCCCCGCATGCCCGATTTGCACCACAGGCTTCAGCTCGTGGGAGAGCCCGCGCAGGTAGCTCTTCTGCGCGCCGGTGAGTTCGATCTTGCGGCGCGGAGCAGGCTTGCCCCCAGCCTTCTTGGTCGGCTTGGAGGGGGCCTTGGTCTTGGACGCTGCTGCGCGGGTCGGCTTCTTGGCGATGGCCATGGGGCGCGCACGCTAGCGCCTGGCACCTGTAGGCGCCAGGTAGATCCTCTATGCTCCACCCATGAGACGTCTGAAAGCTCGGCGCGCAGGTGGAGTCGGTCCGTCGGTCACCGCTGCGCTTGGACTCGCAAGCGCATTGCTCTGGTGCAGCAGCGCTCGCGCTGCGGAACTGCGTGGCGTCATCATGACCCCGAGCTACGAGACCTTCGGATTGCTGATCACGCTGGACGGGGCGAACGGCAACGAGAGCTTCAGCGTCGAATACCAGGACGCCTCGGGCAGCCGAACGCTGCACCCGCCGGTGCGCTATGACGGCCGAAATTGGGCGACCAGCGCCTTTGGGTTGAACCCTGGCAGCAGCGGAGAGGTCACGGTGACGCTGCAGGACCCCGACGGCGTCACGGGTATGCCGAGCATGGCGATCACCGCCACGACTCGCGCATGGCCTAGTGCCCTCACCCCCAACCGAACCTTCTATGTTGCCGTTGGAGGCAGTGACCAAGCCAGCGGGAGCCAGTCCGAACCCTTCGCGACCATCCAACACGCCATCGACCTCGCTGCGCCGGGGGACGAGATCCGCGTTGGCGCCGGGACCTACGCGCCGATTCAGATCCAGGGCGTTACTGGCAGCGAGGGCTCACCCTTTATTATCCGCGCGGATAATCCAGACGAGAGACCCATCCTTGAAGGCGCGGGCAGTGGCTCAGGTTCAGTCGTGGACATCAGCGCTTCCAGCCACGTCTGGCTGTCGGGGCTCGAAGTGCGGAACGGCGGCGACGACACCGACGGCAAGGGCGTGCGCATCCACTCTTCAGCCCACGTGATCGTCGAGGACTGCGACATCCACGACAACGGCCACTACAACGTGCTCGTCACCAAGAGCGCGGAGTACCCTGGCGGCGCAGCGCTTGGTGGACGACACCTGATCCGCAACAATGACATCTACGACTCCGACGACGGCAGTTGCGCCGGGGCGAGCAACCAGGCTTGCCCCGGCCAGACCTACTACGGGGTGCAGTTCGACAACAATCCTGGTGCGGCGTCAGTGGTCGTCGGCAATCGTATCCACGGCAACGTCGACAACGTGGTTCTTTGCGGCAATGAGGCTGAGGGGCGGGCGCTCGCTGCGCTGGGAGACGATGTGTTGCTTGCCACCGGTGGCACGAACCTCGGCTTCACGAATCACGATGCCGAGCTGGTGAACAACGAGCTGTATGACGCTCGCGACGATGATGTCGAGCTGGACGGGATCTGCGTGAACGCGCGCGTCTATGGCAACGTGTTCCGCGATGCGGAAAACCCCATCTCGATGGCTCCGGCTCTGCCAGGACCCTATTTCGTGATGCGGAACGTGATCCGCGGAGCTTGGGGGCAAGGCGCTGTCAAAATGAACACCAACGGGGACCCCGAGAGCCTCACGCGGAACGTGTACTTCTACCACAACACCATTTTCCGCGAGGCAACTGGTCCGCTACTCAACCTTTGGTACGACTTCCCCGGTGAGCACTCGGTGCCCATCGACAACATCGTATTCAGGAACAACCTGTTGGTGGCGAACGCTGGCGGGCGCCTGCTCGACTCTTACAACCAGGGCAGCCAGCACCCGAGCTTCGACTACGACCTCTGGTACACCACGGATACGCAATCACTCTTCACCTGGTACAACGGGGCGGCGAACGACCGCTACGACGACCTGATGAGCTTCAGCCAGGGCACGGGACAAGAAGCGAACGGGCTCCTTGCGCCCCCGGACGTGGATAGCGATCTCCGCCCGAATCCCAGCAGCCCCGCTGTCGACTCCGCGTTGGTGATCCCGGGGATCAACGACGGCTACGTCGGCGACGCGCCGGATCGGGGCGCGTATGAACTCGGTTCGATGGGCGGTTCCCCAGCAGGTGGCAGCGGCGGCAATGGCGCTGTCGGCGGCAGCGCAACCGGCGGCTCGACGAATGCGGGCAGCGGTGGCAGCACGGCGGGCAACGCCAGCGGCGGCGGAAACAATTCCGGTGGAAACGCTGCCGCGCCGACGAGCGGCAGTGACGACGGGGGCTGTGGCTGTCGAGCGAGCCGTGGACACTCGGGCAGCGACTGGCTGTTCGCTCTGGGAGTGGCCTGGCTCGCAACCCGGCGGCGGAGAACTTCGGCTTAACCGCACGGCAACGGATGTCCGTATCTGCCACGCGCCACAGTTCCCATATCGAAACCCAGGAGCGTTTCCCTGACGCTGTTGTCTTGTGTTTCTCGAGAACGACGGCTACTGGGGAGGGCAAGTGGCAGCGTTTATCGCACGGGAACGCAGACGTGAGCCGGGCTCGCTTCCTGTCGCTTCCCATACGCAAACCATGAGACCGTGTTGAATTCGGCAGGTGCAATGACTATTGCGGGAGCATGCTTCGTTTCGTGCTCCGTTCGGTAACGCTGGTCAGCTGCTTGAGCTTGGCGTGCGGGTTGGCCGTAGGTTGTGACTCCAAGTCCGAGGCTCCCGCCAGCTGTGAAGCGGGGACGCCCTGCGAGTGTCCGGATAACTCCTCGGGGATTCGAGTTTGCGCGGACGCCGGCAGCCAGTGCGAGTGCGCGCAGAGCGCAGGTGGGGCGGCGGGAACTGCTGGAACGACGAGCAACGGCGGAGCGGGCACCGCGGGTGGAGGGAGCGGGGGGACGGCGGGCGCTGCGGGGACGAGCGGAAGCGCTGGAACGAGCACAGGCGGCGTGAGCGCCGGCGGCGCCAGTGGCGCAGCAGGGGCTGGTGGCGCGGACCCGTGTGGACCCTATCTCGAAACCGTCGACTGCACCGGAGAGGACGCGTGCGGATACGTGAGCGACGGTTGTTCGATCACCTGCGCCGAAGACCGCGGTGAGATCCTGCTCCACCAGCTCCCGGCCAGGGTCCACCTGGGCGCAACCCCCCACGACCCCTCTTGCTGTGATGACGTCCAGCGCATGTACTGGATCACGCTCGACGTCACGGCTGACGTGATCTTTCCGAAGGCATACTACAGCGTCAACGCACCCTGGCGGTTCGCTCATAAGGCTGAGCGGGTCGACGAGAAGCTCTGTGTGGTCACGTCGAGCGACTGCGGGGTCTCATCATACGGCTCGTGGGTCGCAGTCTACACGGATGATCCCAACGCTCCACCAGCGGATGTGATCGTCGAAGACCATCCGTCCCCAGGATGCTTCTGAGGCGGGGTAATCAACACCCCGAGCGGTAGAACCGCGGCGCGATCAGGCGTGCTTCCACGAGCGCTGTCGGCGGGGTCAGCAGTTTGTTAAGTTCGGGTGATGCGCACTCAGAGCCCGGAGAACCTGGTTTGGATCGATCTCGAGATGACGGGGTTGGACCCGCAGAGCGACGTGATCATCCAGGCGGCGCTGATCATCACCGACAGCCAGCTCAATCCTCTGGAAGAGTACGTGTGCGACATCTGGCAGCCTGAGTCGGCGCTCGCCCAGATGACGCCGTTCGTGCGTGACATGCACGCCAAGACCGGACTCACGGAGCGAGTACGTCAGTCGAGCGTGGACCTGGGGCGCGCCGAGCGAGAGCTCTTCGAGCGCGTCGCCGGCTGGTGCCCGCTGCGCGCCGGGGTACTGGCCGGCAACAGCGTTGGCCAGGATAAGAAGTTCATCGAGCGCTACATGCCGATGCTCGCGGGGTACTTGAGCTACCGCATCATCGATGTTTCGAGCCTCAAGCTACTAGCCAAGCTGTGGTACGGCGATGCCGCGCAATTCATCAAGCCAGAGGCAGGCGCCCACGACGCCTTGGTGGACATCAAGAACTCCTTGGCGGAGCTGAGTCACTATCGCGAACATTTATTCCGCAAGGAATAGCTCTAGCAAGCTCCGTGACCGTGAGTCGGGAAGATCTTCCCGGGGTTGAGTAGCCCTGCAGGGTCGAAGACGCGCTTCAGATCTTGCTGGAGCTGGATCAGCTCCGAGCTCTGTTCCAGGGGCAGGTAGGGCGCCTTGAGCACCCCAATGCCGTGTTCCCCGCTCAGTGTCCCTCGGAGCTCGATCACGTCTCGAAATAGCTGCTCGATGGCTCGGTCCACCAGCGGTAGCTCATCGGGCTCGTCCCACAGGAAGTTGACGTGGAGGTTGCCATCCCCGGCGTGCCCGTACGTTACCGTACGGATACTTGTTTCTTCAGACGTACGCGCCACGCGCCGCAAGAGCTCACCCATCTGCTGGCGGGGCACCACGACGTCCTCGCTGAGTTTGTTCTTTGCCATGCGACGCACCGCCGGGCTCATCTCTCGCCGAGCGTTCCAGAGACGGTCGCGCTGAGAGGCGTCCTGCGCCACCAGGAGCTCGAGCGCCTGGAGATCATCGGATAGCCCAGCGAGGCGCTCAGCTTGAGCCTCGCACTCCCCTTCGTCCCCATCCACGTCGATCAGCAACATGGCGTTGGCCGCGGCGTTGATCGGATTGCCCGCGCTACGCATGGCCTGGAGGGTTCCGCTGTCGAGCAGCTCGATGCAGCGCGGAACCAAACCCATCGCGGTTGCTCGCGCCACGAGCTGTGCGGCGACGTCGAGCTCCGACAGCAACACCATCAGGGTCATCACGTGCGATGGCTTTGGCACGAGGCGCAGCGTGATGTCACCCAGCACGGCCAAGGTCCCCTCGCTCCCCACCAAGAGGCCGGTGACGTCGTACCCGGTGACGCCCTTCTTCGTGCGGCGTCCGCACTGGATGTGCTGACCGCCGATCAAGAAAGCTTCGGCCCCCAACACGTAGTCTCGGGTCACCCCATACTTGAACGCCCGAGGGCCACCGGCATTCTCGGCGACGTTCCCACCCAGGCAGCAGCTGAGGAGCGAGTTCGGGTCGGGGGGGTAGAACATCCCTTCAGCCTCGACCGCGGCGTGAAAGTCCCCCAGCACCACCCCTGGTTCGACCACCGCGAGGCCCTCAGCGGGATCGATTTCCAAGATTCGGTTCATGCCGCTCAGCGCGAGCACGATGCCACCCGCCACGGGCACGGCGCCGCCGGTGCGACCGCTGCCTCCGGCGCGCGGTGTCACCGGCACCTCAGTCTCCCGAGCCACCGCCAAGGTGGAGAGGATGTCCTCTTTTGTTTCCGCAAGGATTACGACATCGGGCACTTCGCCTTCCGCCTCCGACTCATCGTTGGCGAAGCGCTCACAGCTCTCTCTAGCGTCAAGCACCTTGGAAGCGCCAAGCCGCCGGTGGAGCTCGAGCTTGGCGCGCTCGACGCGGCCCGGGCTGGGCTTTGGCAGATCAGGCTTCAGAGACAGCATGAACGGAGCCTAGCGCAACCCACGCCTCAGTGCGGCCACTCTCGACGGGGTGCGCTGGCGTGAACTTCACCGCTCAGCTGCCCGACCAGTTGTGCTGCCGCGGATCCACGGCAGGCCGAACGTCGACGTTGAAGCCCGTGAGGTGAGCCATCCCGCTCACCGTTTCCAGTCGCTGTGGACCGTCGTGGGCGAGCAAGTTCACGTTCACGCCGCGGGTCTGGCGAGCAACGCTCAGCCCTGAGTCTTGGTGCCCCCAACCATGAGGGAGTGCGACCGTGCCGGGCATCAGGTCACTCGTGATTCGGACCGGCACTCGCACGCTCGCGACCTCGGTTCTCACGTCGGCAAGGTCGCCCTCGGCGAGGCCGATCGCGCTGGCGTCTTCGGGGTGCAGATAGAGGTAGTTCGTACCTCGATCTCCAGCGACGAAGTCATCCAGGTTGTGGGTCCAAGAGTTGTGGGTGGTCACCGCGCGTTTGGTGATCAGCTTCAGTCGTCGTGCGTCGCGCTTCTCCGCTTCGAAGAAGCCTTCGAGGTTCTCTGCCTGCCTCATCAGCTGCGGTGGCGCGAGCTGAACACGGCCATCGTCGGTCACGACACGCTTGCCAAGAAACGTGTTTCCCTGGTGATCCGGGCGGAGATGGCCGTGCCGCGAACTGAGCAGCTGATCGAAGCTTCCCTGTCCCGTGACACGTAGCAAGAGCGAGAGCAACAGCTCCTGAGGCAGCGCAGGTTGCCCCTCACGCTGCTTCCGTGAGTGCCAAGCCTGGAGCAGCTCGAGCGCGACTTGAGCCACTCTCGACCCGAAGAGGTTCCGCCCCGCCGCACGCGCCAGCGCGAGGTAGATGCTCGCCTCGTCGCGTTGCTCACCCGTTGGCTGCAACACCGCGCGTGTGGCCTGAAGATAGGGGCGCGATTGCATGCCGAGCAGCAAAGGGAACACGAACGGAAGATCCGGGCGCTGCAACGGGCTCGTACACGGCAGCACGTAGTGGGCGAGGCGGGCCGTCTCGCTCGGCTGAATGTCGAGGGCAACCAACAACTCCAACTGCTCGAACGCCTGACGCAAGCGACCGGCGTTCGCCATCGTGATCAGCGGATTGCCTCCAGTGACGAACAACGCCTTTACCTGACCGTCCCCAGGTGTGAGAATTTCGTCCGCCAGCGTTCCCCCGGGGAAGCCATCATTGACGGCCATGAAGCCCCCGACCCGCGAGCGGTCGCTGCGGAGCAGAACTCCAGTGCGCTTGCCAAACCGTGCGAAGTCCACCACCCCGCGGCCCACCAGGGTGCCGCCCCGCCGGTCCAAGTTGCCACTCACGAGGTTGATCACCTCCTGCAGCCAAAACGCCAGGCTCCCGTGGCTACCCATGTTGACGCCCGTCGAGAGGTACAGCGCCGCGCCGTCGGCCTCTGCGTACGCCCTGACCATGCTGCGCAGCACATCCGCAGGGATACGAGTAACCTCCGCACAGCGCTCAGGCGTCCACGGGGCGCACAAGCTCCGCACCGCCTCGAAGCCACGCGTATGCTCGGCGATTCGCGTCTTGGAGATAGCACCCAGGCGCAGCAGCTCGTTCAGAAACCCGAGGTAGAAGAAGACGTCGGTATTCGGTCGAATGAAGACGTGTGTCCCCGCAACCTTCGTGCTCTCCGTGCGGCGAGGATCCACGAAGTACACGGAACCGCCGCGGGCCTCGATGGCCCGCAGGCGCTGAATTGGGTTCGAGACCTGGAGGAAACTCCACTTGCTCACCGCGGGGTTTGCCCCAACGACGATCAGGCAACGCACACGGTCCACGTCCGGGAACGGCTGGGTGAAAGGGAACCCGTACATCAAGCGCGCGACCGCGAACTTGTTGGCGCAGTCTTGCGTCGCCGAGGAGTACATATTGCGTGAGCCGATGGCGTTCATGAACCCTTGAGCGAAGATCGGATGCAGCACCCCGAACCCTGCAGCGGTTCCCACATACATGGCGATCGAGTCCGGCCCAGAAACACCTCGCAGCGACCCCACCTTCTCGCCGATCTCGCTCAGCGCTTGCTCCCAGGAGATACGCACGTGCCCCTCGCCGACACGCTTGAGCGGGTACTGCAGGCGATCTGGGCTGGCATAGAGACGCTGCTGCTTCAGGCCTTTTACACACGCAAAACCCTGCGTCGCCACGTGCTGGGTGTCAGGACGAATCTCGCTGACGCGATCGCCATCCAGGGTCACTTCGAGGCCGCATAACGCCTCGCAGATGCGGCAAAACGTGTGTTCTGTGCGCGACATGAGGACCAGCGTAGCGCGTGCAGCAGGAGATACCGTCAGGATACCGAGCACCGACGACGAAGCCCATTGGCTCGCGGCAGCAGCGCAGAATCGAGACGCCTGGATCGGTTTGTCGGAGCTGAATATGCTGCAGCGATGAAGAGCCGTTCTCGACCCGTTGCGTTGGTCACGGGCGCTTCGAGCGGGATCGGCACGGAGACCGCGTATGGTCTAGCTCGACGAGGACACCATGTGGTGGTCGTCGGTCGTAACCCAGACCGCACCAGGGAGGTCGCACAACGCATCCTCACGGATGGCGGTAGCGCGGAACACTGCTCGGCAGACTTTTCGAGCCTCGCGCAGGTGGCAAGGGTAGCCCTCGAGTTCGAAGCGAAGCACTCGCGCCTGGATGTGCTGGTGAACAACGCCGGGCTTTGGCACCCGGAGCGGCAGCTCAGCGGGGACGGCTACGAGGACACCTTCGCCGTCAACCACTTGGCGGCGTTTCTGCTGACACGGCTCCTCGAACGCGTCCTGACCGACACCAGAGATTCACGCGTCGTCACCGTTTCCTCACGGTTACACATCAAACCATCGGGCTTCGACTTCGGGGACGTCATGAGCGAGCACGCCTACGAAGGGCGCTACGTGTACGCGAAGAGCAAGCTCGCCAACGTGCTGTTCAGCAACCAGCTGGCGCGACGACTGAAGGCACGCGGTGTGACGAGCAACAGCGTGCATCCCGGCAGTGTCGTAACCAATGTCGTACGCGACTCCCGGCTGCTTTCGTGGGGAGCGAAGCTCCCGCTGCCAGGGCTGATCAGCGCGCGCGAAGGCGCGCTGCCTTCCTTGTTCGTGGCCACCTCGCCCAGCCTCTCGGGGGTCACCGGCTGCTACTTCGCCGCTGGTCCAGGAGACACGGCACAAGCGCATGTGCCCTCCAAGGCAGCTCTGGATGTGCGCGCGGCTACGCACTTGTGGGAACTGTCCGACAGCCTCGTCGCGCGCTTTCTTTGAGCGTTTCGCCCGGGCCCCTTTGGAACGCATCAATAACCGTATCGAAAAACGGGAGGCCGGCAGCAAACCCATGTCGAAGCGTGACACCGCAGTGTGGTGGGCAGACCAAAGGTTACAGGCAGGTTTCAGCGCTGGTTTGTGCTGCGGATGCAGGGGCGTAGGGATTCGCCACAGCGAGGGTTTGGGTGTTACCCTAGACAGGATTCATGGCGACCCTCTACCCGGGCAGTGTGTTCGCGCAGCGCTACCGCGTAGCGCGCGAGCTCGCCGCGGGCTCCATGGGCATGCTCTACGAGGTCGAGCATCTGGAGACTGGCCGTGCGTGCGCCCTGAAGGTGATGCTGCCGGGGACGAGCCGTTCGCCAGATCTGAGGCAGCGGTTCGAGACCGAGGCTCGCGCCACGGCCTCGGTGCGCAGTGACTACGTAGTCCAGGTCTTCGACGCAGGCGTGGAACCTTCGAGCGATACGCCCTACTTCGTCATGGAGCTGCTCGAGGGGGAAGATCTCGAGCGGAGGCTTGCAAAAGGCCCGCTGCCGACGGGCGTCGCGGTTCGACTGCTCAGACAAGTCGCCAGCGCGCTCGACAAGCTGCACGCCCGTGGGGTGCTTCACCGCGACCTGAAGCCAGAGAACATTTTCCTCACGCAAAATGACATAGGTGAACTCAAGGTAAAGATCGTGGACTTCGGCGTCGCACGCCTATTCGAGGATGCGGGTGCGGTGACATCGACGAAAGCAGTCGGCACGCCGCTGTACATGCCGCCGGAGCAATTCAAGGCATCTCGCCGCATCACTCCAGCGGTGGACATCTACGCCCTTGGCCTCATCGCCTTTGCGATGCTCACGGGGCACCACTACTTCGCGATGGAGCGAGACCACTCCACATCGTTCTTGAGTTTCCTCAAGGGCACCTGCCAGGGTCCCAAGGAAGCAGCGTCCAAGCGCGCAGCCAAGTTCGGAGCGCACCTGCCACAGACTTTCGACGCGTGGCTCTTCAAGGCCTCTCACGCGGAGCCAGAGCAACGCTACGCCACAGCTGGCGAGGCTGTGCTTGCCTTGGCAGAGGCACTGGGAGTCGCCTCGTTGGCACAGCCTTCGTCGCCATTCCACGCGCCCCCGCAGCTCTCCGAGCCTGACCTCGGTGCACCTCGTCACTCATACGGTAGTCTGCCTGACGCGAGTCTCCCTGGCGCAACAGCTCGCCCCGCCGTCCCTGACTATCCAGACATCCGCCCTACGGCTCCCAGCCAAGCGGATACCACTGGGCCACGCCGGGCGATTCGCAACCCCGTCGAGCTGCGTGCGGCATCGACGACGGGCTCTGTGAGCGTGTCTCGTCCACAGCCACCGCAAAACGAGCCGAGTCGCGCCGTAGCGCTGATGGTTGGCATCAGCATCGCGTCGCTGATCGTATGCGTGGGCGCTGGCATTGCTTTGTTCGCCCTCGACAAGGGCGATCCCCAAGCCGTGGCCCCCCAATCAGCCATCACGGCACCTACCACGCCAGCGGCGCAGCTATCGGCAATGGAAATCCCCACAGAAATTCCGGCCCAGCCGGCTGCACCCGCAGGCACCGCAGATCTGGACCTGCAGGCGCTGCCGCCTAGCGCCACCACTGAAGTCAAGCCAGCCACTCGGCCCTCAACGCCAACGAAGCGCGCGAACGAAAAGCCGAAGGCCGAGGACAAGTCCAAGCCCCAGGTCGAGGCGCCACCGAACCCTTACGGAGAGTGAAGCGTCACCGTTTCAGCTTCCCAGCTTGAAAACGCGCGTGGCATTCCCGCCCAAGAACAGCTCCAAGGCTTCCCGCTCGAGCCCCAGGCGGTCCAAATGCTCGAGCGCCGCAGCAGGCTGAATCATCGGGAAGTTGCTCCCGAACAGCACCTTCTCTCGCCCCCGCCCCCGCATGAAGCGGATTAATTCCTCGGGGTAACGACTGATCTTATACGCTGAGGTGTCGATGAAGACATTCGGGTACTTGGTCGCCAGCGCCACCATCTCTTCGGTCCAGGGGTACCCGATGTGTCCGCCGACGATCGTGAGCTCCGGGAAGTCACACGCAACCCGGTCCAAGTAAGGAAACGGCCGTCCCGGCTCCGAGGGCCTCAGCGGTCCCGCGTGTCCGACCTGTAGACAGAACGGAACTCCAAGCTCGATGCACTCCGCATACAACGGGTAGTAGCGACGATCGTCTGGCGGCAGCTCCCAGAGCCACGGCAACAGCCGCAACGCTTTGAACCCCAGCTCGCGCACAGCCCGCCTCAACTCACGCACCGCTTCCATCGGCTTGCGCAGGTCGACGCCCGCTACTCCGATGAGCCGCTCGGGCGCTCTGCTGATTAGCCCTGCCACCTCGTCATTGGAGATCAGCGCACCACGAGCCTGAGGTGCCGTCTCTGGGCCGTACCATGCGGAAATGAGCGCCCTGTCTATGCCGCCGGCGTCGAGCGCGCCGAGGGTGAACTCCAGGGGGATCTCGTCGGGCACCGTCTCTAGGCGCATCCAGCGTCGCAAGCTGGCGAACATGTCATGGCGCAAGAACTCCGGTGTCGGATGCTGGATCCAGGCGTCGACTCGCATGTTGCGAGCATCGCGCAGCGGACGACCGATAGCACGCTGCGCCTCTGCAGGTTTGGGCTGCGGTCCAAACTCAAAGAGCCTGTCAGCGACTGCCGAACAGGCTCTTCTTCGGTTCGATGCCTCACACGACCTCTATCGTGGGGCTTTCAGCGGAGAGGGAGGGATTCGAACCCTCGGTAGGTTTCCCTACGCCCGCTTAGCAAGCGGGTACCATCGGCCACTCGGTCACCTCTCCGAGCGGAACTTCGAGCGTGCCCGAAGCCCCGCCTCGCCCGCTTTTCTGCGGACTTGGGAGGCCGCAACCTACCCGCGTTTTTGCCGTCGTCAAGCCAAAGCGTGTGCGGGCATCGGGAGCCGGGCAAAAACGGCCACAAGCGTAGCTCGCTGTGTCGCTCGAAGTTCGGTCGGGAACCCAGAAGCGCTAGAAACGCCCCTGTTGGCGAGCAAATCGACGCCGCGTGCCTCCACCCCCTACACTCCACGGTTCGGCTTCGCGCGGCTGTGTTCTTCAGCCTCGCTGAGCAAGTGGAAGCAGGGGTCGACCAATGAGCGAAGACGTAGCGAGCACAGGCACGGACAGCGCAGGCAAGCCGGGAAAGCTCAAATGGGTGGGGATTGGGTTAGGCGCACTGGTCGCTGCCGTGGCTCTCTTCGTCGCGACGAAATCCCCGGCGGCACGCCCGGCGCCTGATGTGAAGGCAGAAGCAACGCCCGCCGCGATCGAGCGCGGCAAGTACCTCTTCGAACACCAGCTTGGCTGTGGGGAGTGCCACACCGAGCGTGACTGGACGAAGTACGGAGGCCCGCCGAAAGGCGCGAGCGGTGGAGGCACGCCTGACTGCTGGGGCGAAGACTACGGCCTACCCGGAGAAGTGTGCTTTCCAAACCTAACCGCGGGCAGCGGCGGCCTGAAGGACTGGACTGACGGGGAGATCGCACGGGCGATCCGCGAGGGCGTCGATAAGGACGGCGACGTGCTGTTTCCGATGATGCCGTACGACAACTACAAGGAGCTCTCGGACGCAGACACCTTAGCGGTGATCGCATATCTGCGTAGCCTGCCTGCAGTCGACGCGGCGCGACCCAAGACCCGCATCGACTTCCCCGTCAGCTTCTTCATCAAGTTTGCACCGAAGCCCCTTGGCGGCCCCATCGAGGAACCGAATCGCTCCGACCCCATTGCCCTAGGGAAATATCTAACCACCGTAGCTGGCTGCCGTTCGTGTCACTCTCAGGTCGACAAAGAGCACCAGCCGATCCCTGGCTACGAGTTTGCCGGCGGGCAGCTGTTTGCGGGGCCCTGGGGCAAGGTGCGAAGCCCGAACTTAACACCGGATCCGGAAACAGGACTCCAGCTCAACGAGCAAGAGTTCGTACAGAAGTTCACCTCACACCGGGAACCGTCCGTCCAGCAAGCAATGGACTCGACGCAGAACACGGCAATGCCCTGGCTCGCCTACTCCGCCATGACCGAAACCGATCTGAAGGCCATCTATGCGTTCTTGAAGACGGTAAAGCCGGTCAAGAACAAGGTCGAGACGCGGCCCCAATGAGGCGACCCCGGTGAGACCAGGCGAATTCAACGCAGGATGAGTGCGTAGGGAAGCGTTGCCAGGGTGTGCTCGCCACTGAGCACCGGCGCGAAGGCCTGAGCGTGAGGCAGCATCGGCTCGGTTACCTTGCCGAGCCAGCTCTCGCGTTCCGCAATCGCCCGCTCCGCGGCAGTCAGGAGCTGCTCCGACGTGGCGTTGTCATTTCCACCTAGAATATCGAACAGACCGTCGGCTCCACCCTCCACAGTGAGCGGAACGTCTCCCTCGAGCTTCGCCAGCTCCTTGGCGCGCTCAATCGCGTCCCGTAGACCGCCAAGCGTATCCACCAGGCGCTTGTCTTTGCCCTGGGCGCCGCTCCAGATCCTGCCCTGCGCGTTGGGCTCGACGTCGCTGACCTTCAGCCCACGCCCGTCCGCGACGCGCTTGAGGAACAGCTGATAAGTGCCCTCCATCAGCTGTCGCATCCGTTCGCGGGTCGCATCGTCCCAGGGCTCGAGAGGCGACATGAATGCTGCGCGAGCCTTGGCGGAGGGCTCGGGGCTCGCCGGGATGGTGACGGCGTTGATGCCCTGACTCGCGAGGGCGTCGTTGAACGTGAACTTGCCCCCGACGACACCGATGGATCCCACGATGCTGGTGCGCTCGGCGAAGATCTCGTTCGCCGCGCAAGCCATGTAGTAGCCACCACTTGCCGCCATCGAACCGACGGAGGCGATCAGCGGCTTCTTTGCGCGCACTTCCATCAGCTCATGCCAGAGCAAGTCGCTCGCGAGCGCGGAGCCACCAGGCGAGTCGATGCGCAGCACCACAGCCTTCACCGAATCATCCTTGGCAACGCGGCGCAGTGTCTTGGTGAGCGAGCTAGCGGCGATCCCACCACCAAAGCCACCCGAGGTCATGGCAATGCCCCCAACGGCCGGCACCACCGCAATGCGGTCTGCACCCGAGGCGCGACGGTTCGCTCCGGAGATTGAACGGATCAGCGCAGCCAGGCCGTTGCCTCCTCCACCGCCACCGCTCTTGGGGCCAAACACGACGCGCACCTTGTCAGCGGTGCCCCGTTGCTTGGCGTCCTTGAGGGCATCCGACTCGTAGCCGATCTCGTCAATCAGCTTCTTCTGCTTGGCTTGATCAGCGCTCCAGGGCCCATCTTCGAGCGCCCCTTCAGCGCCCGGCCGCTGTTTCTTTACGGAATCGATCCAGGTAGCGCGAATCGAACCTAGCACCACCGTGAGGCTCTCCCGCGCTTCAGGGCTCGGCTCTTCACGGGTGAACTGCTCGGCGAAGCTCTTGTATTTGCCCATGTGCAGGAAGTCCGCTTGGACTCCGAGCTTGTCGAGGACACCCTTCAAAAACACGACTTGCCCGGCGAGCCCAACGGTCTCCACATCGCCGGCCGGGCTTAGCCACACTCGGTCACACGCCCTCGCAACGAACAGGGAGAGCGAGTTGCCAAACGCGTGGGCATGGCAAACGACCGGCTTCCCACCCTCTCTGAGCTCCTCGAATAGCCTGCCTAGCTCTTCGGCTCGGGCCCAGTCGAGACTCCCACCGCCCAGGTTCACGTAGACGGAGCCAACGTCTTCGGTGTCCAGCGCATCTTTCAACGCGGAAATGAGGCCGACATAGGTGCGGCTAGGAGGAATGCCAAACAGGCCGCCAGCATCCGTCGACTCCGGCGCACCGCTGCTCAGGTCGAACGAGAGCACGGTCTTGTCGCCATAGCTCACACTAGCCGACGGCACTGGCGCCTCGCTCGCGCTGGATTCTTCCTGACGCGGCCTCGAACAGCTCGCGATGAGCACCCCACACAACAGCGCACAAGTCAGCGCACGCGGGACGTTGGAACTATTCAGGGAGATCAGTGGTGTCGATGTGGGGCGTTTGTGGCTCATCGGGCTTCTCTGCGGTTGCAGTCGCCGTGGCGGTGGGCTTGGCCGTAGGCTCACTGGTCGGTGCGGGCTCCGCGGTGCCCGCGGCCTTGGCCTTGTTGTACTCAGCAATGCGCGCCGCAGCCTTCTGCCCGTAGGGCGTGCCCGGGCCTGCATTTTCGAGCACCCGTTGGTACAGCCCCACGGCGCCGGCCTTGTCTCCGGACGACCATTTCTGATCGGCCTTGCCAAGCAACGCGGGGATGTAGTTCGGGTTCTTCTTCAGCACTTCATCGTAGGCTTCACTCGCCGCGCTGGTGTCCTTTTTCCGCGCGGCTACATCGCCCAAGCCAGCTAGCGCCTCGGTGTTACCCGGTTGCTTGGCGAGCACTGCACGAAAAAGCTGCTCCGCCCTATCAAGCTTGCCGGCCTTGAGGGCGGTGTTGGCCTGGGTGAGCATCACGCGAAAGTCCCCGGACGGCAGCGTGTCGCCTGCGGCAACGGGACCCGGCGACTCCGTAATCGCGGGGAGCTTGCTGGGATCCACGGTGGGCACCTCTTCGTCGACGCCTGCATCCTTCGCGTTTTCGTAGCGCTTTACGAACTCGCGCAGCTCGTTCACGAGGGGGTGAGGGCGAATGGCGCTCGAGATCTTCTCGAGTTCGCTCTTCGCAGCCGGCAGATCTCCGCTCTTCGTCAGAGCGTAGACAAGCGCCGCGCTGGCGCGGCCAGGCCCCGTCTCCGCGGACTTTGCCGTGCGGAGACGATCAACAATAGAGCTCCAGTTTGGCTCCTTCTCGGCCATGTCCAGCGCGGCGAGGACATATGCGGTCTCAGGCTGCGAAGCGGTGGACGAGATCGAGGCGACGTGAGCTCGAGCTTTCTGCAGCTCGCCCTGCAGACGCAGCGCGTCGACCCGGGCACGAATCACGCTCGCATCTTCCGGGGCCGCAGCCTCAGCCGCAGCTGCGGCGCTCAGGGATTTGCGCACGCGCACCGCGAGCTCGCGGTGAGTGATCTGAACCAGCTCGTCATCGCTGGGATCGAGCAAGCGAAGCTTGAGCCACACGATGTCCGCACGCGCTGCTTCCAGGCGGGCCTGGGCAACCAACACTCCAGCGTCGTGCTCGCCGAGGGCGCTCGCCTTGTCGTACTGCTCTTTGGCGCCTTCGAAGTCCCCGTCAGCCAGCGCCTTGTTACCGCGCTCGACCAAGGTCGCCACGCGCGCATCCGAAGCGGCATTGGCGGGCTCTTCAGTGGCAGCGCTCTTCAAGTAGTCGCGGCCGACGGTCAGCCCAACGAGCACCAGTGCGCCGAGGAGCACCACACCGACGATCCAACGCGAGCGCTGCCGACGTGAGGGAGGCGCGGCGGTCATGAAGCGCGCGTCACCGGTCTCCTCGTAGCTGCGGTAGGCGTCGCTGACGTCAGTTGGCGTCGGCGTGTGCTGAAGCGGTTCCTCCTGGATACGCACGTTGGAGGGTGGCGTCAGGCGCGCCTCGGGGTGCGAAGGCTTGCTTGAGTGAAGCGAACTGCTCGGCGGGCTGAGATCGGAATCCGGCATTGGATTCCTGGGGATGGTCGGCGGATCCGGCTCGATGTCCACGTCGACCGCCGCAAACGCGGGCGGAGGCGGTGTGCTCGGGATCTTTCGACCCGGGATGGGCGGCTTGTTGCGAGCTGGCTTCGGCGGCGGCACCGAGGACCGTCGCGTGGTGGCGGCGAACGCAGGCTCTGCGGGAGGAGGATTGGAGGGCGTGCGCGGCGGGTGCGGCGTCGGGGGGAGCGGACCGCGGTTGCCGAGGCCACTCGAAGTGGAGCGTTTCCCCGCGGGAGGAGGCGCGCTGCTGTTGCGACGAAAGAACGGTTCGAGTTCAGCGATGGAGCTGAGCGCACGCGGCGGGCCACCACCCCGAGAGAGCAGATCCTCGGGGCCAATCTGGCGCTGGCTGATCCCCTTCTGCAGATCGCGAAGCGATGTGTAAACCAGCTCCCGACCGCTGGTCGTGCGCACTACCCAGCGTTCGGGACCGCTGGGTCCGTCGGCGGGATGAACCTTGAACTGGTGCCCGCAGTTGGTGCACTTCACCGTGGTGCCACGGTCGCTGACCAGGGCATCGTCGAACTCGTACTCGGTTCCACAGCGTGAACAGCTAACGTCCATCGAAGTCTTGGGTGGGGTGTTGTGTTCTGTTCACGCGCATCGCGCGTCGAGCGGCCGCAAGTCGTGAACCGCAGGTCAAGTCGCCCTGAGTGGCGCTGCACCAACGGCGGTGCACCGACAAACGCGAGCAGTTGGCATGGGTGTCAAGCAACGCTAGCACCTTCTTCCCCAGGCAAGCGCCTGAACAACGCGAACTTTTGCGCTCGGCAGGCGCGTGAACGCGACTTCACCCTCCCCCCCAAACCCGCGCCCAGGTCACCCAGCAGATCCGCACGCTGGGACGCCCGGGGCATTCTGGGAGCGTGCCAAATCTGCCCGTTTCTGGGGGTTGTCTGGCGCGGTCCGCAGGTGGGGACTCGCGGACCCGAGGAGCTCACGGGCGCGGCTTGTCTGAGGCACGCCGCTTGCTAACCTCTCGATGGCGGCGGCAACGCGCCGCTGGGCAAAGGTACTGGCGCCCGCGCGGTTCGGGCCTTTGAGTTGATTCTTTCGCGCCCGCGAGCGCGAGGTTGTTCGCACCGGTTGGGTGCGAAGCTGCAGGAGACCGAAACATGAAGCGAGTTTGGCTGCTAGGCGCGACGTTACTGTCTTCAATGGCCCTCGGAGGATGCCCCCTCTACCCCGACGACCCCGCATACTGCGACTACAACTCCGACTGCGGCTCCGGCTTCGTTTGCAATGGCTACGGAGAGTGTGTTCCCGACGGCCGCAACGACGTCCAGTGCACCTCGCCGGCCCAGTGCGGAGTGAACGAAACCTGCGGCGCCGACCAGCAGTGTCACTCCGGAGACTGCAGCTTCGTGGGCTGCCCAGCGGGCTACAGCTGCGTACGCAACGATAGCGCTCGCTTCTCCTGTCAGGACACCCTCGGGTCCGGTGGTAGCGGCGCTACTTCGAGCGGTGGCAGCGGCGGCGCAACCACTGGCGGCAGCGCTGGTGCAGCCACTGGCGGCGCAGCGACCGGCGGCACTGGCGGCGCGGCGACTGGCGGAGCAGCAACGGGTGGCGCGGGCGGCGCGACCGGCGGCAACGCTGGAGCGGCGACGGGTGGTGCAAGCACTGGCGGCGCAGCGACTGGCGGAGCAGCGACTGGCGGTGCGAGCACGGGCGGTGCGGCAACGGGCGGCGCCAGCACCGGCGGCGCAGCAACGGCTGGCACAGGTGGCGTCGGAACCGGTGGCGCTAGCACCGGCGGTGCAGCTGGTAGCGCCTGATCACTTCACGACGCGCAAATACGGGGGAAGCTTTCGCTTCCCATCCGGCTTCTCTTCGGCGGCTGGCTCCTCACTGGGGCCGGCCGTTTCCGTGTGGTCTGATGCTTCGGCGTCCGTCTCGTTTCCGTCGCTAGCAGTCGCCTCGTCCTCGCTGGGCAGGGCGGCCAGAGCAGGGCGTGCAGACTTGCGTTCTTCGGCGGGAGCCTCCGCTTCGGCAACTGCCGCGTCCTCGGCTCCCTCCTCGGAAGTGGCCGTCGACTCAGGTGACTCGCCCTCTGCGCGGGGCGTCTCAGGCTCATCAGCTTCGTCCGCCTCGGTGTCCTCAGGCTCACCCACGGCGCGAAGATGCGGCTTCTTGCGTGGGGTTTGCTGCTGGGCGCCCTTGGCATTCGCTTGGGCTGCAACCTCGGCAGGGACATCGTCGGGCCAAACCATGCCGCGACCGTCTTCACCCACCAGCGCGTAGATCGCAGACCACGGCATCAAGCAGAAATGAGGCGTGCGATTGAAGCTCAGGGTGCAGCTGATGGCCTCATCGTCGACCTCTAGGTCGCGGATCGGCACGGCCATGTTGAGACCAATCTGCAGCACCAGCTGCGGCTGCTTCTTGAACCACGGAGGCACGCGCACTTCCTCGCGACGCGGGTCGAGGTGAATGAACACGGTGGACCGCTGGAGCAACGCGAGTGCGACCTCTTTCTTTGGTGGCAGGGCTTGCATCGGCGCCTGCACCCATACCGCCCCAGCGTGCGGAGCGCCAGATGTAAGGCGCTCTGCGCGAGTCGCGCACTTCACTGAACTCGTTGATTCCATTCAACATGCGGCCGCTTCGACGCTTGGCGGCAGCGCGCCGCGAGAATGTTGCGAGGCCCTGTGTCTACCCCACGCTAAGATGCGCGGATGCGCTTTGGCTCCCTCTCGACATCGCGAACGATTTCAATTCTCGGCCTTTGCGGCTTGAGCTTGCTGGCCGCTTGCGCGTCCGACAAGACAACGGACGAAGGGGGTGAGGGTGGCAGCGCGGGCACCGCTGGTTCCGCAGGGAATGGCGGCACCGGTGGAGACATAGTTGCAGGCAGCGGCGGTGACGCAGGCACTGCTGGCACCGGCGCCATGGGCGGCACCGCGGGCACTGGGGCTGTGGGTGGTACCGCAGGCACTGGCGCCGGCGGGACCGGAGGCAGCTCTGGTTCCGCGGGGAGCTCCGGCAACGGCGGGATCGGCGGCGTAGGCCCCGACGCCACGATTACGGACGGCGCCGAAGATCGCATCCTGCTGACAGGCCTCGTGGTCACGCCGGATCAAGCCTTCGACGGCCAAGTCTTGGTCGAGGGCGAAGACATCACCTGCGTCGAGATGGGCACCGGCTGCGAGAGCCAGAGCGGCGCGACAGGAGCAACCCGCATCGACACCAACGGCATCATCCTGCCGGGCCTGATCGACACGCATAACCACATCTTGTTTGATATTTTCAACAACGATGACTGGGTGCCCAACTTGCCAGCGAGCTGTACGGATCGCACGGACTGCGTGAACGGGAGCCCCTACTGCAAGAGAGCGAACGGCACTGACAACAACTACTGCGATTGCGTGGATAGCGTCTGCCGCTACACAAATCACAACCAGTGGGGTGATGAGGCCGAGTACAACCAGATGCTCGACTACAAGCAGTGCCTGAGCGACGCCAGCCAAGGCAAGAAGGCGTGGTGCCCGATTACTTACGACGGGACGACGGGGCGCCTAACGTGTGAGATGGACAAGTGGGGTGAGCTCAAGGGGTTGATCGCGGGAACAACGTCGATCGTCGGCCTGCCCGGCAACGGGCTGGCATGTTTCGGAAGCCTGTCCCGCTCCATCGACTCCAGCCAGAACGATCTGCCCGGTGACAAGATCCAAGTGAGTTCGCTGTTTCCCCCGAGCGACCCTTCCGGCGTGTGCGACAACTTCAGTGACGGGAGCACGGACGCGTTTCTCGTGCATTGCGGTGAAGGCGTAGACGCCGCAGCCCTAGAGGAGTGGACTGACTTAAGCACTGCCGGAACTCCCAATGGTTGCCTGCTTAGCTACCAAACGACCGTGACTCATGGGGTGGCTTTCACGAATACGGAATTCGCTGCGATGGCCGCGGCGAAGATGAAGCTCACTTGGTCGCCAGCCTCAAACATCGCCCTTTATGGGAGAACGACCAATATCCCCGCGGCACTAAGTGCTGGAATCACTGTCGCGCTCGGCCCCGACTGGTCGATGGGCGGAAGTCAGAACCTCCTTGACGAGCTCCGGTTCGCTGACAACTGGGACAACACGCACTGGGGCGACAACATCAGCGCGGAAGAACTCGTACACATGGTTACCAAGAACGCAGCCGCGGTTCTTGGGTTGGAATCCGTGCTCGGAAAGCTCGAGGTTGGGTTGAAGGCCGACATCCTCGTCATCGGTGGAGACACTAGTCGCCCCTTCGACTCAGTCGTCGCCGCACGACCTCGGGACGTCCGCCTGGTAATGGTGGGTGGGAAGGTGCTGTTTGGAGATGACCAGCTGGAAGCAGCTGGCCCAGTGAATCCAGGCTGCGAGACTTTCGACGCGTGCGGACGCAACAAGTTTCTGTGCGTCGCGGAGGCATCGACCAGCAACTTGTTCAGCCAAACCAAGGACCAAATCGAGAAGAACTTGAACGACGCTTTGCAGGACTTGGATGGGATCGCAGCCTTGCCCAACACTGACTGTGGGAGCTGCCCCACCGGAGAAAGCTGCTATGTGCGCACCAGCGTGCCGATGGCCAACGCATCGCAGTGCGCTTCAGCATGTGCGAGTGGCCAAGCTTGCTTCCAGACGAGTGCGAGCGGGTACGGCTGCCTGAGCATCAACGCGTGTGAACCAACGAAAACCGAAGCATTCTACCCCGTCGCACCGCTTCTCAAGTGCAACTGAAGTCCGCGTGGTACCATTCGCCATGCTTCGACGCTTGGCGATGCTCGTTCCGTTTGTTGCTCTCGGCTGTAGCCAGCTAATCGGGCTGGATGGATTCAAAGAGTCACCCGAAGCGACCGGGGGCACGAGTGCGACCGGCGGCGCCGCGGGCAACGGCGGGAGTTCCGCGAGCGGCGGCAGCGCGGGTGATGGTGGAAGCTCGGGAAGCGCGGGGAGCGGCGCGACTTCCGGTTCAGGCGGAACCGGAGGTGTGGCCCCTGACTGCAGTCAGCCTGAGGACTGCGTAGACGCCCTCGGCGAGTGCGACGACAAGTGGACCTGCCCCGCCGGCAAATGCGTGAAGGAATTCAAGGCGGGCGGCGATACCTGCAGCCTGGGGATCTGTAGCGGCAAGGGCGGATGTGGTGAGTGCGTCGCCGACTCCCGTCGCTGCAGCACCACCGAGCTCGGCCGGCCAGAAGTCTGCGACGACACGGGACACTGGGTGGGTGCACTCACCTGCTCGGGGGACAAGCCGATTTGCGACGAGGGGAGTTGCCTCGGGGTAACACAACTGAGCCTTGGAACCACCCACAACTGCGCGTTGCTCACCGATGGGCAAGTGCGCTGTTGGGGACAGAACTCAGCTGGACAGCTCGGAATTGGCTCTAAGTCGAGTGAGGAGTTCAGGCCGGTGAAGGTTGCGGGAATCGCAAACGCGGTCGAGGTGGCGGCGGGAAGTGAACTCAGCTGTGCTCGGCTGGCGAACAGCGAAGTCTGGTGCTGGGGCTTGCTGTCTGTAAGCTCCACGAACCCCGGTGAGAACTTCAGCGAGGAATGGCTCGCCCCGCACAAGATTGGCGACAACGCAGAACAGCTCGCGGTGTCTGCTGGCCCATGCTACTTGAGCGACGGACGAGCGTTCTGCATGGGCGAAGGAACCGACGGGAACGGGGACTTTGGCCAGGAATCCGGAGAAGGTGGCTCACCCGTTCTCGAGGTTATTACTGGCCTCTCGGGACTTAGGCAAATCACTCGATCGTACTGGGCAATTTGCGGATTACAGGATAGCGCGATCACATGCGCTGGTGTGGCGGCGGGCTCACCCCCCACCAATGGAGTAGGCCCTGACACAACAATCAGCTCGGGCTTCTACGGATCCTGCGAAGCGGGAAAGACGCAGGCTGGGACGATCCTGTGCTGGGGCGGTCAAGTCTCCACTCCTCGCTTCGGAGTTGATAGCCCGTTCGACGCCGTCAAACCCTCCCTCGGGTTCGACCATGCTTGTGCCATCTCGAGCGGCACCGCCTACTGCTGGGGCGCGAGCAACAAAGGGCAATGCGGAGAAGATCGCACCGTCACGAGCGACGTCCCGAACGCTGTCGTTTCAGGGGTCGAAGACGTCTACGCGGGCAACAAGATCAGCTGTGCAAAGAAGACGGACGGCAGCGTGGTCTGCTGGGGTGCGATCACGTCGACGGACGTTGGCTATCAGCCCCGACCGATTCAGTGGAACTAGGGCTTGAGCCCTCCATCACTTCGCAAAGCACCCCAGCTCTTTTCCTCCCGGAACTAAAATCGGACCACGCAGCGCGGAGCCTTCGAAGGCGCCCATACGGTTCAGCTCAGGAAGCGAGAACTGAACCACGCCGGTGTCCGTCGCGAGCCAGGCTGCGTGGGATTGCAGGGCTAGCGGGCGGTACCTGTCTGTGACCGGTGCCTCGACTCGCGTGCCGTAGGCAGCGCCCTGCCCCGCGCTCCACAGGCTTAGAGCATCGTGAGGCGCTTCCAGTAGCGCGACGGCGCGGTGAGGCGCCGCTGCGAGCGCCAGCGCCCGTGCTTGGCCGAGGTACGCTTGCTCGAACGTGGGCGCGCCGAGGGGAGCGAGCGCCGCAAAGCGCGCGAGGCGTGGCCCCGTATCGGCGCCCGCCTCCAGCCACACCCAGAGATCGGCGCCGCGCGTCGCCAAGGCGCTTGCTCGGGGCAGCGCATAGGTGTCGATGTGCTCCGCAGAGCCTTCGAGGGAAGCGAAGGCGACCGACGTTGCCTCAGCCTTCCCGACGATGGCCACCACGTTGCCCTGGGGTAATGCCGCCCAACGCACGGGTTCGGGCCATGTTTCGGCCTGGCTCAGGAGTTCGAGCCGAAAGCCGAGACGTTGCCACACAGGGACCGGGTCGCCTTGAGTGAGCCACAACGTCTCCGGGCGGCGCTGACCGGTGCGCGACGCGTAGCTCCTCACCCCCAAAATTTGAGGATTGCCCCAGTACTCCTCCGTCGCGGACTCGAGCGCCAGCACGAGCTGACCGGACTCCCAACGCGGCTCGTAGGCGAACAGCCTCTGCGCACGCCCGTTGCTCGAGACCCGCGCTACCAGGCGACACGCGGCTGGCAGCCAGGCGAGATCGTAGACGCTATTCCCGAGTGGGTGTTCGGCCACGACATCACCTGTCCGGAGCTCGAAGACCACGAGGGAGCCTCGGTCGTTCGTCGCGAAACCAAGCCCTGGAGCGACCTCCGGCTTGTGTACCTCGGAGGGTATCGGTTGATTCCATGGGGATTCAGCGATTGGGGGAGGCGCCTCGGAGTCGCTGCCTCCGTCTTCAACTTGGAGGCGCGTGCGTGAGTCGGGGGGCGACTCGCAAGCCCAGGCACAAATAACGACGACGGCGAGGAGAACGAACTGGAGGCGCATGGCGCACCTTTCGTCCGCTGTTCGTTTCGGTTGTGGGGTGAGGCGCGTTTGGCCTTAGCCGCCACCCGCCACTCACCGCCAGGGCTCCTGCTTCGCTCAGGTCGCTTCGTCGAGCTCGCGAGGCCGGTACACCTCCACCAGCTCGCAACCCACACCGTCGAAGTCGCCCCAGCTTTCCACAGGGCAATTCAAGACTGCCAGCGCGGCGGTAGGCATGCGCTCCTGGGCGCCGCTGCACTCGGTGATCAACTCTTCCAGGTCCGGATTGTGCCCGACCACGAGCAACGTCTGCGCCTCGTGCAGGCGGATCTTCGTGCTCGTGGGCTCTGCCTCGTCGCTCAGACTTTCGTCCAGGCGCGAGACCATTAGCTGACTGCCAATGCGACGGATCACCGACACATAGGCCTCGGCGCCGCTCAGGTAGATGCGCGGAGTCAGCAACACTTCGCCAAGGTATCCCGCGGCGGGGAGGAAGTGATCGAGGGTCTGCTTCACGCGCTGCGCGGTTGAGCCAATCACCAAATCCGGCAGCCAACCTTGCCGGCGCATCAGCGCGCCCATGCGCGGCGCGGCGCGGTGACCACGCTTGTTGAGCGGACGGTCGTGGTCCGCAAGCGGCGCGCCGGAGCTATCGGTGGCTTCCCAACTGCTCTTGGCGTGCCGCAGGAGCAGGAGCGTCTTCATGGCCGCTTCGGGGGGAGCCAGCTCTTCTGGGAAATCAGCGCGCTGGCGACCTCAACCCGCTCCTTCTTTTCCTTGTCGCAGATCACCTTGACCTTCGGCATACCGCCGACGGTCGTGACGACCTTGTCGATCTTCGCATTTTCCGGCTGGATTTGGTCGATGCAGAAGGCCATGACCTTGAGCCCGTTCTTCAGCGTGCCCACGCGCACGTCGCTGAGCGCGATGGTCACGTCCTCGTCGTCGCTCAGGCGCTTCACGATCACGTTCTTGCCGCCGACTACTTCTTTGATGATGCCGAGGTGGTAGTCCTTCTTCGGCGGACGCAGCGGACCCCAGATGCGCGTGCCGGGGAGCTGATCCATGGGTGGCAACCAGAGCTCGGTGTCTTGGCTCTTCAGCTGCTTCTCGTCGGCCCAGCCGACCGCGGATTGCCAGAACTCCGCACCCTTCACGCTGCCCGGGTCCTTCGTCGTAACCAGGGAGAAGTCCTTGCCGTCCGCCAGCACCCAGACCTTCTGAGCGTGCTTGGTGGAAGACACCGTCGCGCCCTTGGCGTCCGCCGGCGGCTTCAGATCGATCTTGCCCCAGGAGTACTGGACCTTCGGCTTGCCGCGCTTGCAGCCGAGGTTCTCACACTCGATGGCCATGGACAGGTAGGTGTAGAGGTCCGAGAGCTCGTCTGGCGTCACCTTCCAGCGCGCCAGCTTCTCCGTCGCCTCGATTTCCGTCCAGATTTCTCCGGGGTTCTTGGCGTCTAGCGCGGCGGTCGCACGCTCGATCAAGAACGCCAAGATCGCGTCCTGGACGATGCTGAACGCTGCCTCGTATTCCTTGGCGTCGAGGGTCTTGTTGGCCTGGAGCTTGTCAATCTCATCGATCGCAGGCTGCCAATCGTGCTTCTCCAGCAGCGGCTGAATGCTCGTCAAGCTACGCTTCACGATGCTCTTCGCGAGCGCCTTTTCGGCCGCGGTCTGCCCCTGCTTGTCGAGGGCGACCTTCACCTCACTCTGGTCGAGCAACGAGCGCGCGCCGTCGATGTTTGCGGCCTTGACCTCATCCTCAATCTTTTCCGCGAGGCATTTAACGATGGCATCGCGAGACTGCGACTGCACCTTCTTCTTGTAGCGCTCGCGGGCCTTCTTACCGAGGGTGCCGGCAACGCGCTTCAAGGCGCTCGCGCACTTCCCGCTCTCGGCGATGCTGTTCGCGTCCTTGCTGACGAGATCTGCTCGCTGATCATCGACTTGGTCGAGCACCTCTTGAGCTTTGCGGGTCGTGGCGAGATCGCCGTAGACCTTGGCTTCGGTGCCCTTCTCCTCAGCCTTGTCGAGGTCCCCGGACTTGAGCGCCTCATCGGCTTGCCCCGCCAGGATCACTCCAAGGTCGCCCTTGGCTGACTCCGCGGCTTGGGTCTGACCGAAGCGAGCGATGATCATGCGCAGGCGCTCCTCGGAGTGTTCCTCGCGCGCCTTCTCCAGGAGCCGACTGGCCTTGGCCTCGTCTTGCTCCGATGCGCCGGAGGTCTCTGCAGGCTTTTCCTCTCCCCCGCCCCCGCCGCAAGAAACCGCGCCGAGCGCCAACCCGGCGGCCACGCACGCAGCGAACCAGCGCGCTGACAGGCGTCGCGCGCCGCCCCGTGCCGCGGCTTGAAGTGTTTCTACCTTAGAGCCCCGATTCCGTCCGCCTAGCTGCACCACGCCCGGCTTCGTGCCTTGAGCGTCGCCACGCGTCAAGCTCCGCTCCCGTAGCGAGCGCTCCAGGGATACAGTTGGGCCATGAACGCACCGCGGCTGCCTGAAGGATCCGAGCGCATCGCCCACTGGGCACGCATGCGTGGACTCGCCTACCAGGGGCATCCGAACGAAGAATGGTTCCGCGCCTGGGAGCCTTTCGACACCATGAACAGCGGCACCGTCTACTTCAACTCGGTGTCTTTTGCCCAAGGGAACACTCACATCACCCTGGCGGAGCCTTGGATGGCCCCCGAAGACACCGAGCCCCTCGACCGCACGGTGCTCGCGTTCGTCTCCGACCCGCGCTTTCGCTTACGCGCGGCGGCACGCGGCGGGGAGCACTTCAACACGCGGGTGTCGTTCCTCGAGAATGCCAAGGCCCCGACGGTGAACATCGGTGACCCGCAGTGGGACAAGCACATGGCCACCTTCGCGGCCTCCGCCAGTGAAGCCGACAAAGCATTTCCACTTGGAATGCGCCAAGCGCTCGCGCACATGGGCTTCTCCGGGCACATCGAAGTCCGCCCGGGCGGGATGGTACTGCACTTCGCCGGCACCAAACCCACGCCGGAGCACTACGAGAACCTGGCGGCGCTGATCCCGAAGATCACGCGCGCGCTCGGCTAGTTACAACGGTAAGCACCTTTGCCCGCGGCCCCGTCACAGCCAACTTGGCTACCGAGCTTGCAAGCGCGCTCGAGATAGCGCTTCGCGCGTTCTGGGCTGTAGTCAGCACTCCCAGGCGCCCGGAGCTGACATGCGTGATCGGCCGCGTCGAGACAACTCTCACTGCAGTTCGCCTCGCAACCTCGAACCGCCATCCTGAACAGCACGGAGTCGTCGACCTCGAAGCCAACGTTGTGCAACGCCAGCACCGCCCAGCACGCAGCGACGTCGCCCTCTGGGCAACGCTCCAGCGCCTTCTCCAAGGTCTCTTGCCCCAGCTCGGTGTCACTGGTCATCGACGCCTGGCCGTAGCAAGCGACCAGATCGCCCGCGTTGCAACCTTCGGCGCAGGTTCCTGTTTCGATGCACCAGGTTTCCCAGTTGCAGGTGTCCACCGCGAGCGCCACCGGCTCCGCGCCGGAGCTGGCGGTTGGTGCTGCCTCCGGCTCAGTGGACGCGGGGACACGAACCTCGGGGCTTGCAGCGGGCTGCTGAGATTGACAAGCGGTCAGGCCCACCAACAACACCCCAAGCGTCAGCCGCCGCAGTGCCGCGTTGCTTTGTTCCCCAAGGATCCCCATCGGTCAGGATCCCTAGGCCTGTTCCTCGCCGAAATCTAGACTGCTGGTGCGTTTGGCGGATTGACCAAGAAACATGCTCGGCGCACGCTGACCAGGATGCACATGAAGCGCTGGCGCGGTGGTCTCGGGTCATTGGGTGTGCTGTTGATTGCTCTGCTGGCTTGCAAGAGCAAGCAGGAGCCTAGCCGCGCGGAACCGGTTGAGGTGCCCGTCCCAGTCGCGACTCCGCTTCCAACCCCCACACCCACGCCGCCAGCGCCGACTCCAGAGCCCACTCCCGTTGCAGCGCCTGCTCCCACGCCCACGCCAACTCCCGCGCCCACGCCAACGCCAGCACCCGCGCCAACTCCCACGGTGGCGGCCAAACCCAAGGTGGCGAGCCAACCCGCTTGCACCGGGGTGGAGGTGCCTTGCCGCCTTCGCGACGGGCGCACGGGTTGGTGCAAGGGCGGCACCTGCAAGGACATCTGCCCCGCGGGCAAGAGCTACTCCCCCCTCGATACGGACTGCCACAAGCCGTGCACCAAGAGTTGCGGAAACTGCATGCAAGGGTTGTGCTTCGACTAGACCCGTGGTTTCCACGCGGCAACATCGACATCCCAGCGCAGCAACACCCGACACGGCGTGCCTTTTGGCATTCTGAACGTTCGGAGTGCCAAATGGCGTGTCGCATTGCCTCACGGGACGCAAAACGGCCGTCTGCCTGGTAAGCCAGTTCCAGCGTTTTATCCACGGGAATTGCGACCCCGGAAACATGGACGTCACCTCGGGCTGCGAGTCGAGCGCTGCGATTACCCATAAGGAAATCGTTGACGGCATACCCAGGGTTTTGTCAGGATACCCTCACACCACGACGATTAGTTCCGCCCGGATACGCACGCTAACCGAGCCAAGGCTCGCGCAACGTCACGCTTCCGTGCGTCCCCGGCGCGAGGTTCGATTCGCGCCCCTCACCCTGGAGCTCAGATGAAGTCCATCCTGACGTTTGCGGCGGGCGTTGCTGCGCTTTCGATTTTGGCGAGTTGTAGCTCAGATGACTCGAGCGGAAGTGGCAAGGGGGGTACCGCCGGTCAGGCGGGGAGCGCAGGTCTCGGCGGCGCGATGATCGGCGACTCCGGGGGCGCAGGCGGAAGCTCCGCAGGCGGAAGCTCCGCGGGCGGTTCATCAGGAAGCGCTCCTGGAGGCAGCGGCGGTTCCACATCGAGCGGTGGCGCGGCTGGCTCGAGTACGGGCGGCTCGGCGGGTTCGGCAACGGGAGGTTCGGCGGGCGCCGGCGGTAGCAACGAGCACGGCTCACTCGTGTTCAGCGATGAGTTCGAGGGCAGCGATCTCGACCGCAGCGTTTGGTGCACCCGCTACATCTACGGCGGCGGCGCCACACCACAGGTCGCCGATCCGGAGTGTCAGAAGAACGGCGCTGGCACCCTCGACTTCTTGAACGACGAGCAGCAACGCTACGTGGACACCAACCGCGACGGCGAAAAGGCGCACCAGGTCAGCGGCGGCGTGCTCTCTCTACGCGCGACCAAGACCCGCAGCGACAGCTACGCCTCCTACGAGTCCGGCATGATTCGCTCGAAGTGGCTCTTCAAGCCGAGCACCGGCAAGAGCTACTACATCGTCTCCCGGGTTCGCCTGCCGGATGTCGTCGGCTCTTGGCCAGCCTTTTGGCTCAACTCCGACTGGAGGCCCGACGGCACGACCACCTGGCCACCAGAGATCGACATCATCGACGCGGCCTACAACGGAGTCGAAGACCGCGCGGAAATGCTGCATCAAGCGGGCGTCGTCCAGGGTCAGCAAACGGCGAGCGGCAGCCGTGAGATCACCTTCTCTGCACCCGAATTCGACCGGCAGTGGAGCAACTACATTGCCACGACCTCGCAACGCGGCGTGTGGCTCGAGCTCGCGCTGGAGTGGACCCCAGAGGACATCTGCTACTTCGTGGATGGCTACAAGACGCTCTGCGAGAACTACCGCTGGCGAGAGAACGGCGGCGCCGAAGCGGCTCCCGCGCACATCTTGTTGAACCTCGCGATCGGTGGACAGTGGGCAGGGCGCCATGGCGTGGACGACACCAAGTTGCCGACCACTTTTGACATCGACTACGTCCGCGTCTACGAACATCCTTGAGCCAAAGCATGTGAGTTCGGGGGTGAGGGGGCAACGCGGGCACTCACCTCCGACTTCGCACCGGCGTTTCCTCAAGGTACCATTCCGGGCGTTGACCGCCGTTCATCCGTGGCGCAGCTGGAGGAAGAAGCTCCCGTATCTCGCGTAAACGGATCGAATGAGACGGGGTAGCGGGGTGACACGGGTGGGTGCTCTCCTCACACTGTTCGCTACGGCGTGCGGCAGCGATGGAGGTGGGAGCGGCGGCGCGGCAACCGGCGGAAGCGGAGGTAGCCACCACCTTCGACACCGGCGCGGGCAACTTCATCAGCCGCGGAGAGTGCCCTGCAGCATTAACCAGGAGCGCGAGCAGCTGACCGAAACTTTGCGCAACGACAGCGCAGCTCCCCACCACCCCATGGACCTCCCAGTAGCTGTCGTAGCAACGTCCAAGTCGTTCGCGAGAGCAGTCAATGGTCAGCACCTGATCGCCAGCACCTCGACACAGCAGGTACCAACTGTCCGAGATGTCGTCGGGAACGTCTTCCCCGACAATCTCCAAGTTCGCGGAGACGAACTCCGCCGGCGTCACGACGCGCATGGCGTAGCTCGAGTCTCGAGCTAGCTCTAGCCCTCCGCACGAGGAGTAGAACGCGCGCAGCTCATCCGGTAAGAAGTGCCCTCGCCGCAGCTGAGGGAGCCCGGTCACCGGGAGGAGCACGACCGAAGGGTCAGCTCGCAGTTCCTCGAGGATAGAAGCCATGGTTACCATCACATCTGACCCAGCTGTCGAACTGCCGCGTCGCCGAACAGCACGATCACTTGCTCGCGCGACTCGACGAACGCGAGCAAGCAGCACTCACCGACCACGCAAAGCAAGCCAGAGGACGGGCTGCGTCGGCGACCGAACGCCAGCTGACGCCCCTTGCGCACCTGTTGCATGAGCTTTCCGAAATCTCGGGGCGGCACCCAAATCCCGTGCTGCGTGTCGAGTTCGCTCAGGTCATCCCAGCCGAGGTGACAGACGCGACACTCGGAGCGATCTGAGATGAGCGCGCTCACTTTCGTTTGAATCAAGATGTGTTCGTCGTCGAAGTTCTCGAGGTGCAGCGTGAGCAGTGAGCCGTCAAAGGTCACCGATCGGAGCTTCGAGTCCCCACTGATGGCAATTGCTGCATCTAGGTTCATCGGGCACCGCGGGATCGGAACTTGGCACGCGCATGGATGCGAAGCGTGCAGTGGCGGGGCGTTGAATGCCACAAAAGCGAACGGCCGACGCGAACGCCGGCCGTTGCTCTCCGAGTAGAGCGCGCGGATCAGGGGGTCTTCGGGATCGGCTTGCCGAAGCTGCCAGAACCACCGTTGCCGCAGTTTGCGCAGGCTGGATCGCTGGGGTTCGTGTTGCAGGATAGCGGGCAGTAGTCCACGGTGTTGAAGACCTTGTTGACCATCTCGCACTCGTCGCTCTGCCCATCGACGCTCATCTCGGCGTAGCCCCCGTTGTCCATGAACGCGGTGACACACGCTGCCTGAGAGGAGTCGGTGATCCAGCTGTCGAGGGGCGGGAACTCCTGGCGGGCGTCGGAGGTACCGTAGTACGCCTCGGTGCAAACCTCCTGCATGATGCAGTCAGACGCCGAGTTCTTCATCGCGCCCGGCGCCGACAGCGCCTTCAAGGTGAAGCAGAGGCGGAAGCGACCGGTGCAGTCTACGGTAACCCAGTTGGTGCTCCAGGGCTCGCTGGGCTTCGCCGCACTGCCCGGACACGCCGCGCCACCCATGGTGTCGGTCATGATGGTGGAGATCGCAACCGTCGTCGAACCGGTGGTGAAGAAGCACGGGCTCAAGTTCGTGATCTCCCACCTGCCGGCGCTGAAGCAACCGCACGCCGCTTTCCCCGTGGTACCGAGGGGCTCGCGGGTGTTGGGGTCGATGCCGGTGTACCCCTTGCACTCGCCCCAGACGAGGTTCGTCTCGCCCTCGAAGTCGCAGGTGGTCATCCCGTCCTGGCAGTTGCCGTGGTTGCGGTTGCGGCGGTAGCCGGGCCAGCACGGCTTGGTCTCGCCCTTCGTGGTACACGGACAGCCAGGCAGGTTCTTGTCGTCGGGGCATTCAGGGGTTCCGCCGGGAGACACCGGTTGACCTCCGCCGTCGCAGCTCATGGGGGGCGGGTCGTCGAGGAAGAAGTCCTCCGCGGAGTAGTCTTTCACCGAGGAGTCAATGTCGATGATGCCCGCGGTGCCGCCGTTCGCAGAGGCATCGCCGCCGCCCGAGCCGCCGTTGGCGGAGCCTCCACTATTCGAGCCACCGTTGCTCGAGCCGCCATTGCCGACCTGGCTCGCCGATCCACTATCGGCGGAGCACTGGATCGCGCTCACCGCCAAACCCACAGCGAACACGCCACTCAGCGCAATACGCACACCAGCAAACGAACGGGTGACCTCAGTCTTTGCCTTCATCATGAACCCCAACTTCGAAACTAGAGACAGCTGCAAGCTCGCGGCGGCGCGACGAGTGCGGATGCAACCTCGCGTCGCCAAGCGCGGAACGTCGGCATGTAAGCTCGACGCCGGGCGTTCCGATGTCCGGGAGCGTGCGCCCTGGAGCACGTCAATTCAAGGCGTGCCACCGCCACTGCAAAGATACGAGTCATACTCCTTGGGCTCGGCGCGGTGGCCGGGCTAGATGTCTGGAGTCGGCTTCGAGCGCTGACATCACCGAGCGGAAAAGTCTGAAGATGGCCCAGCGGATCCTCGTAGTTGAAGACGAACCAGCGATCAGTGAGTCGGTTGCCTACGCGCTCAAGCGTGACGGCTTCAGCGTCGTGACCGCCGGCACCATTGCAGAGGCTGAGACACAGTTGGACACGGATCTGGTCGTGTTGGACCTGATGTTGCCCGACGGCAGCGGCTTTGACCTGATTGGAAAGCTACGGCGCGACGGCGACTTGACGCCGATCATCGTGCTCTCCAGCCGGGACGGCGAGGCTGACCGGGTGGCCGCTCTGGAGACCGGCGCCGACGACTACGTGCCCAAGCCTTTTTCCCCAAGGGAAGTCGTCGCGCGGGTTCGCGCCGTCCTGCGGCGCGCGCGTCCGGAGCCGGCGGCGAAGCGAGAGGGGCCGCCGCTCTCCGTTGACGAAGAGTCGCGGCGGGTGGAGGTGAACGGTCAGAGCGTCGACCTCACGCGCGTCGAGTTCGATCTGCTCGTCGCTCTGCTCGAAAGCCCCGGCCGCGTCTATACCCGCGCCCAGCTGATTGACCGCGTCTGGGGTGACGGCTTTGCCATCACCGACCGCACGGTGGATTCCCATGTGAAATCTCTGCGGCGCAAGCTGAGTGACGCAGGCGGGGACACCAGCCTGATCGAGACGGTACGTGGCGTCGGCTACCGGGTGGGAGACGGGTCGCGTTGAGCGGCGCTCAGGGTTCTGAAATCTTGAGGTTGGTGATCGTCGCGGGCACGGCGATCGCCATCATTCTATTCGTTGCCTTCATCGCCAGCCGCCTGCTCAAGAGCCTGAGCCGCGGCATGTCGGTTCGCATGCAGGTCTTCTTGGCGCTCTCGGCGATCGTGGGGACATTCGCGTTTGGCCTGGGTCTGATGGTGATCGACCGCATCGAGGCCCGCGCCGTGCGCTTCGCCAAGCAAGCAGCAGAGGACGAAGCGAAGCTGGTGGCCAGCCTGCTCGAGGGAGACATGCTGCGCACCGGCACCGGGCTGAACGGCGCAATCGCGCGCCTGGAAACCGAGCGCAACCGCGGCGCAGCGCTGCGCTTGGAGGTACTGGACACCCGGGGGCACCTGGTGTTTCCGCGCGATACCGTGAGCCAGGCGGACCAGCCCGGCACCGTGCATGTCGACGTCCCCATTCACGCCAAAGGTCAGGTGGTCGGTGCAGTGCGCGTCGTCAAGCCGACGGTCGTGATGCAGCGCATGCTGGCCGACTTCGCGCCAACAGTACTGGTCATCAGCCTCGTGCTTGGCGCCGCGGCCGCCGCAGCGGCCGTCTGGATCGGGCACACCATCGCGCGGCCCATCGTCGCCCTCACCGAGTTCAGCGAGCGCGTGAGCGCGGGCGAGCGCACCGCCGCGCCGCCGCCCGCCTTCGGCCGGGAGGTCACCAAGCTGACCCAGAGCATTGATTCCATGCGGAGACAGCTCGAGGGGCGCCCCTTCGTCGAGACCTTCGCCGCAGATCTGAGCCACGAGCTGAAGAATCCCGTCGCTGCCATCCGCGCAAGCGCGGAGATCTTGGACGAAGAAGGTGCCCTCGAGGAACCCGAAGAGGCGCGGCGCTTCGTCAAGCGCATCCGCGAAGCGACAGCCCGCATCGAGCGCCTGCTGAGCGATCTCTTGAACCTGGCGCAGATCGAGGCGCGCGGCATCGACGAGTTCGACGTGCTTGATATGGGCGACCTGCTCCTCGCTTCGACCAAAGGTCTCGAGGGCCGCGAGCGCCTCAACGTGAGCGTCAAGCAAGACGCAAAGGTCCGCGGCGACGCCACGTGGCTGGGGCGCGCGATGGCGAACTTGCTCGAGAACGCCTTGGTGCACTCGCCAAAGGGTTCGCCCATCGAGGTACTCCTGGAGCGAAAGAAGGACAACGTCGTCCTGCGGGTGATCAACCATGGCGAGGTACCAGCGCGCATGGTCAAGCGCGTCTTCGCGCGCTTCGTTACCACACGGCAAGATAAGGGCGGTACCGGGCTCGGCCTTGGCATCGCGCGCGCTGTCGCTGAGGCACACAGCGGGCAAGTGGAGCTCGTACAACCGGGGCCGCCCAACGTGGAGTTTCAGCTCACGTTGCCTCACGCTAGCCTGCGCGACGTCGCGCTGAAGGTGGGCGGGAGCTTCACCAAGCAGTAGCGGGAAGGCAGCACGGCTTCGTATCGGGTTTCGCGGCGGGGTGCGGCGAGCCGTCGCATGAAACGGGAAAAGCGGTGGGCGATGGCACCCACCGGCGCAGCACGGTCGGCTCGAAACGCTCCTCACCCCCTGGATAAGCTGCGGGAAACACTCATGTTTCCGGAAACCGCAGGTACAAGGGATGGGAGCCGAGGGTTCTCCTCGAAACCTCCACACTCCCTGCCGACGATCCGCGCAAAGCTCCTCTAGCTTACTGGTGAGCCACGGTTGGTGGCTTCCGGCGACGCAGTCGTCACGCGGCTACAGGCGCGTGACACGGTCAGACATCCTTCGAGGTTATTCGTGAAAGAAGCCAATCCGCTGTTCGACAAAGCCGTTCGTCCTCGCCACGTCGCCATCATCATGGATGGCAACGGCCGCTGGGCTCAGGCACGAGGTCTAGAGCGCGCCGAGGGCCACGCTGAGGGCGCCAATGCGGTGCGCGAAGCCGTGAGCACCTGCCGCGAGCAAGAGATCGAGTTCTTGACACTATACGCCTTCAGCAACGCCAACTGGCAGCGCCCAAGCATCGAGGTTGAAGCCCTGATGCGGCTGCTGGTGGAGTTCGCTGATAAGGAGAAGGCCGAGCTCCGCGAGAACGGCATCCGCGTGAACGTGGTCGGCGAAATCGAAGACTTGCCGAGCCACACGCGGCGCGCGGTGGAGCACGTGATCGACTACTGCTCCGACGGCGATCGCATGACGCTCAGCCTCGCGCTCTCTTACGGTGGACGCCAAGACATCGTGAACGCGGCGCGCGCGCTGGCGGTGCGGGCCCGCGCTGGCCTGGTGCTGCCCGAGGAGATCGACGAAAACTTCTTCCACAGGGAAATGACGACGCACTCGCTGCCCGACGTGGACCTCTTGATCCGCACCGGCGGCGAGGCGCGCCTCAGCGACTTCTTGCTGTTCGAGGCAGCCTACGCGGAGCTCGCATTCCTCGACATCATGTGGCCCGACTTCAAGGAAGACACCTTCATCGAGTGCGTGCGTCGCTACGCCACGAAGGAGCGCCGCTTTGGTCGTACCTCGGCGCAGGTGGCTCAGGAAGGCAGCAAGACCTTCCAGCCGCTGCGCCCGAACGGCCAGGGCTGAGTTTCCGCAAGCTCGGTTCCGCACAGGAAAAGCTACGGACCAGTGACACGCGAGGCTTGAGCGCCTCGCGTGTTTGCGTTTGTGCCCCGCTTGCATCTTGGGGCGACGCGGCAACGCCACCGATGGAAGCGCACTCGGTCTGGCGTTCTCTCATTTTGGGGGAGCCACACCGCACCCCAGCAAACTCGCGTTTCCTAGCGGCCCCGGCATAAACGTAGAGTTTTCGCGTATAACAGCCAGATGCAGCGTACCGCCGCCACACTCGTTGTTTCTACGCTGTTGTTAGTTGCTTGTGGGGAGACCACGCAGGACTCGGCAGGCAGCGGGACGGATGCCGGCGCGGGTGGCAGCAGCCAAGCCGGAGCCGGCGGGTCAGCCACCGGGGGAAGCGGCTCAACAGACGGCGGCAGTGCCGGCTCGAGCGGCAGTGCTGGCTCGAGCGGCAGTGGCGGTAGCGGTGGCTCCGCAGGGAGTGGCGGCGCGCCTGACTTCCCGGGCGCGTGCATCGAGCGCCAGCCGCGCGCCTGCGACCACCGGAGCGTGAAAGCCGCTAATCAGGGGATCTGCGAGGAGAACGGATGGTGTCTCGAGAATCCTGTGCCTTACGGAAAGAACTTGAGAGCCATCTATCCCGTGTCGGCCAACGATGTATGGGCAGTCGGCCCTGGAGATATCCTCCACTTCGACGGCTCGAAATGGAGCCGTGAATTCAGCCCTGGCGGCGATTCGATTTGGTCCGACGGCACGCAGGTCATCGCCACTGATCAGTCCACGATGACGGTCTTCGACGGAAACCAGTGGCTCCCCTTCGGCTCCACCTCACACTGGTTTGGCAAGCTGAGTGCGCTCTCCAAGTCGAACCTCTGGGCTGCCTATAGAAACGAGGTGAACCACTACGACGGGAGCGACTGGACGGTGCACACCTCGCCAATCAGTGGCAAGGTCACGGCGGTGGCCGCGGTATCGGCGACGGAGGTCTGGCTCGGCAGCGACGACGGCGAGGTGTACCGTTTCCGCGACGGTGTCTTCACGTCGTTCGGCTCCACCACGGGTAGCTCGGTGAGCATCCAAGCTTTCTCGGCCAACGATGTCTGGATCAGCAGCCCGGGAGATGCCAGCGGCAACGTTCGCCACTTCACCGGTGGAACGACCCTCGAGGCGACCTCAATTCCCGACGGTAACGAGGTTTCGCTGTTGTGGGGCAATTCTGGCAGCGACCTGTTCCTGGTGTCGAACACCCGCGGCATCTTGCACTGGAACGGAACGTCTCTGGTCGAGTTGCCTCAGGGCAAGCCCGGCACTGTGACCGACATCCGCGGCACATCACACTCGGACGTATGGGCGGTGGGGGACAGCGGTCTGGCGGTGCACTTCGACGGACAAAAGTGGTCGAAGCCTCAAGCACTGGTACCTGCGACGGAGTCTGCGGATCTACGCAAACTCGACGGCACGGCGACGGATGATGTGTGGGCCGTCGGAGGCAATCTGGCGGCGCACTTTGACGGCACCATGTGGACCAATCGCTCCCCTACGTTGATCCAGAATCCGGCGTTTTACGGCGTGTGGGTCGAGTCACCGAGCAGCGTTTACCTCACGGATGCGGGAGGCACGCTGCTGCATTTCGATGGCACTCAGTGGTCGGCAGTGGCGCACTCCGGGCTCACCCTCGGAGACATCGTCGGGGTCGGCCCCGGGGAGTTCTGGATTTCAGCAAGAAGGTCCAAAGAGGTGATCGCTGTCCACTACCTCAACGGCGTGCTCACTGAGTTCTCCGTAGGAAAGACGGTCAACGCCGATCCTCCCACTGCGATTTGGGCTTCATCCAACTGCAACGTTTGGATCGCCGCTCAAGGCGGCGCCTTCAGGTTCGACGGCACGGAGTGGAAGCCGTTTGCGCTCGAACAGGACTACCCAGCGCAGCGCCTGTGGGGCACCCAAGGGGATGACGTCTGGGCAAGCAACGCCGATAAGCTCTATCGCTTCGATGGCTCGACGTTCCAACTCGTGGAAGGTTCTCACGGTGGAGATCTCTGGGGCTGTGGAACTCACCTGTGGAGCTTCAGCTCGCCTGGAGAGATCGATCACTTCGACGGCACCAGCTGGGAGACCGTCGCAGGCGCCGAGTTGCTAACTCCCTACAACGTCTGGTCCATTGGCAGCGGCACCTTCCTATCGGCGGCGGGGAACACCATCCAGCGCGTAAACCCTTAGTCGCCTTGAGCCGCGAAGCGGGCGGCGTCACGCCAGGAAGCGGCTCAGCGACTCGATCACGCAGGCAGGCTTCTCCTGACCTTCAACCTCCAGCGTGATGACGATGGTCAC
Organism: Polyangiaceae bacterium; assembly: GCA_020633205.1. Classification (NCBI taxonomy): domain Bacteria; kingdom Pseudomonadati; phylum Myxococcota; order Polyangiales; family Polyangiaceae; species Polyangiaceae bacterium. The sequence continues at coordinate 253,743 of JACKEB010000019.1, forward strand.
CTGGATGCCGCCTTTGACGTCCTCCACTTTGGCGATCTGCCCACGGGCCCTGAGGCGTTTCCCCACGCGCACGGGCGCGGGGAAACGCACCTTGTTTACCCCGTAGTTCAAGCCCATCGAGATATTTTCCACGCGGATCAGCCGTGGCATGAAGTAGCTCGAGAGCGACAACGTGAGGTAGCCGTGGGCAATCGTTCCGCCGAAGGGCCCTGACTTCGCGCGCTCCACATCGACGTGGATCCACTGGTGATCGCCAGTAGCGTCGGCGAACTGGTTGACCCGCTGCTGGTCGACCTCGATGTACTCCGTCGGGCCGAGTTCCGCGCCAACCGCTGCCTTCACTTCGGCGAGACTGGAAAACACCCTGGGGGAGTCACTCATGGCGTGACTCTAGGCCGCAAAACTCACGAGCCCAGAGTTTTCGCGCCCTTCGGGGAGCAACACTCAGAAAAAGCTAGATATGGACTCCATAGGCCGCGGGGCTGGCCGTTCTACAGACACGTCGAGGCAATGAAAGCCTCTGAAACTGCGCTGAGCCGCAAGAACTTGAGAAGTCCCGTGAGCAACCTGTCCCTCCCCCCCGAACAACCAACCGCAGACGCGGTTGAGAAGCCCATCTTGCGGCTTCTGTCGGGTCCCGGAGTGGTGCGGTTCAGCGAGCCTCCGCCGCAGCTGGGCGGCCCCATCTTGCTCGTGATGCCGGACGTCGAGCGCGCCTTCGTGGTGCGTCGCGCCATCCGGACGATCTGGGGGCGTGATGTGAAGGTGCATCACCTGGCGACTCTGGACGCCGCAGTCGAGCGCGCCCAGCGCTCGGAGCACGCGATCAACTTGGTCGACCTCGAACCATCGGATCAACGCTGGGTGGATGCCGTGACGCGGCTCACCCAAGCAGCGCCAGGGTGCCCAACGGTCATGCTCGAAGAGGGGTCGACCGACGCCTCCAATCAATCAGCGCGTCGCCTGGCGCGGAGCGTGAAGCACGCCCTGGAACGCGCGAGCTTCCGCATGAAGTCGTCAGGGCGCATCCCTGGGCCGGGACTGGTCAATCGTCACCGCATGCTCGCCACGGTCACAGAGGCGCTCGAGCGCGCGCTCCCATCCCAGGCCCAAGTGCCGCTCGTGCGCGTGTGCGTTGGCCACGAAGATGAGAACGAGCGCTTCGTTGGAGAATCCGCACGGATCCTCTCTGAGGCATTGATGGCACGCTTCGTGGACTGCCTGGGCCCGTCGGATTTGGGTACGCTGATGGACGACGGGACCCTGGTCGCCTGGGCCCGCGGTGTGCATCCGCTGGAACAGCTGCGGCTGTTGGTAGAGCGCCTGCGTGAGTCCCTCAGCCAACCGTTTCACATCCAGGGTCAGTCGGTCTTCGTTTCGGTAACCCTAGGGACTGCGGTCGGTCCACGGGACGCGGACTCCGCCTTGGAGCTCGTCGACCGCGCCTACACCCGAGTTTGATCTCGGCGTTGTTCAAGCTGGGCCCTGTTTAGCCTCGACGCGTGCGGCGCGCGGCCCGCCGCAGACGCCGTGCCAGCGAGCCAGCCTCGAAGGGCTGCGCGACCACTTCCAGAGCACCTGCTGCAATCAGCGTGTTGATGCCCGCTGTGTCGACCTGCGGCAGGCAAACCACCACTTGTTGCCCTGGAGCAGTGCCAAGCCAGCTCACGGCGCTCGGGGCGTCCGGCGCGTCCAATAGGTGCAGCACCCCATCGTGCACCAGGCGAATGCCCTGGGCGCTCAGGCCGATCCGCAAGGTCTCGTCAATCGCGTTACCTCCCGGTAACACCATCAAGGCAACCCCAAGCTCGCCCAACTCCAGTGCGCTCGGCTTGGTCTCGGGAGGCTGTTCACCCAGGAAGCCGCTTCGCTCGTCCCGGTCGCCGCTTGGCACCTCACCTTTGCGATTCGGCACACGCTCCGCGTTGATCTCTGGGCTCAACGCCTCAGCGAGCCGTTGACGCACTTCGTTCGCATCCGCTGGACGCTTGTGCGCCTTCTTCGCCAGCAGCTGCATCCTCAGCTGCTCGAGCAACGGGGGAATTGGCTCAGCGTTTTCGGGTCGCGCAAGGGCGGGAGGCTCCGCGAACATCTGCTTGGAGATCACGTCGATGGGAGTCGCGCCATCGAACGGGGGATCGCCCTGCAGCAAGCACGTGAGCAAGCAACCGAAGGCGTACAGATCCGTGGAAGGCCCAACCGCCAGCGACCGGCACTGCTCTGGACTCATGAAGGTCGGCGTGCCGGCGACTGCGTCGCGCTGAGTCAGCGTGGGACCGCTGTCCCGAGGGTCGTCGACGTGGGCGAGGCCAAAGTCGCTCACCTTGGCGATCCAGTCTCCATCTGCGCCCAGGCGGCACAGCATCACGTTCTCGGGCTTGAGATCGCGATGCACCACGCCGCGCTCATGCGCTAGCGCGAGGGCACTGAGGATTTGATCGCAGATCCGTCCGACCTGCTCCAAGCCCGGCAGCGCCGGCAGCGAGGTCAACCAGCTGTCCAGGTCTTGCCCCTCGACGAACTCCATCACGATGAACGGCGTCTCACCGTCCTCGCCGTAGTCGAGCACTCGCACGACATTGGGGTGAGCGAGCAACGACGCCGCACGAGCCTCCCTCGCGAAGCGCCGACGGTAGACGCTGTCCCCAGCAACACTACGACGCATCACCTTCACAGCGATCGGGATACCGAGCGCCTCGTGCACGCCGCGATACACCTGCCCCATGGCGCCTTGCCCCAGGAGCCCGGTCAGTGTGTACTTTTCCGCCAGGCAACGCCCAAGCATCGGATCCGAGCGGTCGGCTCCGCGAATCGACTCCGGCGCTTGATCGGGTGAACGCTGGGTCGGTACGCGCGAGATTCGTGGGCGCAGCTGTTCAGGCGGAGCGCTGGAAAACGCACCAAACAGCCCAGAGTCCGCTTCGCTGGGAGGTACGGAAGGTGCCGCGCTTGGAACCGCGGGCACCGGCTGAGAGTAGACCGTCTCGTCGTGCGCGAGCTTGGAGTCGTCCCGCTTGGGAGGGGCCGACATATCAACCGTAGTTCCGGGAGGATCCGACTTAGAAGCCACGGAAGCCAGCTCCGACCTGGGCCAACAGCGGGTTGTCCAGCTCATCCCAAGCGGAAGCGCGCAGGCCCAGCGTGCCGAAGAGCCGTCCTCCGTCGATTGGCCGCTCGCCGAACTCCACACCAGCGCCAATACCTCCACGGGGAGCAAGGCCATCTGGCACGACGCTATCGTCGCCAACGATCACGTGCGCGTCGAGCAGGGCGTAGGCGCGCAGCCACGCCGCGAGCGCATAGTCGGCCCCAAACATCACGAAACCGGAGCCGTCACCGTGGGGCGCTCCCTCGGCGAGCGCGCCTCGTCCCCCCAGGTTCACGAGCCAGGACCACTTGTCGAGGTCGCGACCGAGCGCGATCCCGAGCTCGACGACGCTCGCGTCGCCGTCGCGAGTTGGCAAGCCATACCGCGCGGCAACGCCCATGGAGCCGCGTCCCTCGAACGCCTGCCAAAGTTCCACGCTCGCGCCAAGCCACGCCAGCGTGTCTACTGGGTTACCTTCGCCGAGCCCATTGCTCGGCACCTGTGCGTCGAAGCCGAGCTGCGGTAGCGAGCCCCGCCCGGTGCTGCCCTCGACCCGCGCCCCGAGCTGGGCGGTCTCGTCACTAGCAGCCCCCGCGTAGACTGACGCGCTACTGGTGCGCTGAGCAGACCACATGCGAGCGCTCACCGCGGGGTGAAGCCCCGTTGCGCTGAAGCTCGGCCCGATCATCGGCGCCTTCAAGCGCAGGCGCGGCGCGTCCGTGGAAACTGGAGCGTCCCAAGTGGCGTCCCCGAGAGGACGACCGTCTACGTCCACCACGGAGACGATCACCTGATCCGCGTCGATCAGCGGGAGCTTCGCGGAGTAGCCGGAGCCGCCAGGGGGTTTGGGGGGGAGGTCTGCCTGCAAGGCAACGGAAGCGACATCCACCGTCACCGGCTCACCCTCGAGGTAAGCCTTGCGAACACGCACCAGAGGCTTCATCCGCGCACTGACTGACTGATCGTCGATGCCAGGAAAGCTCGCTTCGACCCGTAGTGCGCCGTCAGAATCTTGCGTCACTTTCAGCGCGGCCTTGGGGTCCACGTAGTGGACCTTGAACGTCTGCTCGCGACTCTCCCCTCTCCCCCTGAAGCTCAAGCTCTTGGGGCTGACGAGCCCAAAGTCGATGAGTTTTGGAGCGGGTCCGAAAGGTCCTTCGTCGACGCGCACCTCGAGGCCCTTGGGCACGTTGAAGGCGACCTGCTGATAGCGATGCACGTTCAGCGTCTTCCCCACTTCGAGGCGCGCCGAGCCAGAGGCGTCGACCTCGACGATGCTCACCTCACGTTTGACACTGGCGATACCGAGGAAGTCGTCACCGTCGATGGCTCGCACCCGCAGGTAATAGCGACCGATCGGCATTTTTTCCGCGCGAAAATTCAAGATCTCGGGGCCGACCTCCTCGCGCACGACGAGCTCTTCGAATCGCGGATCCGTCGCGAGCTCTACGCGATACTTCACTGCACCGGGGATCGCGCTCCACGCGCCTTTGATCAGGCCGCCTTGCGCGGCGCCGCGCTCGACCATGACGATCATCGGGGACGTACCAGCGTCCCACGCCGGTGGGGGCGGCAACGGCTGCGGGGTGCTTGGCGCTTGCTGATCGACGAAGGCCGACCCGTAGTTCTTCGGGACCTCGACCTGCTTGCCCGCTGAGCGCACCTTCGCCTTACCGTCAAAGACACTGACCGTGGTGCGCTTCTTCTCGGCGTTCTTTCTGAGTACGGTGTCGCGGCTCTCTGCGGAGACCTTTGCTCCACCGCTCACGCCTATTTCCGCGCGCTTGCCGGCTATCGCGGCGAGCCCCGCTTGGAGCTCCCCGGAGTCCAGCTCAGCGATCACTTCTTTTTGACGGGCCACCTGGCTCTGGCGCGCGGTGCCGTAGATCACCACCAGGGTCTTTTCCGAGAGGAAGATGCGAGTGCGATCGACGAAGCGAATATCCGCACGGGCTTCTTCTCGCGTGTTGACGCTGTAGCGCTCATGAAGCGGCATGCCGGGCTCCGCAGACTGCCAGCCGCCGCCGGGCGGCTTCGCGCGCACCTCGGGCCTCATCGAACGCACTTCGGCCGTGGCGAGGCTCGTCACCTCAGCGGGCACCACCAGTGTCAGGCCAGGTTTGAGGACCAGGCTGCCACCACGGCAGTCCACCGACGAGTAACGCTCGACTAGATACGCGTAGCGAGAGGCGCCGTACAGCGCGACGGCGATGTCCCCGCAGGTCTCCTCTTCGCCCACCGTCCACTGGATCACCTGTTCGGGGTAGCCCGGTGTTTTTGGTTTGGCATGCGCAGTGCCTATCAGTCCGACCAAGCACCCCAACGCGCTGAGCGGCGTCAGCCACTTCTTAATCGCCGCCCGTCGCACTAAGGTGCGAGCTGGAGGGCACCGCCAGCGCCGAGACGCCGCAGACTCTTGCTTCAAGCGAAGGTTCATGACCACCCGTAGTCTTAGCCAAATAGTGTACGCCAAAGGAAGCCGTGTCGGCTGGATGCCGACGTTCGCGCTCGCAGCGCTAGCGCTCTGCTGCTGGAGCCCGAATGCGCAGGCTCAAAACATCGCACTCGATCGTTTCGAACCGGCCCCGGTAGGGCAAACCGGTTTTGCAAGCGTCGAGCCACAGGTGATCGGTACGCTGCGTCCAAGCTTCGGCCTGACGTTGTCCTACGCTCGTCGCCCGCTGGAACTAGTGAGTCGCGATGAGACAGTTGGACTGGTCGTAGACCATCAGCTGCAGCTGCACTTGGGCGCGGCGCTTTCCCTCTTCGATCGCGTGGAAGTCGACGTGGATGCTCCTGCGACCTTGAGTCAGGGCGGTGAAGATCCGAGCCTCGGCGCGCAGAACCTGACTTCGCCCGACGGAACGAGCTTCAACGACGTGCGCCTCGGCGCGAAGGTCGCGCTGTTCTCCGACCCCAAGAGCCCTTTTTCTGCAGCGCTTGGGCTGCGGACTTGGCTTCCGTCGGGCAATCAGGACGCGTTCACCGGCAGCGGCGAGGTGCGCTACGAACCTTATGTCAGCGTCGGAGCGCGCTACGAGCACGTGCGCTGGGCGTTGAATGTCGGCCGCAGACGACAGCCTGAAGGTTCGGGCCTACAGCAATCGACCGGCAGCGAGTTCACCGCGCGCGCGGGTGTGTGGTGGGTGACTGACCTTTGGTCCGCGGGTCCGGAGGTCTTGTTCGCGACCGCAGCCAACGGACAGACCGACGCGTTCTCCCAAACTGGGACGGCTGGGGAGGCTCTGCTCGGCGGCCATGTGTTTCCCCTTCCAGATCTCGACGTGGGCGCCGCGATCGGCCCAGGTCTCACGCGAGGGATCGGGACTCCGCGCTACCGCGCGTTGCTCAGCGTGAGTTGGTCCCCGGGGCGAGCCGCCGCAGAGGAGGCGCGGAAGCGCCGAGGTCAAGAACCAACGCAAGACAGCCCAGCGGAACCTCATATCCCCACGGCAATTGTCGAGGATGAGGCGAAGCGTGACCGTGACTTGGACGGGCTCCCCGACGCGGAGGACGCCTGCCCCGACGTTCCTGGCGAGCGCGAACCGAAGGGCGCCAAGCCCGGTTGCCCGCCAGACCGCGACCTGGACACCATCATCGACCGCGACGACGCCTGCCCTGACGCGGCCGGCGTGAGCAGCCTCGACCCCGAGAAGCACGGCTGCCCGTCAAACAAGGACGGCGATGCCTTCATCGACTCCGAAGACGCCTGCCCAGAAGAGGCAGGTCCAGACAACAGCGATCCCAAGTTGCGTGGCTGCCCGCCGGCTGTGCGCCTCGAGGGCAAACAGATCGTCATCCTCGAACAGGTCCAGTTCAAGACTGGCAGCGACGTGATCCTCCCGGAGAGCGATAGCTTGCTGAGTCAGGTGGCTGGGGTGCTCAACGGCCACCCAGAAATCACGCGCATCGCGATCGACGGCCACACGGACAACGTGGGACAGCTGAAGAAGAACCTGGCCCTGTCTCGACGACGCGCCGCAAGCGTGCTGCGCTGGCTGGTGGCTCATGGTGTGGATGAGCGACGCTTGGAGGCGCGCGGCTTCGGTCCCCGGCGCCCCATCGCCCCCAACGCCACGGTCGAAGGGCGCGCCAAGAACCGCCGCGTCGAGTTCCAGATCCTCAAGCGCAGCGCGAGCGGCGAGAGCGACTGGAAGGACGGCAACGTCGAGACGGAAACGAAAGGCGCTCCAGCCGAGCCGAAGGCGAAGAAGTGAGCACCCAGCCTCGAGAGGCCGCACCCGTCGTCGACATTCAGCAACCGAGCGGGCTGTCGCTGCGCATCAAGCTCGCGCTGTTACTCGCCTTGGTAGCGCTCGTGCCGACGACGCTGGCGAGTCAGCTCCTGCTCAGCGTCAACCGGGACGCAGTCCAGAACAGCGAACGTCAGCTCCAGAGCTCAGTCGTCGCGGAGGTGACCGGCCTCACCACGCGCAGCCTGGAGCGCGGCGAACGGGATCTGCTCACCGTCGCAGGCGTCGTGTCCAAGACCGCCGCAGACCCCAAGCTACTGGAGAGCAGCCTGCGTCCGGTGCTGGAAAACAGCCGAGATCTCAGCGGTGTGCGCCTCGAGGTGCCCAGCGCGAAGGTGAGTCACGTGCTCTCGCGCATCAAGGGCTCCGGGGTGGAACCCCCAAAGTCCACGGCCGAGCTGCGCAAGCAGGCGGATGAGCACGGCACTGCTTTCCGCGTAGAAAATGGTCAAGCGGTGATGGTCGCGAAAGTGCCAAAGGTCGCAGACGACGGGGCCGACGCCTACGTCTGTGCGCGCGTGGACCTCTCGCCACTCCGAGAGCAGCTCACGACCCTGGCGGAGATGCGCTTCGAGGGCCAAGGCACACACATCATGCTGGTCGATCAAGATCGCCACTTGATCGCAGGTCACGGCATCGAGCTCGCAGAGGGCGCGGATGTGTCGGCGCTCCCCGTGTGGGCCCCCCTCAGTCAACACCGCTCTGGCTTGGCGCGGGTCGGTATCGTGGAGGAGTTCGACGCCCAGGGTGAGAGCTGGGTCGGCGGCCTCGAGACCGTACCCGACCTCGGCTGGACCGTCGCGCTCTGGCGCCCCCAAGCCGAAGCCTATTTGAGCCTGAGCCTGATGCGCGAACGCGGCCTGATGGTCGCGGGGATCAGCGCGGCGTTGGCGCTACTCCTTGGGTTCTTGGGCGGCAGCGCGCTGGCGCGCCCGATACGTTCCTTGGTCGACGTCACACGGCGCATCGCGCGGCGCGCGTGGGGGGAGCTCGAGAAACCGAATCCGCGCGGAGATGAGCTCGGGCAGCTCCAGGGCTCGATCTACCACATGGCCGGCGAGCTCAAGGCGAGCGAAGAGCAGATCGCCAAGGACGCGCGCTTGCGTGGTGACCTCGGTCGCTTTCTATCTGGAGAGCTCGTAGACGCAATCGTCAAAGGCGAGCACTCGCTCGCACTGGGTGGTGAGCGTCGCGAGGTGAGCATCGTGTTCGCCGACGTCGTCGCCTTCACACCCCTCGCGGAGAGCCGCCCGGCGGAGGAAGTGGTGGCGCTGCTCAATGAGCTCTTCAGCGTGTTGACGGAGATCGTCTTCCGGCACCACGGCACCGTCGACAAGTTCATCGGCGACTGCATCATGGCGGTGTGGGGCGCTCCCGTGGCTCAAGCAGATCACGCGGATCGCGCGCTCGCCGCAGCGGAGGACATGCTGCACTTTCTCGAGACGGCCAATCAGGGTTGGCGTGAGAAGTACGGCGTTGAGGTGCGCTTGGGTATCGGCGTGAACTCCGGGGAGGCCATCGTGGGCAACATCGGCAGCGACAAGCGCATGGAGTACACGGTGGTCGGCGACGTCGTGAACGTTGCCGCGCGGTTAGAGTCCATTGCGAAGCCGAACCAGATACTGGTCGCTCAGTCCTGTGCGGATCAAAGCAGCGCGCCCGAGTTGCTGCGCGACCTGGGGGAGCATGACCTGATGGGGCGCCATCAGGCAGTGCGCGTCTTCGAACTCACCTGGGACTGACTCAGAAGAAGGCGCGCCCGTCGAGAATGGCCGAGATGCGCCAATGTCCTTCTCGGAGCCCCAGGGCGACCACACTCCCGGGAGCTAATCCGCGCGGCAACGTCGCTTCACTGGGGATGCGCCGTCGTCCTGGAGTACCAGCGCACAAGCCGCAAGCCATCAGCTCAATTTCTAGGGCACACGTCACGACCAGCTTCGCTTTGTCCGACCGCGCAAGCTCTTGGGCCGAACGCATCAAGTCGGCAGGTCCGTCGTCTCCAAGCGCCAGGCGCTCGTCCACGCGGATTGGTAGCGGCGGGTCACGCAGAGCGTGGCTCACGATTAGCGCCGTTTGACGTGCTCTGGGTAGCGGGCTCACGAGGATCGCGTCCAGGTCGACCAACAAGCGGTTGCGCAAGCTCGCGCTCACCCGGGCAACTTGAACCCGCCCGTCGGTCGTGAGGTTTCGCGAGCCATGGTTTTCGGCCAGTCCATGGGCCATGAAGACCAGCCTTGGGGCTTCGATCTGCCGCAAGTCACGCAGTGTCTCAGGTTGAGCAATCCGCACCATCGCTGCGCTCTCAGCAAAGCTCATGCCGCTGGCTTGTTTGGGGGTGAGGCACCGCTTCAGGTTGGCCAACCAGCGTTTTCGCAGCCAGAACCGCTGCGACTTCGCCCTCCACCGAGCGGCTGAGACAGTCAAATGGCAAAGCGCCGTCGCGAGCCAGCTACAAGCGTCGCCTCCAGCCAACACCTGGCCGGCAGCGTGATATATGCGGTGGGTGACCATCCACGCCACGTCGCCACTGGAGCGGGCCGATCGCGTCGAAATCGAAACCCTCGCCGTCGAGGTCATCGACGGCGCAGATGTGGGGCTCAAGGTGGAAGCCGACTCTGAGGAGTTGACCATCGGCACCGCCGCCAACAACGACCTGGAGCTGAGCGACCCAACCGTGTCTGGCTACCACCTCGAGCTGACCCAGCGCGAGGATGGCATCCACCTGACGGATCTTGGCTCGACCAACGGAACGTTCGTTGGCAACATCCGGATCCGCAACGGCATCATTCCGCCCGGAACCACGATTCAGCTCGGGCGCACCAGCATTCGCGTCTTCGACGGCACGAGTACGCTGGTCGAGGTTCACGGTCAGAATCACCTCGGCGACCTGTTCGGGCAAAACGCCGCCATGCGCCGCGTAATGGCGAAAGTCCAACGCGTGGCGCGCGCCAACGTCCCTGTACTGGTGATCGGCGAGTCAGGTACTGGCAAGGAGTTGGTGGCCCGCGCGTTGCACGACGAGAGCGAGCGCGACTCCGGCCCCTTCGTGACCGTCGACTGTGGTGCGCTGGCCCCGAACCTAGTTGCAAGCGAGCTGTTCGGCCATGAGCGCGGCGCTTTCACCGGCGCCGACCGCCAACACATTGGTGCGTTCGAGCGCGCCAACGGCGGCACGCTGTTCCTGGACGAGATTGGCGAGCTGCCGCTGGATCTCCAGCCTCAGCTCCTGGGCGCCCTGGAGCGCAGGCGTTTTCACCGCGTCGGCGGGCGACAAGAGGTCAGCGTTGACGTGCGTGTCGTTTGCGCGACGAACCGCGACCTGCGTGAAGAGGTCAACGCGGGCAGTTTCCGCATGGATCTCTACTATCGCGTCGGCGTGGTCGTGCTCCGCCTGCCACCCCTCCGGGAACGCTTGGACGACCTGGGACTCTTGATTCAGCACTTCTTGACCGAGGCAGGTCACCAAGGGGCCCTGGACGACGTCGCTCCGGAGAACATCCTCATGGAGCTTCAGCGTCACACCTGGCCAGGTAATGTGCGCGAGCTCCGCAACTGGGTCGAAGCGACCCTCGCGATGGGCGAAGCGCCGGAGCTGTTTCGTGGGGACGACTCGAAAGCCGCCCCGGCGAGCTTCGATCACGTGCTGACACTCCCCTATAAGGACGCGCGGGGAGTGGTGCTGCAGGACTTCGAAGCGCAGTACGTGAAGGCGCTCTTCGAAAGGTCAGGGGGAAACGTCACCCACGCGGCGCGAGACGCCCGAATGGACCGCTCGTACCTGATCAAGCTCTTGCAGCGTCACGGCATCAAGTAGCCTTCAGAGAGCGTTCAGGGTCCGCTCAAGCTAGCTGAGGGCCCCTCGGGTAGTGATCTCCAGGTCACCCCGAGGAGGTCCTTATGATGCAACCCCCGAACATCGATTACGGCACGTTTCCCTGTCCGAGCTGCGGCGCGGCCCAGCCCGGTAGCATACCAGCCGGTACCCCGTTCCCCTGCTGGCAGTGCAAACACCAGCTGGTCGCCCCAGCGGGGAGCGGTCCAACCGCTGCGCAAGCGGCGGAATACATGAACTGGGCGCTGCAGCACGGGAACACCGCGGCAGCACAGGCCGCTGCGCAAGCTCCAGCTCAGGACCCAGCGCGGGCGAACTTCAGCAACACGTCGGAGCAGGTCTTGATCCGCACGGCACAAGGACGCTACCTCATCATGGGTTCGCACGTCGATGCGTCCGGTCAGTGGTGCATCCGCGCTCAAGACGCGGCCAGCGGGGCGATCGCCTGGGAGACGCCTCGGGAATACTACTTCCAGAGCTGCCCGGGTCTGAATCAACTCGGCGAACGTGGAGGCGTACTCTTCTTGGCTCAGAGCGGCACGCTCACCGCCTGGGATGCGGAGACTGGCCGCATGTACTGGAAGTCTCAGCTTGGGCAGGAGGTCGAGACTCGAAGCGACATCGAGCACGGGGACTACCTGGATCTGATGCTGCTGAGCGGCGGCACCGTCGTGCTGCGCACGACGCAGGAAGAGGCCATGGGGGTGAGTCTGCAGAATGGACAGGTGCTGTGGCGCCGTCCTTGCGATTCGAGGTTGCAGACGACGGGGTCCCTCGCAGTGCTTCGCTCCGAGGATGGCGTGGAGCTGATCGACGCCCAGGGACAGGTCGCAGCGCGTTTCGAAAGGTCATCGGGCGCTCGCGGTGCCGTCGTCGCAGGAGGCTACGTGGCTGTCAATGTCGACAGCTACAACGGAGTAGACGGCGACGAGGGCCTGCTGATCCTCAACGGCGAAAACGGACAAGTCCTCAACTACTTTTCCACACCGAAACTCAATCCGGATATCTGGGGCGACCACACCGCGCTAGTTGCTGGCCAACTTGCCTACCTCGCCTCGACAAACTTCGGCGTGTCCATGCTTTACCTCTTCGATCCACGGAGTCAGGCGCCGAGCACCGAGCCGGGATTCTTCGCGAAGTTCTTCGGTGGCCAGCGCAAGTGTTGGGCGCGTGAGTTCACCGGCCCGAAGTTGAACCTAAACCACATGAAAGCGACCCAGGACACACTGGTCGTCAGCGGCAACGATCCCAACGGCGGTCCCTGGCAGCTCATCGCCTACGAACCGAGCGGGCTAAGCATCCGGCATCAGTCGGGTCCGCTGCCCTTCGACGAGAGCGATGCCTACGAAGCGGTCGGTCAGCAGTACTTCGCGTACCGCGTTGCTGCGAACTCTGAGCTCAACCGTTACGAACTCAGAGTCGTCCACAGCGCGTCAGGTCAGCAGTGGACGAAGGAGATCGAGTACTGGCGCGCACACTACTTCGTGCAAGCGGCGAACGGAGCAGAGCACCTCGTCGTGTACCACGACACGAGCATCAGCGTGTTCAACGCCCAGGATGGCTCCCTGGTAGGCGGCTACCCGAAGGCTTAGCGCAGCTCCTCTCCCCCAAAAATCGGGATAGGAGCCCCCGAGACTCGTCTCGGGGGGCCCCTCCCACACCACCCGGCATGCGGGTCCGCACCGGGCGGTTCGAGAGATTGAGGTTACGTCGCGAGCCGGGGGACTCCCAGCTTGTCGAAGAGCGAGTTTGGAAGGGCGAGGTTGAGCAGCATTCCCGAGTTGTGCCACCACCGGGTCGCGTTTCGGGCGACGCGGCGGGCCTGCTCTGGCGAGAGTCCCCGCCTGATCAGCTCCGGGTAGATTGTCTTGCCTCGCTTCCATTGCTTGAGTTGCACGGCCCGTAGGCGATGCCGGATCCATTCGTCCAGATCGCTAAACCGTCGAGGCGTGCCGGCGAGGCGGAAGTAGGCCTTCCAGCCTTGGAGGTAGCTCCGTAGGTCTGTCGCGATCTGTTGCAGGCTCCGTCCGCGGGTGCGTTTCGTGAGCTGCCGGACTCGATCCTTCATCGCCTTGATGGCTTTGTCTGCAACGCGACAGCGCACCTCGCCACCCTTGGAATACCATGGGGAAAACCCAAGAAATTGCCTTCGGCTGGCTGGCGCGATGGCGCTCTTCTCCTCGTTGATTTGGAGGCGGAGCCCACCGTAGAGACGGCGGAGCAGCTGCATCACCCGTTCGCCGGCTCGCTTGGACCGCACGTAGACGTTGCAGTCATCGGCGTAGCGGGCAAACGCATGGCCGCGGCGCGCCAGCTCCTGATCCACTTCATCGAGCAGAAGATTCGCAAGCAACGGCGACAGAGGACCCCCTTGCGGTGTGCCTTCGTGTCGCGCCATCACCACCCCACCGTCGAGGATCCCCGCGTTGAGGTAGTGACGGATGAGTCCAAGCAAGCGCCGATCCGCAACTCGCTTCGCTAGACGCCCCATCAGCACGTCGTGATTCACTCGGTCGAAAAACTTCGACAGATCGACGTCCACGACGATCCGGCGACCTTCCTGCACGAAGCGGCACGCGGCTTTCACCGCTTGATGCGCACTCCGTCCAGGTCGGAAGCCGTAGCTGTGAGGCGAGAAGCTCGGATCGAGTAGCGGTTGCAGCACTTGCAGCAACGCCTGCTGGATGAAGCGGTCGAGTACGGTCGGGATACCGAGCTCCCGTGTCCCACCGTTGCTCTTGGGAATGAGCTGCTTCTTCACCGGCTGCGGCCGGTAACTACCCTCAAGCAGCTCCGTACGGATATGCATCCACTCCGCTTGCAGGTAATTCGGAAGCTCATCCACCGTCATCCCATCGACGCCTGGACTCCCTTTGTTCTTCCTGACTCTCGCTAGTGCGGCTTGCAGGTTGGGACGCCGAAGCGCCTCTTCCAGCAAGTCGCGCGTACCTGGGCGCGCGGTGCGTTTCGCCGCCGGTCGCACTTCCTCGCTCCGCAAGGCCGTGGGAGGGCGCTTCCGATGAACTCAGCACCCTTGCCTCCAAGCGCGAGCTCCAGTTGCCTGGACATCTGAGGCGATGTGCTTCCGAGACTCATCGTCGTCTCACCCTCTCTCTCGTTCGGCCCTTCGCCCTTGCCTCGCGGCAACAACTACAATGGCCTCTGCTGACTTCTCGCTCCGCTTGCGCGTCGCCCTTTCAGGCGTGAGGCGAGATCTCCCCGAATAAGAGCATTCACCTTCGCTGCACGATCACCGGATTTACGTGCCTGCCCCTTGGCTGAGAGAACTTCGCGGTTCGTTGCCCGCTCGTCCTGGGCAGACCCGCCTCGGATCCGGTTTCTGTACGTCGACCCGCAGCTCCGCTCCGCGCTTCCTTCCCACGGTCGGTCGCCCTTCCGCAGTTGCGCTTCACTGAGGTTGTTTCAGCCAACTCCCTGGAGGACTCGCACCTCCTGATGAATGCCCATGTCGGGCGTACAACACGAACGGCCACCCGGTTACCCGAGTGGCCGTTGCGTTTTGTCTAGCGCCTTCGGCTTACTTGCGCGCCTTGCGTCGACGACGCCAGGTCACGAGACCCAGGGCGCCGAGGGCGAGTGCACCGTAGGGAGCCTTGTTGCTGTTTCCTCCGGGTACCGTACAGCCACAGCCGCCGCCCTCGAGGGAGAATCCAGCGTCAAGGCCGTTGGTGCCACCACTCGACGCGCCACCAGCAGACGTGCCACCAGCAGAGACGCCGCCGCTCGAGCTGCCGCCGGCGGATGTGCCACCGCTCGACGTCCCGCCCGCCGAAGTGCCACCGGAGGAAGAGCCTCCAGAGGAGCTGCCAGCGGCACCGGCGCTACCGCCCGCTCCAGCCATGCCGCCCGTACCACCGGTGCCAGGGTTCGTGCTGTCATCGGTTCCGTCGTTGGGGTCACGCTCGCCCGTGTCGACGACACCATTCTTGTTGGTGTCTTCGTCACCGTCGCTCACGCCGCCGCGGTCCGTGTCCCGCTGCAGCACGCCCGTGGTGGTCGCTCCCGCGTCACCGTCGGGGTTGCAGTTGCCTTGGGTGTTGTCGGTCGCAGCGTTGTTGCAGTCGCGGCCCGCCTCCAAACCATCGGTGAGCCCATCGCCGTCGCTGTCGGGGTCGCGAGCGTTGATGCTCCCGTCGCCGTCGTGATCGTCGGAGGGGTTCGGCTCCTCACCGTCGAGCAAACCGTCGTCGTCGGTGTCCGCGTCGTTCGGATTGGTGCCGATGTTGGTTTCAAGGCCGTCGCTGAGGCCGTCACCGTCGGTGTCCATCACGCTGGCATCGTCGGAAGCGTGACCAGTCGTCGGGTCGGTCTCGCCAGTGTCCACGGCGCCGTTGCGGTTGAAGTCCTCGGAACCGTCGGACACGGTGCCCCCGTCCGTATCCCAGAGGAGCGGCGAGGTGGTCGAGGTGTTGTCGGCGTCCGCGATGCAGTGGCCCAGGGACTTGTCAGTCCCCATGGCCTCGCAGTCGAAGCCGCGCTCCGTGCCGTCGTAGAGCGCGTCGTTGTCGCTGTCCACGTCGAGCACGTTGATCAGGCCGTCGCCATCGGTGTCATCGGAGGGGTTGTTCTCCATGCCATCGATGACGCCGTCGTCGTCGGTATCCGCGTCGTTCGGGTCGCTGCCGAGGAATGTCTCGACTCCATCGCTCAGGCCGTCACCGTCGGTGTCCGTGACTCCGCTGTCGTCGCTGCCGTGGCCCGCGGTGGGATCCGTCTCACCGGGGTCGATGGCGCCGTCGAGGTTGAAGTCTTCGGAGCCGTCGCTGGCGCCGCCGTCGTCGGTGTCCGCGTCGAGCGGATCCGTCGTCGTGGCTCCGGCGTCCGCGTCCGCACGGCAATGCCCAGCGCTGACGACGGTGTCCGCATTGGAGCAGTCACGCCCCATCTCGGTACCGTCGAACAGTCCATCGTCGTCACTGTCGGGGTCGAGCGCGTTGATCAGCCCGTCACCGTCCGTGTCGTCGCCCGGGTTGATTTCTGCACCGTCGGGTACGCCGTCATCGTCGCTGTCGGCGTCGTTCGGGTCGGTGCCGATCGTGGTCTCCACGCCGTCGGGCAATCCGTCGCCATCGGTATCCGTACACAGGCCCGGACCCGCCAAGCACACGCAGGTGTTGCTCGCGGTGTCGCAGTTTGGCGTCGAGCCGCTGCAGTAGCTGTCATCCGTACACTGCACGCAGATGTTCGGCGAAGCGGTCGTGTCGCACGCCGGGGTTGCCGCAGGGCAATCGGCGTCCGTCTCGCAATCGTCGATCGGAATATCCGTCGGCTGTGAACCCGGATCCGTCGAACCGTCCGTCGGCTGCGTCGTCTGCGGCGCCCCCTGCTGACCTTCGAAGGTGATCGTGGCTTGGTTGGAGAGCGTGCCGGTCGCGCTGGCATCCACAGTGACACGGAACTTCACGGTGGTGCTCGCATTCACCGCGAGGGTTCCACCTTGAGTGCCGTTTGCGCCGTTACCGAGTCGTACGGTCATCGTGCGAGTTCCGTTGTTGAACTCGCCCTGGTCCGTGTCGACCGCGTCGGTCTTGGAACCTTGGTTCGCGCCCGAGGTGATCGAAATCGAGCCAGGCACCCAGGTCGTTCCCGTGGGGATCACGTCATTCAGCACCGTGCGCACCGAAGCATCGTTACCGGTGTTCGTGACGACGATCGTGTACTCGAGCTCGTCACCTGGACGGAGAGCGCCACCGTTCACGTCCACGACGCTCTTGGTCGAGCTGGTGAAGTCCGGCTTGAACGTCGAGATCGAGGTGATGAACGCGCCAAGGTAGTACTGGTCCCCGGTGCTCGTCGCCTGGATGTCGGCAGAAGTCTGTCCCGCGGAGACCCGGCTCGTGATGTTCACGATATCCATGTCCACGCCGCTCAAGGCACCATTGCCGCCCGTGGTTTGCGGCAGATCACCCGCCACGCTCACCGCGGTGCCCAGGCGGGATCGCGACGAGTTGAAGAAGTTATCGACCGGGTTCACGCCGTCAGAGAGGCGATCACTGTTCGCCAGAGGCGCCAAACCAAAGAGCAGGCTGTCTCCGGTGATACTCCCGTCACCCTCGTAGGCAATGACGCCGAGCTTCGCGTCGAAGCCCGCGTTGGGCACCAGGAAGCCGGAGAGCGTTGCCGAGCTCGGGTTGTTGTTGGCAACCAGGTCCATGCCGTCGAAGAGCGCCAGGTTGCGCGGCGGTTCAGTGTTCAGTCGGTAGAAGACAACCAAGGTCCAGGATGCGAAGTTGACGTCGCGGTCCAGGTCGTTGAAGTCTTCCGACGCAACGCCGCTGACTCGATAGAGGCCAGAGCCGTTCGTCACCACGAGGGAGGTGACGTCGGACACCGACTGGTAGTACGAGCCGTTGGTGAAGCTCTGGGTAGCTGTCACGTTGGAGGTGAACCCACCTGGGCGGTCCAGCGTCGCCGTGTTGTCAGCCGCGGCGCGCCCCGCCCAGTAGAGAAACGCGTGGGTGACGGTCGCGCCGCTCGGGATCGCAAGCACCGCGGTGCTCCGAGCCTGAGCTACGGTGACGGTGTTGTTGGCCACGGCGGAAGTGGCGTTGGGATCTTGAGACCGCCAAAAAACGTCGGGCGCCGAGTCGCCGGTCCGGCGAAAACCGCAGTTCCCCACGGTACCAACCACCGGTGCAGGCGTCCCGTTCGCGCAGTCGTGCCCGAGGGTATTGCCCACCATCAGGAAGTCGCCCCGCTGGTCGACCTGCACGCGCAGGGTGGGCGCCGCGGCGACCTGAGAGGTCGCCGCGAGGAGGACGCCACCCGCCGCTGCGCTCTGCAGCAAACGGGCGACGTTGATTACACTGCCTTTGAATACGTTGGGCTTGCGCATCAGCGTTCCTCCACTTTCAGCTTGGAGCCGGCCTTCACCTTGACGATGTGGAACTCCACGCGGCGGTTGTTCTGACGACCTTCGTCGGTGTCGTTGGTGTCGATGGGCTTGTCAGGGCCAAAGCCCTTCGAGGTGAGTCGTGATTTATCGATGCCATTCTTGGTCAACCACTTCACAACGGAAGCAGCACGACGCTTGCTCAGGGCGCGGTTGTAGGCCGCGCTGCCGCGAGAGTCGGTGTGACCCTCCACGCTGATGGATTCGATGTCCGGATTCTCGTCGAGGATCTTCTTGACAGCCTGAAGGATCTCATCGCTTTCCGGGAGGATCACATCGCTGGCAGTCTTGAACTTGACCTGTTCCAGAATCTTGATCTGCCCCTTCTCGATCTTCGCCTTGGGGCAGCCGTTCTTCTTGGGATCCTCGCTCTTCACGCCGGGTTGGTCCGGGCAGGCGTCTTCAGGATCCAGGATCCCGTCGCCGTCGGTGTCCTTCGGCGGCGGACAGCCGTTCTTCGCCGGGTCGTCGTTCGCCACGCCGGGCTCATCGGGGCAGGCATCGACCTCATCGAGGATGGTGTCGTTGTCCCGATCCTTCGGCAGCGGACAGCCGTTCTTCGCGGGATCGTCGCTCTTGACGCCAGGCTCGTCAGGGCAGGCATCCTCGTCGTCGATGATGCCGTCGTTGTCGCGGTCGTTGGGAAGCGGACACCCGTGCTTCTTCGGGTCGTCGCTGGCAACACCGGGCACCGTCGGGCACGCATCGACGTCATCGTAGATGCCGTCGCCGTCAGTATCCTTCGGCGGGGGCGGGGGAGCCTGCTCCTCGACCTTCGGGCGGTACTCGATGCTGGCAAGAACACGCAGCTTCGGACTGCCGAACCCGCGAGTCAGACCAGGGCCGACGCCAGCACCGAGGGTCCAGTCCTTGGCTACCTGGTAGTGCCCACCGATGATCACCTCGAATGGCGTCGTGCGCTTGGCGAAGAATGCGTCGCCATCACTCACGCCGGTGGTGCCGTAGATCTCAGGGCCAAGCAGCAGCTTCTCGTCGACGAGCTTCACGCCAACTGAAGCCGCAAACCCGACCTCGGTACCCACGGTGTCGCCGTCGAGCTTCTGATCCTCGGTACGGATGTTCGTGCTCAGACGCGCGGCGTATGCCATCTGGCCAGCATCACCCGCGATACCCAGCCGGGGCTGAATCTTCACGGAACCGTCACCCGTGAAGCGCTCCTGAGAACCGGTGGGCAGGAACACCCCGACGCCCAAGCCGAGGCGCAAGAGGTCACCAGGCGAACCAAGCAAGCGATAGTCGCCGCCAACGCGGACGTCGCCGATCGTGGCGCCGTCTTTGGAAGAGAAGGAGCTATTCGTGGTCGTTCCGGACTCGCCGGAGTTGACCACCGCCAAGGGAATGTTCACGCCGAGCTTGAGGTCATCCCACAGGGTCAAGCTGCCACCGACGTGAGCGAACACCTGGTGCTCGACCACCGCTTGAACCTCGTCGCCGTCGCCGTTGTAGAGCACCAGCGGCTTGTACGCCCAGTCACCCACCACGCCGAGCGCGGCTGAGAGGTGCCCGTCGAAGTCCAACGACTCCAACGCGAACCAGTTGGACCCGCGGTCCGATGGGTCGAAACGATTGAGCGCAAACCCAGCGTCCTGCGCTGACGCCGCGCTGGCCACAAACAGCGACGCGGCAAGTACAGGTACTCCACTCCAATATCTCAGCTTCATGAGGTCTCCATGATTCGTGTGCTGGTGCACACGCCGTACGTTCGGCTGCGCTTGGCGCGCAACTCCCCCTATCCGTGTGGAACTAGATCTCGTGTGCGTTCGCGCCGCGCGGCGCGAGTCCGTTGGGTCCTGCCCGCCTGCGTGACCATCACACTGGCGGAGGCGACCCGTACTGTGAGCGCTCGACCGCGCCCTCCTCGAGTAGCAATGCTTGTTTGCGCCTCGCGCTAGTTGCGGCGCTGGTGTCACCGCTTCACCCAACCAACCGGTTGCGCCATGCGCTTGGGGCCCCGTGTACCGGAAAACGGGTCGGGTCAGACGGCAGGCTCTCTGTCGTCATCCCCATCGAACAATTCCGTATGTAAACACCCTCCAGCGTTTCAAAGCAAGTGTGTATCCGCGTGGCTTCGTGCGTCGAGATGTCGCGACAGCGGCGTCGCTCCACCTCCGCCTTCGTACTTCGCTCGCCTCAGCGTGAGACGCTGCACCGGGCACCTCGCCTCAGTGAGGCAAAGTCGCCGCTAACCCAATCCACCGTGCAACCCAAACCGCTGCTCAACCCGGAGCAGTCTTCCTCCAACCGCTGTCGTCCAACGCAAACTCCGTGCCCCCTTTCGACAAGCGGCGGCGAATCAGCCTCCGCTGAACCGAAGAGCGTATTCGAAACGCGCCCACGCTTCAGCAAAAACCCGACCGCTGCTTCTTTGACGGGAACGAGACGGTACTGAGCGCGGTTGATCCACGCCGTTGGTACTTCAATGCGCGCCCGAGCGGAGGCGGCATCAGGCGCAGCAGTCTGCTTTTCACAGGCCTCGCGGAAGGCTGTGGTTCCAGACGAGTTGCAGGCTGTCGACGACGGTGTGCAGGCAAGAAACGACAGCGAGCGACGACTACAGGTAGCGGATGTGGACACACCTGCGCAGCACCGCCTACGCTGCCCAGCGACCGGAGGTAATGAATGAAGACCCGCGCAGCGATTGCACTCAAGCCAGCCCCCCTCGAAGATCCGAATCCACTGACCTTGGTCGACCTCGACCTCGAAGGCCCCAAGGAGGGCGAGGTGCTGGTCGAGATACGCGCCACTGGCGTGTGCCACACCGACGCATTCACCCTCTCCGGAGCCGATCCGGAAGGCTTGTTCCCGGCCATCCTGGGGCACGAGGGAGCGGGCGTGGTGGTCGACGTGGGCTCTGGGGTGAAGTCGCTCAAGAAGGGCGACCACGTCATCCCGCTCTACACTCCGGAGTGCCGGAACTGTAAGTTTTGCCTCTCGGAAAAGACGAACCTCTGCCAAGCCATTCGCGAGACTCAGGGCAAAGGCTTGATGCCTGACGGCACGAGCCGCTTCAGTCTCGATGGGAAGCCCGTGTACCACTACATGGGTACCTCCACGTTCTCGAACTACACCGTGCTGCCAGAGATCGCCCTGGCAAAAATCCGTGAGGACGCGCCTTTCGACAAGGTTTGCTACATCGGTTGCGGCGTGACCACGGGCATCGGCGCAGTGATCAACACCGCCCAGGTGGAGCCCGGTGCCAACGTGGTGATCTTCGGTCTTGGCGGCATCGGACTGAACGTCGCTCAAGGCGCTCGGCTTGCGGGGGCCGACATGATCATCGCCGTCGACATCAACAACGAACGCAAGGCCATCGCCGAGCAGTTCGGCTGCACCCACTTCGTGAACCCGAAGGAAGTCGAAGGTGACCTGGTGCCGTACCTGGTGAACCTCACGGGCGGCGGCGCCGACTACTCCTTCGAATGTGTCGGTAATGTCACTCTGATGCGCCAGGCCCTCGAGTGCTGCCACAAGGGTTGGGGTCAGAGCATCATCATCGGCGTCGCAGGTGCGGGACAGGAGATCGCGACGCGCCCGTTCCAGCTCGTCACCGGGCGTGTGTGGAAGGGGAGCGCCTTCGGCGGTGCCAAGGGTCGGCGAGACGTCCCGAAGATCGTGGACTGGTACATGGACGGAAAGATCCAGATCGACCCGCTCATCACCCACACGCTGCCTCTCGACAAGATCAACGACTCCTTGCACTTGATGCACGAGGGCAAGTCGATTCGCAGCGTGGTGACCTTCTAGCGTCGTGCTGCGCGCTGCCTCTCGGAGCCGTGGAGTTTCCTCCCGGCAACAACCCACCACACCCCTCACCCCCAACCCCAAGTCAAAAGGCCGCAGCTCAGCTTCGGTCGGGGCTTGGATTGGGGGGGGAGGCGCGACGCGGCGCGCGTTCATCCGCTCGTGGTCGCTCTTGGTCTGGATCGCGTTGGTGGCGCTCTGCACCAACGGGTGCAAGTCGCCTCCGAAATGGGAGAAGGGCAAGCGCTACTTCCACTTCTCGGCACGCGCGAAGGTCGGCACCTTCGATCCCGTCCGCAACTCGAGCACCTACGACAACCTCGCTCAAGCGCAGGTGTATGAGACGCTCTTCGAGTACGAATACCTCGTCCGCCCGTTCGAGCTGAGGCCACTCCTACTGGCCAAGATGCCAGACGTCTCCGACGAATCGCTGCACTACCACTTCGAGCTCAAGCGCGGCGTCATCTTCCAGGACGACGAATGCTTCCCCGCGGATTCAGACAAGCCCGCTGGCAAGGGGCGCGAGGTGGTGGCGCAGGACGTCGTTTGGTCGATGATGCGCATGGCGGATCGCGCGAACTCACCCACCGGGTGGTGGCTCTACCGCGATCGCATCAAGGGTTTCGATGCCTTCAAAGAGCGCATGGACAAACGGCCGCCAAACGCGCCGTTCGAGTGGAGCGCCTCAATCGAGGGCCTCAAGGTCAGCGGTCGCTACACCTTCGAAATCCAGCTGACCCGCCCCTACCCACAGCTACTCAACGTGTTGGCCATGGGAACCACTGCCGTGGTCCCGCGGGAGTGCGCGGAACACTATGGCGATCAGTTCACGGCTCACCCGGTAGGCACGGGCGCCTTCAAACTGGATGAGTGGGTACGAGGGAGCTTCCTCAAGTACAGCAAGAACCCCAACTACCGCGAGGCATACTACCCCACCAAGGCAAGCCCGGAGCTCGAAAAGCGCGGGCTCCTAGCTGCCGCGGGGAAACGGATTCCGTTCCTGGACGGGGTCGTAATCCACGTCTTCGAGCAGGACCAGCCAATGTGGCTCAAGTTTCGCGTGGGCGACCTAGACGCCACGCAGACCCCGGCGGAGTACAACGAGCTGGTGTTCGCCCCTGACAAGTCGATGCGCCCGACGTTCGTCAAAGAAGGCGTCGGCTACTTTCACCTTCCGCTGCTCGACTTCATCTATCGCGGCTTCAACATGGAAGACCCGGTGTTTGGTGGGATGCAAGCCGGCGCGACCAAGGAGCAAGCGGATCGGGCGCGAAAGGTGCGGCAAGCCATCAGCCTTGCCCTAGATACTCGCGAGCTCAACCACGCCTTCTACAACGACAACAACGTGCTCTACGACGGCCCAATCCCTCCCGGCCTAGCTGGGCACAAGCGTGACGGCAGCCCCTATCGCGGGCCCAATCTGCAACGGGCGAAGCAGCTATTGTCCGAAGCCGGTTATCCCGAAGGAAAAGGCTTGCCGGTGCTGACCTTGGACACCAACCGCGGTGGCAATAGTGACGAGCAAGGCGAAATGGTCACGCGTCAGCTGGCGAAGATCGGGGTGAAGATGGAGGTGCGTCAGTCTTCGTTCCCCGAGCTGCAAGACAAGATGCGTCGCAAGAAGTCGCAGTTCTTCGGCCTGGCGTGGGGCGCCGACTATCCGGACGCGGAGAACTTCCTCCAGCTGTTCTACGGCCCCAACAAGACACCCGGCTCGAACAAGTTCAACTACGACAACCCCAAGTACAACGAGCTGTTCGAGAAGGCGCGCGTGCTTCCTCCGTCCGCTGAGCGAGACGCGCTCTACGCTCAGCTGCGCGACATGGTGATCGAGGACTGCGTCGCGATTGGCAGCATGGCGCGTACTCGCGACTACGTCTGGAACGAGCGTGTAAAGAACTTCAACCCCAGCGAGGTCTGGGACAACTGGTTCAAATACCTGGACGTGGACCCACTATGAAGCGCTCTGGCTCGAACCTGGCGCGTGCGAGGAACTCCAGCTGATGTGGGCCTTCGTTCTGCGGCGCCTGCTCGGAGGCATCCCCATCATCTTGGGGGTAACGCTGATTACGTTCTTGCTGCTGAACGTCGTGGGTGGCGACCCCGCGCTGCAAATGGCGGGAAAGAACGCGACGGAGCAGGATCTGCAAACGATCCGCGCGGAATACGGACTCGATAAGCCGCTGATAGGGCAATACCTCGACTACCTGAAGCAGACGGTCACGTTTGACTTTGGAAAGAGCTTCAAGACCAAACAGCCCGTCTCGGAGATCATCAAGGAGCGAGCCGGACCGTCGCTCAGCCTCACCCTGCCAGCTCTGCTCGCAACGACGCTGCTCGCCATTGCTATCGGCCTCATCGCTGCGGCCTTTCGCCAGCGTGCGCTGGACCGGGGCCTGATGGCGCTGGCCGTCACCGGCATGAGCATCAGCTTCTTGGTCTACATCGTGGTGGGTCAGTACCTGCTCGCCTTCCAAATGCGCGCCTTCCAAATCCATGGCTACGACGCTGGCTGGAGCGAGCGCTGGCAATACCTCACGCTGCCGATCATCGTGTTGATCGTCGTCGGGCTTGGTTACGACACGCGCTTCTACCGCTCCGTGTTGGTGGAAGAGATCGGCCGCGACCACGTGACTACAGCGCTCGCCAAAGGCGCGGGACCAACCCGGGTGCTGACGCGCCATGTGCTCAGGAACGCGCTGATCCCCATCGTGACTCGGGTGATGATCTCATTGCCATTCTTGGTCACTGGGTCGCTTTTGCTGGAGAGCTTCTTCGGCATTCCTGGGCTTGGAGCCCAGCTCCTGGAGGCGATCGAGTCAGCAGACTTCCCGGTCATTCGCGCGCTCACCCTACTCATCTCCGTGCTGTTCGTGTTGACCACCATCTTGAACGACGTGCTCTACGCCGTCGTCGATCCACGGGTGAGGCTCGAGTGACGACCGCAGCAGTTACCACCGACTCCACGAACCCTGTGGTGCGTCGAATTCAGGACATCTGGCGGTCGCGGCCAAGCCTAAAGCTTCGCCGGGATCGTTTTGCGATGGTGTGCCTGGTCGTCATCAGCCTCTATATGCTGATCGCAGCGCTGGTCGCCCTCGGCGTGATTGGTGGCGACTTCGCGGATCGCGTCGGCACCAATTATCAGTCGCCAAACGGCGAAACCTGGAAGCATTGGCTCGGCACCGATCGTCAAGGCCGGAGCATCATCGTGCGCATGCTCTACTCCACCAAGGTGGCTTTCAACGTCGGCTTCGTTTCCGCGCTGATTGGCTCCGTGGTGGGGTCGCTGACCGGAGCTATCGCCGGCTACTTTGGCAAGACGACGGACACCGTCGTCGTATGGCTGTACTCAACGATTCAGTCGATACCCAACCTGCTGCTACTGATTGCGCTGAGCTACGCCGTCAGCCGGACCGATCTGGGTCGCGGCTTGATCGTCGTCTACATCGCGTTCGGAGCAACTTTCTGGGTCGGTCCTTGCCGCGTTGTGCGCGGTGAGGTGCTCAAGCTGCGCGAGAGCGACTACGTCCAGGCGGCGCGCGCCATGGGCTACTCCCACGCACGCATCCTGTTGCTCCACGTCCTCCCGAACACGTTGCACCTGGTGCTCGTGTACTTCGCGCTGCTGTTCGTTGCAGCGATCAAGAGCGAGGTCATCCTGAGCTACCTCGGGCTAGGCGTACAGGGTGAGCCAAGCTGGGGCGTGATGATCAATCAGAGCCGCGCCGAGCTGATCAATGGCTACTACTGGCAAATCGGCGCCGCCACGCTGGCGATGCTCGGTTTGGTGCTCTGCTTCAACGTATTCGCGGATGCGCTGCAAGACGCGCTGGACCCGAAGAGCCTATGAGCACCCTCTCGAAGGGCGGTGGCGAGAAGTTGCTCGAGGTCTCGCACCTCGAGACTTCGTTCTCCACGGAAACGGGCAAGCTCATCGCCGTCGACGACGTGAGCTTCGACATCCGCTCGGGTGAAGTCGTCGGGCTGGTGGGCGAGTCGGGTTGCGGAAAGACCGTCACCAGCAAGAGCATCTTGCGCCTGATCCCGAGCCCACCGGGAAAGATCAGCGGTGGACAGATCCTGTTCGGCGGCCGCGATCTCGTGAAGCTCTCTGAGCGCGAGATGCGCAAGGTGCGGGGCAACGACATCGCGATGATCTTCCAAGAGCCCATGACGGCGCTGAACCCGGTGATTCGTGTCGGCGACCAGGTTGCGGAAGCGCTGATCTTGCATCAGCCCCAGCTCAGCAAGCAGGAGCGTCGCGCGCGCGTGCTCGAGCTACTCAAGCAAGTCGGTATCCCCTCGCCGGATACCCGCATCGACGAGTACCCCCATCAGCTCTCCGGGGGCATGCGCCAGCGCGTGATGATCGCGATGGCCCTGGCGTGTAACCCGAAGCTCTTGATCGCTGACGAACCCACCACCGCCCTCGACGTGACGATTCAGGCCCAGGTGCTGCGCCTGATGCTCGACCTCCGAGAGCGCTTGGGCACAGCCATCTTGCTCATCACCCATGACCTCGGTGTGATCGCAGAGGTCTGCGATCGCGTCGTGGTGATGTACGCCGGGCGGGTCGTCGAACAAGCCAGCGTGGACGACCTCTTCCACAAGCCACGGCATCCCTACACCGCCGCGCTCTTGCGCTCGATTCCGAAGCGCGGCGCACGCACCACGCGCCGACTGGAGACCATCCCAGGCCTCGTCCCAGATCTGCGCAAGCTCCCCGGGGGCTGCCGCTTTCGTGATCGCTGCGCGCATCACTTGAGCCTGAGCGAAACGGAACAGGCGCGTTGCCGGGACGCAGAACCCGATCTGGAGGAAGCGGCTGGCACCAGTGTCCGCTGCTTCTTTCCGATACCCGCTCCCGACGCAGGCTCGCAGCCTCCCGTTTCCCCACGGCAGGAGGAAGCATGACGTTGCTCCGTGCGCGCCAAGTGGTGAAGCACTTCCCGAAGCGCGGTGGCTTTCTCGGCCGTGAAATCGCCCGCGTGCACGCCGTCAACGGCGTGGACCTGGAGGTCGAAAAGGGCGAGAGCTTCGGCTTGGTGGGTGAGTCAGGTTGCGGCAAGTCAACCCTGGGCAAGGTGCTGGTGCGCTTGCTCGAGCCCACGTCGGGTCAGATCGAATTCGATGGCAAGGACATCTCACGCCTCGACTATGCGGCGCTGCGCCCGTTCAAGCGGCGCATGCAGATCGTGTTTCAGGACCCTTACGCTTCGCTGAACCCGCGCATGACGGTGGAAGGCATGCTCGGCGAGGCGCTGAAGTTCCACCAAATCGTGCCCCCTGCGCAGGTCAGCGCTCGTATCGACGAACTGCTCGAGCGTTGCGGGCTACGTCGGGACATCCGCCGCAAGTACCCGCACGAGTTCTCCGGCGGGCAGCGTCAACGCCTGGGCATCGCTCGCGCGCTATCGGTCGAACCTGAGTTCGTACTGGCGGACGAACCCGTCTCCGCGCTGGACGTATCAGTGCAGGCCCAGCTCTTGAACTTGATGAGCGACCTCAAGGAATCCTTGGGGCTGACGTTCTTGTTCATCTCCCACGACTTGAAGGTGGTGCAGCACTTCTGTGATCGCGTCGCGGTCATGTACCTTGGCTTCATCGTCGAAGAACTCCCCGCGGAAAATCTCGATCGCGATGTACGCCATCCCTACTCCAAGGCGCTGCAGGGCGCGATCCCCATCGATGACCCGCGGGATCGCGGCAACGCTGAGGTCCTGCAAGGCGACGTGCCATCTCCCCTCGACATCCCCAAGGGCTGTGCCTTCGCGGGTCGCTGCCCGCTGGTGAACGATCGCTGCAAAGCGGAGCGTCCCGAGCTGATCCAAGTCGGCACCAGCGCGCGGCACCTGGTGGCTTGTCATGCGGTAGAAGAGGGCCGCGACTGACCTCACCCCCAAACCCATGTTCAGGTTCTTTTCTTGGGGGGGAGAGAATCGCTGAAGTGCACCCAAGCATCACTCGAGCGCAGTGTCGAAGCCTGCCATGGCCCGACTAGCGCTCTCCGTTCTCTGCCTGACGCTCCTACCCGCCAGCATTGGCTGCGGCCCCTCGAGCGCCGCCCCACAAGAGGAAGAACCCGACCAGCCTTATCCCGTCGCGCTCAAGTTGATGTGCGACGTGGATCAGCACGCCAAGCTCGACCCGGAGGAAGATCCCATCGGCATCGAAGGCGCGCGCCTCGACTGGATGCGGGATCACATCACGAACCCCGACGCCATCGAGCTGATCACCCTGATGCGCGTACGCTCGAACAGCGAAAAGTCGAAGATGCTGACGGAGCAAACGAACGCCGAGAAGGTCGCAGCCTGCCCGCTAGCAAAGAGCTGGGCGGCCGACCCCTCCTAGCAAGGCGACCGTACCTCCTTCAGCGAGCTCGGTTGACCGCCAAGGACGCCAAGGACGCCAAGATTTCGGGGAGTACAACGCAGCCCATCAATGTTCGGCGTCTAGGATCCGCACGAAAGTGGAAACCCTTGATCCTTGGCGCTCTTGGCGTCCTTGGCGGTTAAAACTCGACCACCAAAAGTGATCGGCGGGCAGCCTGAAGCGGGACGTTGCCGCCGGAGCTATAAATCCACACGGAAAGCGTAACCGTCGTGTTCGAAGCCTAGCTGTTCGTAGAAGGCGTGGGCGCGGGTGCGCTTGACGTTTGAGGAGAGGATGGCCTTGTAGCAGCCCTTCTCGCGGCACACGTCGAGGGCGAAGTGCATCATCGCCTGACCGATGCCTTCGCCGTGGCGCTCCGGGTCCACAGCAACGTCTTCGATCACCGCGGAGGGCGCAGCCATGTAGGCCAAGTTGTCCATGATCAGCAGAGCGAAGGTACCAACGACGACTTCGTTTGCGCAGGCGATGTAGACCGAGTAGTCGGGATAGCTCAACATCTTGGCAAAGACCCGCTCCGCCTCTGCAAGGGGCAGCGTCTTTCCGTCGTCAAGCTCTGGCTGAGCGTACAAGCGCAAGACCTCGGGCAAGTCGGATTTCGTTGCCTTGCGGCAATAAACTTCGACCTTGCCCGAGTGTGTCATGGCACCAGTAGCGCGCCTCAGTTCGCGTTCAGCTCGCGGCGCAGCAGCTCATTCACGAGCTTCGGGTTGGCTTTGCCCCCCGTCGCGCGCATCACCTGACCAACGAATGCGCCGATCAGGTTCTGGTTGCCTTCGCGGTAGCGCTTCACGTGATCCGGGTTGTCGGCGAGCACCTTCTTGATGACCGCCGTCAGCTCAGCCTCGTCGTCGATCTGGCCGCCACCGAGGCGCTCCACGATCGCCTTGGGTGAGTCGCCGGTTTTGACCAGCTCGGCGAATACGTCCTTCGCCAGGCGGCTGGAGAGCGTCCCCGCAGCCTGCAGCTCGACCAGCTCGATCAGCTCTGCAGGGCCGAACGGAGGCTCGCCGTCGTGCCCCTTGAGGTAGGAGGCGACGTCGTTCACCAGCCAGCGGGTGACAGCCTTCACGTCGCCGTCCAGGCCGTCCACACCGACCAGCAGCTTGCCGAGGCGTTCGTCGCCGCTGACCACGTTGGCCTCGTGAGGCGTGATGCCGTGCACCATCACGAGCATCTGTGCCGCAGCGTCGAGCTCGATCGGCTTCGGCGCCTGCGCAGCTTGGGCCGCCTTGGGCTGCGCACGACGACGCTCAGGAGCGGCCTGCTTGGGCTGCGTCTGCCTCGCCCAGCTGTCCTTGAGAGACACCGTGCGGTTGAAGATCAGCGCGTCCGACTTCGAGTCCAAATCCGCATAGAAAAAGCCTTGGCGCTCGAACTGAACGCGAGTGAGCCCTTCCTGCGCGGCTGCGGGCTCGAGCTTGCAGCCCTCGAGCACTTCTAGGCTCTTGGGATTCAGCGTGGTGATGAAGTCGACGCCCTCTTCCAGCGCGTCAGGCTCTGGCACACTGAACAGGCGATCGTAGAGGCGCACCTCGCAGTCGACGGCGTCTTCCGCACTCACCCAGTGGATGGTGCCCTTCACCTTCATCTGCTCGGCTTCTTCTGGTGTGTGAAGCTTCGCGATGACTTCAACCAGCTTCCCGCTCTCGTCGACGACGGGATACTCGCAGGTGATCACGTAGCCGTAGCGCAGCCGCACGGAAGCACCCGGCGCCAGGCGATGCCATTTCGGCGGGGGCTCTTCGGCGAAGTCATCCTGCTCGATCCAGATTTCCTTCGTGAGCGGGACCTTGCGTGAGCCGGGACGACCGACGTCCGGCGGGTAGTATGGCGCCTCGAGCTCCTCGCGCTTGCCCACCACCTCGTCGAAGTTCTTGAGGATCAGCTTGAGCGGCCGCAGCACGCACATCACGCGCGGCGAACGCTGGTTCAAGTCCTCGCGCAGCGTGTGCTCGAGCAGCTCGATCTCGACCAAGCTGTTGTTCTTGGCGACGCCCACGCGCTCGGCGAACGCGCGAATCGCCTCGGGGGTGTAGCCACGGCGCCGCAAGCCAGCGACGGTCGGCATGCGCGGGTCGTCCCAGCCGGCGACATGTTTCTCGTTCACCAGGCGCAGGAACTTGCGCTTGCTCATCACCATGTACGTGATGTTGAGGCGCGCAAACTCGGTTTGCTGAGGGTTCGCACCGGCGCCCTCAGGCAGCGCGTCCACGGCTTCGACGAACCAGTCGTACAGCGGACGGTTGTTCTCGAACTCCAAGGTGCAGATCGAGTGGGTCACGCCCTCGATGGCATCGGACAGACCGTGCGTGAAGTCGTACAGCGGGTAGATGCACCACTTGTCGCCCGTGCGGTAGTGATGCGCGTGCCGGATGCGGTAGATCGGCGGATCCCGGAGCTTCATGTTCGGGTGCGCCATGTCGATCTTCGCGCGCAGGGTGTACTTGCCGTCTTCGAACTCGCCCGCCCGCATGCGCCGGAACAAGTCGAGGTTCTCTTCCACGGTGGCGTCCCGGTTTGGGCTCGGGCGACCAGGCTCGCTGATGGTGCCCCGGTACTCGCGCACCTCATCTCCGTTCAGGCTGCACACATACGCTTTATCCGCACGGATTAGCTCTTCGGCAAAGTGGTACAACTTCTCGAAGTAGTCGGAGGCGAAGTAGAGGTGCTCCCCCCAGTCGAAGCCGAGCCAACGGATGTCCGCCTGGATGGACTCCACGAACTCCGGATCTTCAGTCGTGGGGTTCGTGTCGTCGAAGCGCAGGTGACAGCGACCACCATACTGCTTCGCCAAGCCGAAGTTCAGGCAGATGCTCTTGCTGTGCCCGATGTGCAGGTAGCCGTTGGGCTCTGGCGGGAAGCGGGTGACGACGCGGCCGTTGTACTTGCCGGTCTGGATGTCCCGCTCGATCTTCTCGCGGATGAAGTCCTTGCTCTCGACGTGGGTGAGGGTATGGGAGTCGTCGCTCATGGCCGAGCCGGCGTTATAGCTCGCCCCACCATAAAGAAAACCGCTCGCCGAGCTTCAGTGGCGGAGGTCGAACTCCCGGACGTGCTGGCGGTACTCCGGGTCGAAACCTTGACGACGCACTTCCTGGATTAATTCGCGAAAATCCCCGCGCTTCTTGTCGGCGGTGGTCGGCGTCTTGGGGGTCGGGATATCCATCACGAGCTTCGCCCCGTTGGTCTCTTTCCCCGTGTCCTCTGAGTAGAAGCTCGAGAGGACCAAGAGGCGCGTCCCGACGAAGAGGGCCTCTTCGAGGTCGTGGGTGACGAAGAAGATGGTCGTCTTCTGCTCCTCGAAGGTCTCGATGATGGTCAGCTGGAGGTCCTCCCGAGTGCCGGGGTCCAGGGCGCCGAACGGCTCATCCATCAACAGGATGGTGGGCTTCATGATCATCGCTTGAGCGATGGCCACGCGCTGCTGCATGCCGCCGGAAAGCTGATGCGGGTACTTGGCGGCGTGTTGATCGAGCTTCACCGTCTTCAGGTAGTGCATTGCCTGCTCTTGGTGCTGCTTGTGCTTCTGCTTGTACCAAGGCCAAGTGAGCCACTTCTGCAAGAGCCAGCTACCATCCAGCTCGAGCCCGAACATCACGTTCTGCAGCACCGTGAGGTGAGGAAACAGCGAGTAGCGCTGAAACACGATGCCGCGGTTGCGATCCGGGTGAATCACCTCTTGCCCCGCGGCGTGCACGGTGCCTTTCCACGGGGATTCACTACCAAGGATCAGCCGCAACAGCGTGGACTTGCCGCAGCCGCTGGGGCCCACCACCGTCAAGAACTGCGGCTCGGGCACCTTGAGCGAGATGTCGTTGAGCACCACTTGGTGCCCACCTTTGCTCGGGTAGCGCTGGTAGACCCGGGAGACATCCAACGTAAGCGCCGAAGCGTCGGTCTTCGTCTCAGCCATCAGTGGCCCCCTCGGTCGTGCGCCCAGGGGAAGCCCCAGCGGGAGATGCCTGCGATGATGTAGTCCATGACGACGCCGAGCAGCGCGATCCAGAGCACGTAAGGCAAGATCACGTTCATCGCGAGCTGTCGCTGCACAACGTAGATGCGATAGCCGAGGCCGCTATCCGCGCTGATCGCCTCAGAAGCGATGAGAAAAATCCACGCAGGGCCAATGGTGAGTCGGATCGAGTCGAGGATGCGCGGGAGGATCTGTGGGAAGATCACCTTGAACGCGACCTCGGTGGTGCTCGCTCCCAGGGTGTACGCCTTCACCACTGCGCTCTGAGGTACGCCTCTGCCAGCCAACGCGATGTCGTTCGTGAGTGTGGGGGCGATGCCGAGCGCGATGAGCACGATCTTCGAGCTCTCATCGACGCCCAGGAAGATGAAGATGATCGGCAACAGGGCCAGCGGTGGGACCTTGGCGAGCGCCGTCATCAGGGGTGCGAAGATCGCGCGCACATGGGAGAAGATCCCCATCAAGAGCCCGAGGCTGATCGCGATGCCGAGCCCGGCGCCCATGCCCTTGAACAAGCGCAACAGTGAGGCCTTGGTATCGACCCACAGCCAAACCTCGTCGGTGCGCTTGTTGGGTGTCGTGATCTCCTTCAGACCCTCCGTCAATTGATCGAGGCCCGGCATCAAGCGGTCCATGGGATTTTCCACATGGCGTTGATGGCTGTAGTACGCGTACAGCAGGCACAAGATCAGGATCGGAATGACCCCCAAGATCACCTGACGCACGCGGGGGAGAGGAGAACCAATCAGCTGCACCGCCCGCTTGCGCACGGGCGGCTCTGCAGGATCCTCGGCCTTCTCTGGCGGGGCCTCGTTAGTCATGAGCGTCAGACTTTGATGTAGCTCTTGTCGAACTTGAGCTGGCTCTTGGCGTCATGCCCGAAACCAATCTGGAAGCCCTCGTTCTTGATCAAGTCGTGATCGAAGGAGAACTTCTTCACCTTCTCCATCGTGCCCTTGATCTTCTCGCCCTCGAGGAAATCCGCCGTTTTGCTCTTGTCGGTGAAGAGGTCGGTGTCCTTGAGCATCTTCTCGAAATCTTCTACCGAGGAGCCGGCCCCCTTGGCCATGATGTCGATGGCGTCCTTGCGGGTCGCCTCCGCCGCGAAGTACGCCATCGCGTCGAACCACGCCTCGGTGAGCGCCGGTCCGAGGCCGGGGTTCGCCTTGAGCGCGTCTTCGTTCATCACGAGGAAGTCCATGATCTCGTCAGGGATGTCCTTGCTCGAAAACACCACCTTGCCCTTGCCCTGCTCCACAGCCTGGAACAGGTGCGGGTTCCACGTCGCCACGGCCTCGACGCTCTTATCCGTGAGGAAAGCCTTGCCCGCATCGTCGCCTGGGATGTTCTTGATCTTGACGTCCTTCTCCTTGAGTCCGACGGACTCGAGAGCGCGGTTCAGGAGGTAGTGGCTGACGCTGAACTCCTCGAGCAGCACGGTCTTGCCCTTGAGGCCCTTCAGATCCGTGCCTTCACGCACCAGGACGCCGTCACCACCGTTGCTGCGGTCGTTGATCAGAATCGCAACGCTGGGCACGCCGTTCGACGCGGGCTGCAGTGACTCCATGGAAGTCATGGCGCAGCCGTCGAGCTTCTTGGCTGCAAACGCCTGGACCGAGTCCATGTAGCCCTTGAACTCGACGAGCTTGATCTTGACCTTGTGCTCCTCCGCACGCTTCTGCAGGAAGCCTTTCTCCTGCATCAGCTTGAACGGCATCCAACCAGTCCACACCGACCAACCGATCTGGAACTCCTTGTTGGTGTCCCCACCTCCGGCAGCGGTTGGCGCGGAGCTCGGGCTGCCACTCGCAGCGCCGGTCGGCGCCTTCTTGTCGTCGCAGGCAGGCAGCAGGCCGAGGCTCGCACCTCCGAGCAGTAGTAGTCTCAAGAAGTCACGGCGTGCGGTGTGATTCATGCGTCTCCCCTATGCGTTGCGCGCCCGAGGGCGCGAGCGGTTCGGGACGAGCACTCATGCCGGCCGGCCGAAACGCGGGGGAAACACTCTCCCAACCGCGCGACGCTGTCAACGCGACGCACTGCGACGAGAGGGCAAACTGCGAGGAAACGCGACCCGCCCGCTCTTTCCACGCAAACAATGCCGGAGCGAGTCGGGCCGTCAGTTCGAGCCGCCCGCGACTGACCGCGGACGGCTCGACTCCACTATCGAAGCTCGCTCGATTTCTTGTTCAAGAGCCGGCGCGCGACGACCAGCATCTGGATTTGCTGAGTGCCCTCGAAGATATCGAGGATCTTCGAGTCACGCGCCCACTTCTCCAGGAGCTCCGTCTCGCTGTAGCCCGCGCCACCGCACAGCTCCACGCAGCGCAGCGTCACGTCAGTCGCCATGCGCCCTGCTTTGGCCTTGGCCATGGAAGCTTGCATGCTGTTGGGGATGCCGTTGTCCGCCATCCACGCTGCGCGCAGGGTGAGCAGCCGCGCGGCCTCCCATTCTGCTTCCATGCGGCAAAGCTCTGCCTCGGCTGCGCTACGCGACCAAATGGAGCCGCGGTAGGTCTGCTTGATGCCTTCTTGCTTCAGGATGTCGCGGGTCAGCTCCAGCGCGGCGCGCGCCACACCGATCGCCATGCCCGCCACCACCGGTCGCGTGTTGTCGAAGGTCTGCATGACCCCGGCAAAGCTCTTCTGGGTGTCGATCTCCGGGCTCCCCAGGATGTTCTCGAAGGGGATGCGGCAATCCGTGAAGGCGATGGTCGCGGTGTCTGAGGCGCGAATACCGAGCTTGTGCTCCAGGCGCAGCACCTGCATGCCCGGCGTGCCCTTGGGCACGATGAACGACTTGATCGCCGCGCGCCCGAGGCTCGCATCTAGCGTCGCCCAAACAACGACGCTGTCACAGCGTTCCCCTGCGGTAACGAAGATCTTCTCGCCGTTTAGCACCCACTCGTCACCGTCACGCACCGCCGTCGTGCGGATCGCGCCAGAGTCGGAGCCAGCTCCAGGCTCCGTGATCGCCATCGCAGCCCAGGTGCCGTTGAACTTGGCTTTCTGCTCTGGGGTGGCAACCGCCGCGATAGCGGAGTTGCCCAATCCCTGACGCGGGATCGACAGCGCCAGGCCAACGTCGCCCCAGCAGAGCTCGGTGAGACCAAGCACCGTCGCCATATTGGCGCCGTTTTTGACCCCAGCATCGCCGGTTTGCTTACGCGAGAGTTCGCCGGCGCCGGCACCCACACCTCCTGCGGAGTTCATGCCGTCCATCGCCGCAGCGAGCAGATCGAGCTCCTTGGGGTAAGCATGCTCCGCCAGGTCGTACTTGCGAGAGATCGGGCGAAACACGAAGTTTGCCACCTGGGTGGCTTGTTCGACGAGAGGCTTCAGCTTCTTCGGTACTTCTAGGTTCAACATCTCAGAGCCTCCTCACACGTAGAGTGCGCCCTCGAGCACACCGATGCCTCGAAGCTGCCGATACCAAAGCTCGACCGGGTGCTCCTTGACGAAACCGTGACCACCCAGGAGCTGCACACCGTCGCTGCCGATCTTCATGCCCTTTTCGCTCGCCTGGAGTCGAGCCAGATAAGCCTCGCGAGTAAAGCTCAAGCCATTTTCCGCGCGGCTAGCGGCGCGTTGCATCAAGAGCCGCATACCGTCGAGTTCGAGCGCCATGTCGGCGATCAAGAACGCAACGGACTGACGATTCGTGATCGGCTCGCCGAAGGCAAAGCGCTCATTGCAGTAAGGGATCACGTAGTCGAGCACCGATTGACCGCAGCCCACCGCCATCGCGGACCAGCCGATGCGCGCGCGATCGATCACCTCGGAGTAGCGGAACGCGACCTGGTCTCCGCCGATCCGCGCCTCACGTGACACGCGCACGTCTTTTAGCTCGAGCCGCGCCAGGTCTGCAGCGCGAAGCCCCATGCAGTGGTCCTCGAAGATCTCGAGGCCCTTCGCATCGCGCTCGACGATGAACAGCTCCGGTTCCCCAGAGTCGCTGAGCGCCGCAACCAGGAACAACTCAGCCCGACTTCCAAGCGGCACCAGCGTCTTCACGCCATTGAGCACGTAGCCGCCGTCAGTGCGCTGCGCACGGGTACGCAGGCGATACGCATCGAACAGCGGTGTCGGCTCACTCACAGCGAGCGCTGAGCCAACGAAGCCAGCCTCGGCCAGTGGCGAGAGGTACTTAGACTGCTGGGCCGCTGTGCCGAAGTCGACCAACAGGTTCACGACCGCAAGCGGCGCGAGCACCGCGAGCGCGATCCCCATATCACCGTACGCCAGGTCTTCCATCACCAGGGCGTTGGAGACCGGCGAGCGTTCCGTGCCGGCGCCGCCGAGACTCTCCGGCAACGCCATCAATGTCAGACCGAGATCCATGGACTCATCGAGCAGTTCCTGAGGCGTGCTGCACTTGTCATCGGAGGAGCGCGCTGCGGGGCGCATCACGTCCTCTGCGAAACGACGCAGCGTGTCCCGCGTCATCTGCTGCTCGTCCGTGATGTTCAGATCGAACAACGCCGGCTTGCTCGCCGGGCGGTCGAGGCGCGACGGCTGCACCAGCTTCAACACTGGCTTGAAGCGCTGCCCGGCATTCTGTGCCGCACGGAAACCTACCCGCGCTCCGTTCTCCACCAGACGCGTCGCCTGGGGCCGCAAGCCCCAGCGGTCGATCCACTCGGCTCCACCGAGCTCTCCAAGGAAACGCAATCCGCGCCCCATGGCCATACTTGCAACGTTCTTCATGATCTTCTCCTGCGGTGGGCGCCCGAGCCCCGGGTCGCCCCCGACTTCACGCAGTCTAGTTACTGCGACTGATGGGTGTATACATCATGTATACATGCCGAGCCAGGACATTCAGCCCACGGGCCGGTCGCTCGAAAAACACACCTAGTTTCCACAGCTTACCACTCGCGCTTTGGACCTAGCCTGCACGGGTCAGGCGGCACCCACGAGTTTTTGAGCACTTACGAAGCCGCCGCTCGGTCTGCAGACTGGTCCACGCCAATAGCCACGCAGAAACGAGAGAGGCGACCCATGCAGTTCGTTTTCCCGACGCCGCAAGAAGCCGAGCCTGGTATCCGCGCCCTGAAGACCGTGCTCGAGAGCGACGGCCGCTTGTCGATCGTCGAGCGCCAGCTCCTCGAGGCAGGCAAGCGCAACATCCTCAAGCAGGACTTCGACTTGGACGCACTCAAGCCGATCACGCCGGAGGCTCTCCGCACGGCAATCGAGCGCCCGGAGATCCGAAGACAGCTCGTCACGGCGATGGTGGTCGCGAGCCTAGCGAGCGGGGAAGCCAACGAGCACCAGCTGAAGGCCGTCGAAGACTTCGCGCAGGCGCTCGCGGTCGATCTTCACGAGATCGAGCAGCTGCGCAAGTACGTGAAACACGAGTACGCGCTCCTGCGTCTAGACGTGCTGCGGCATATGTACATCGGCGACAGCATCGGGCAGCTGTACGAGCAGCAAGGGGCCATCGGCATCCTGAAAACCCTTGGCACCTTGCGAGGCGCGCTCGAGAACAAGGAAACCGCAGCCAAGTATCAGGCCTTCGAGAAGCTCCCCAAGGGCACCCTTGGACGCGAGTACTTCGACCACTGTCGGGAGCGCGGCTTCGCACTGCCGGGCGAGCGCTACTCCGCACCAGAGATGATCTTGCCCCACGACCTCTCGCACATCCTGGGCGACTACGACACGGATCCCAAGGGCGAGCTGCAGGTGGCGGCATTCACCGCCGGTTACCGCAAGGAACAGACCGCCAGCATCCTGGTGTTCGTGCTCTGCCAGTTCGACCTCGGCATCCGCATGGTGCCCCAAGCTCAGCCTGAAGTCGGCGAGCTAGACATCGACGCCTTTCTCAAGGCATTTCTGCGCGGAACTCAGTGCAACACGGACTTCTTCGACCACTGGGATCACTGGGCCGTCATCGACCGCCCCGTGGCAGAGCTTCGCGAGGAGTACAACATTCTGCCGAAGGCTTGAGCGTTCGAAGCCTTTCGCAGGTTTCCCGCGGCTATCCGCCGTGGGTTCTTGCTTGCTTGGGGGAGAGGTGCACCGCACAGCCCGAATCAGGGCGAACACGTGCCGCACAGCCGTGGAAGCAACCGCGATCATTCCGCACGGCACTCAATTCAGTAGGCACGACTGGAGTCGCTCGCGCACCTTCGATAACCTCGCCCCATGTTGAAGCAGCGCTGGGGCCTAATGGGATTGATGCTCGTCGCTTGCGGGGGAGCACCACCCGCTGAGGCGCCACCGTCGGAACCCCTGCCTGTAGAAGCACCGCCAGCTACCCCTGAATCCGCAGCTGCCGAAACCGCTGAAGCGCCCCCACCAGAGGGGCCCACAGCAGAGCCAGCGAGCAGTGAAGCCCCCAAGTTCGACACTCAGATCCGTTTGGGCGCCGTGACCGTGGTCGGCGACACCAACAAGGATGCAATCACTGAGGCCATCAAGAGCCATCTCAGCGAGGTCGACAGCTGCTACCAGTCCGCCTTGAGCGCCAACCCGAACCTGAGCGGGCGCATCACGCTCAAGGTAGACGTCCCGGCTAGCGGTGCCCCCTTCTTGATCGCTGGTCCGCAGAGCGACATCGAGGACGATAGCCTGATTGAGTGCGTGTCTCAGGCGGTGCTCGAGATGCCTCTCGTCGAGCATGCACCCGGCTCCAAGCTGAGCATCCCGATCGTGCTGATGAAGTAGCTAGCAGCGGGCAAGGGCTGCGATGAAGCGCTCTCCGAACGCCGTCTGCGCCTGATCGTAGCCTTTCGATTCCTCGAGGAACTGTTCGGCGCCGCCGAGGGAGTCCTCGAGGTAGCGCTTGCCCTGACGCCCCCACTCGCGCTCCACCCAGCGGCGGTAGAAGTAGGCTTCGCGATCGTGGTTGCGCTGCGCGGCGCTCGCCAGATCGCTACCGGACCCCAGCGCCACCACCCGCTGGTGTACGTGCGCAGCGAGGTCATCCAATCCCTCCCCGCTCGTACAACTGGTGCGGAAGATCTCCACCCGGTCCCCGTCGAACGGCCGCGCGAGCTGCAGGCTGGCCTTCAGCGAGTGGTAAGCCTTGCGCGCGGCCTGCTTT
Organism: Polyangiaceae bacterium; assembly: GCA_020633205.1. Classification (NCBI taxonomy): domain Bacteria; kingdom Pseudomonadati; phylum Myxococcota; order Polyangiales; family Polyangiaceae; species Polyangiaceae bacterium. The sequence goes on from JACKEB010000019.1 coordinate 293,002, forward strand.
GCGTCGCTCTTGTTGAGGATCACCGTGTCAGGGATCTCCATCACCCCGGCCTTGAGGAACTGGACCTCGTCGCCGCCAAGGGGCGTCATCACGAGGTACACGCGATCCGCCAGGAAACGAATATCTACCTCGCTCTGCCCTACCCCAACCGTCTCCACGAAGATGCAGTCGTAGAGGTGCATGAGCAAGCGACACACGTCGAAGCTCGCGGGGCTGAGGCCACCGAGCTGGGTCTGGGAGGCCTGAGAGCGGAAATAGAAGCGTCCCTCCCGGCTATCCACCCTCACCCGCGTGCGATCCCCGAGCAACGCACCGCCCGATATATGGCTCGACGGATCCACCGCCAACACCGCAACCCGGAGCTCCGGGTCCGACGCCAAGAGGCGCCGCGCAAGCTCGCCAAGCAGCGTGCTCTTTCCGGCGCCTGGTGTGCCGGTGATCCCAATGAAGACACCGCGCTTGCGATGCTCCGCTGCGAGCAGCTCACTCAGCACCTGAGCTCGCCGCTCGCGCGCCGCCGGACGCTGATCTTCAAACTCGCTCACCAGCATGGACACGCCCAAGCGGTCCAGACGGGTGAGCAAGTCGGTGGGACTTTGAGACCTCAAGCGTTGTCTCTCACTCGGCCGCGGCAGCCGGGCTCTCGATCAGGCTGAAGATGCGCTCCATGATGTCGATCAGCTCGTAGTCCTTGGGCGTGAACACCGCGCGGATGCCGATCTGAGCGAGCCGCTCGAAGTCCCCCTGCGGGATGATCCCGCCGAAGATCACCTGGATGCGCTCCCGCGCGCCCGCTTCATCGAGTAACTTCATCAACTGCTCCGCAAGCTCGACGTGTGAGCCGCTGAGCACCGAAGCGCCGATCACATCGGCGCTCTCCTCGATGGCGCTGGTCACGATCTCATCCGGGCGCAGACGGATCCCGGAGTAGACCACGTCGAACCCGACATGCCGCGCGGAAACTGCGATCATCTCAGCGCCGTTCGAGTGCCCATCGAGGCCCGGCTTGCCGACGACGATGCGGGGACGACGACCGCGCTCATCGGTGAAGCGCTGGATGCGCTTGCGCAACGCCTCGACGCGCTCACCCTCGAGTCCGAGGCGCTGGCCTTCGATGCCGGTCACCGGACGGTACTCACCGAACACTTCACGCAAGGCGCCTGCCCATTCGCCGGTCGTCACGCGAGCCAAGGCGCACTCGACACTGGCTTCCATCATGTTGGCTCCGCTCTTTGCCGCCGCCTTGAGGCTCAAGAGCGCTGCCTTCGCGCGCTCAGCGTCACGCTTGCCGCGCACCGCCTTCAGCGCCTCGAGGGTCTCCTTCACACTCTCGCCGTCGATCTTGAACAGACCGCCATCGTCACCGCTGACCAGTGGAGACTCGATGCCCTCTTGCCACTTGTTGACGCCAACGACCGTGATCTCATTCTTCGCGATCCGCGACACACGCTCCGCCATCGAGCGCACCAAGGAGGTCTTCATGTAACCGCTCTCGATGGCCGAGCGCACACCGCCCATGCCGTCGATCTTCTCGATCTCCGCGCGCGCCAGGGCCTTCAGGTCCTCCACCTTGCTCTGGACCACGGGGCTGCCATCGAACAGATCAGGGTACTCGAGCAAGTCCGTCTCGTAGGCCAGGATCTGCTGGAGCCGCAGCGACCACTGCTGGTCCCAGGGTCTCGGCAGGCTCAGGGCCTCGTTCCAGGCGGGCAGCTGGAGCGCACGGCAGCGCGCGTTGCGGCTCAAGGTCACACCCAGTGTTTCCAGGAGGATACGCCAGGCGTTGTTTTCGGGTTGGTTCTCTGTGAGCCCGAGCGAGTTGACCTGCACGCCATAGCGAAAGCGTCGGAACTTGGGGTTCTTCACCCCATAGCGTTGCTCGGTGATCTCATCCCAGAGCTCGCCGAACGCGCGCATCTTGCACATCTCTTCGATGAAGCGGATGCCTGAGTTGACGAAGAAGCTGATACGCCCGGTAGCGCGCTCGAACTGTTCGTGGCTGAAGTGACCACGCTGCTTCAGCGAATCGAGGATGCCGATGGCCGTGGAGAGAGCAAACGCCAGCTCCTGCGCGGGAGTCGCTCCTGCCTCTTGCAGGTGATACGAGCAGACGTTCGAGGCGTTCCAGTTGGGGATCCGCTCGAGGCAGTACTCGTACATCTCGGAGATGATGCGCAAGCTCTGTTCCGGGGGGAAAATGTAGGTGCCTCGCGCCAGATACTCCTTGATGATGTCGTTCTGGGTGGTGCCCATCAACTTGGCTTCGTCTTCACCTCGCTCACGCGCCAGGGCGACGTACAGCGCCAGCAGCCACATCGAAGTGCCGTTGATGGTCATCGACGTATTCATCTGCTCGAGGGGGATCCCTTCGAAGAGCAGATGAAAATCATCCAGCGAGTTGATCGGCACGCCGACCTTGCCCACTTCGGGCAAGGCGATCGGGTCGTCGGAGTCGTAGCCGCACTGCGTGGGCAGGTCGAACGCGATGGAGAGGCCCGTCTGGCCTTTCTCGAGATTGCTCCGATACAGCTCGTTCGAGGCGCGGGCGCTGGTGTGCCCAGCATAGGTTCGGAAGATCCACGGGCGATCCCGAGTGGCTTCGCCGTCTTGATCCGTCAGCTGATGCAGCTTCTTCTCCGCCATGATTGCCTCTCCTTGTTGATCACACCGGGTCGAGTCCGAAAGCTCTCAGTACTCGCTCGGCGGCCACAGTTGGGGTCAAGGTGCCCTCTCGGATGCCGCTTTCGACTTCGCTCCGCAGGGCCTTGACCCGGGGGTGTTCGTGCAGCGCGCGCTTCACCCGATCGTCCACCATGGACCACATCCAACGCAGGAGCTGATCCTTGCGCTTGTGATCCAGCTGACCGTTGTCGGTCATGGTCTTTCGGTGACGCTCGATCTCACTCCACAGCTCATCAAGCCCAGCGCCCGTGAGTCCGCTAACGGTCAGCACCGGCGGACTCCAGTCCGCGTCTTTGGGATGCATGATGCGGAGCGCGGCGCGATAGTCGCGCGCGGCCATTTGAGCGCGTTGCTGGTTGTCGCCGTCTGACTTGTTCACGGCGATCAAATCAGCGAGCTCCAGCACGCCCTTCTTGATGCCCTGGAGCTCGTCACCCGCGCCGGGGAGCATCAACACCAGGAAGAAGTCGACCATCTCCGCGACGACGGTCTCGCTCTGCCCAACTCCGACGGTCTCCACCAGCACGACGTCAAAACCCGCGGCTTCACACAACAGCAACGTCTCGCGCGTCGTACGCGTGACACCGCCCAGTGCCTGCCCGGCCGGAGAAGGCCGAATGAACGCCTTGTCCAGCATGCTTAGGCGCTGCATGCGGGTCTTATCCCCGAGGATACTCCCGCCGCTGCGACCGCTGGTCGGGTCCACCGCGAGCACCGCAACAGACAGCCCCGACTCCACCAGCTTGCAGCCGAGCGCCTCGATGAAGGTGCTCTTACCGACGCCGGGCACCCCCGTGATCCCCACGCGGCGCGCGCCCCCGGTGTGAGGCAGGAGCCGGCCAAGCACCTCTTGAGCGAGCTTCTGATGCTCGCTCTTGCGGCTCTCGATCAAGGTGATCGCCCGCGCGAAGCGCGAGAGGTCGCGCTCCAGCACGCCGTTCACGTAGCCGTCTAGATCGAGCTCCGGGCGGCGCTTGGGAGTGGCGACGCTCATAGGTATCAGCTGACTTCTTCGTAGCCCAGGGCGGCGTTCAGCTTGTGCAAGAGCTCAACGGCAGCTTCGGAAATCACGGTTCCGGGAGGAAATATCGCTGCAGCGCCAGCGTCGCGCAGCGCCTGGAAGTCCTGGGGTGGGATCACGCCGCCAACGACGATCAGGATATCGCCACGTCCGAGCTTCTCCAGCTCGGAGCGCAGTTCCGGCACGAGGGTGAGGTGCCCAGCAGCAAGAGAGCTCGCGCCGACGACGTGAACGTCGTTCTCGATCGCTTGCCTCGCGACTTCAGCCGGCGTCTGGAAAAGCGGTCCGATGTCGACGTCGAAGCCAAGATCGGCGAAGGCCGTCGCGATCACCTTCTGGCCACGATCGTGACCGTCCTGGCCCATCTTCGCGACCAAGATACGCGGCCGCCGACCCTCTTTGGCTTCGAAGGCGTCGACCAACGCACTGACCTTGCCCATGGCGTCGCTGCTCTGGCTCACTTCGCTCTTGTATACCCCACTGATGGCGCGGATCTCCGCGGTGTGACGACCCCAGGCTTGCTCGAGCGCCAGGCTGATTTCACCCACGCTTGCGCGCGCTCGAGCGGCGTTCAGCGCCAGCTCGAGCAGGTTGCCCTCGCCGCTCTCTGCGGCCTGCGTCAGCGCCTTCAAGCAGCCCTGGAGCTTGCCCTCGTCGCGCCCGGCGCGTAACCGCCCGAGCTTGTTGATCTGCGCAGCGCGCACGGCGCTGTTGTCGACCTTGAGCACTTCGACCTGGTCCTGCGTTTCCGGGCGGTACTTATTTACGCCGACCAGGGTCTGCGTGCCGGCATCCAGCCGTGCTTGAGTCCGTGCGGCGGCTTCCTCGATGCGCATCTTCGGGATGCCCGCTTCGATGGCCTTGGCCATGCCTCCGCTCTGCTCGACCTCCTGGATGTGCTGCCAGGCACGCTTAGCCAAATCGTAGGTGAGGCGCTCCACGTAGTAGCTGCCGCCCCAGGGGTCGATCACCTTGGTGGTGCCCGATTCCTGCTGCAGGAAGAGCTGAGTGTTACGCGCGATGCGTGCGCTGAAGTCCGTCGGCAACGCGAGCGCCTCGTCGAGCGCGTTGGTGTGCAAGCTCTGAGTGTGCCCCTGAGTCGCGGCCATCGCTTCGAGGCAGGTGCGCGTGACGTTGTTGAACACGTCCTGCGCCGACAAGCTCCAGCCAGAGGTCTGGCTATGGGTACGCAGGCTAAGGCTCTTGTCGCTCTTCGGCGCAAACTGCTTCACCAGCTTCGCCCACAAGAGGCGCGCCGCGCGCAGCTTCGCCACCTCCATGAAGAAGTTCATGCCGATTGCCCAGAAGAAGGACAAGCGCGGCGCGAACGCGTCCACCTTCAGCCCTGCTTCGATGCCGGCACGGATGTATTCGACACCGTCGGCGAGGGTGTAGGCCAGCTCGAGATCCGCCGTCGCCCCGGCCTCCTGCATGTGATAGCCGGAGATGCTGATGCTATTGAACTTCGGCATCCGCGAGGAAGTAAACGCGAAGATGTCGCTGATGATGCGCATCGACGGCTTCGGCGGGTAGATGTAGGTGTTGCGGACCATGAACTCCTTCAGAATGTCGTTCTGAATGGTCCCGCTGAGCTTCTCCGGGCTCACTCCCTGCTCTTCAGCCGCGAGGATGTAGAGCGCCATGATCGGCAGCACGGCGCCGTTCATCGTCATCGACACGCTCATTTGATCGAGGGGGATGCCACCAAACAGCACCTCCATGTCGAGGATCGAGTCGATCGCCACGCCGGCCATACCGACGTCGCCCGCAACCCGGGGATGATCCGAGTCGTACCCACGATGGGTCGCGAGGTCGAACGCCACGCTGAGGCCCTTCTGGCCCGCTGCGAGGTTGCGTCGATAGAAGGCGTTGGAGTCCTCTGCCGTGGAGAAGCCCGCGTACTGGCGCACGGTCCATGGGCGGTTCACGTACATCGTCGGGTACGGCCCGCGCAGGAACGGAGGCGCACCGGGCCAGGTGTCCAGGAAGTCGAGCCCCGCTAGATCGGCCGCGGTGTAGAGCGGCTTGACGTCGATGCCCTCGGGCGTGTGCCAATCGAGAGTGGAAGTCCCTGCTCCGCCAAGCGCACGCTTCGCCGCCTCCGACCAAGCCGTAAAGGCTGAACCTTGATTCCCCGCGGCAGAGCCTTCAGGGTTGAGCGGCAGCTGAGAGAAATCAGGGAGCTTCACGACTTGCCTCCAATCAGCGCGTACGCCGCGTTGAGCTTTTCCAGTACGTCTGCGCCAACGAAGATGAAGTCGTCGACCTGAGCGCCGTCCACACCTTGGGTGTAGTCGCGTTTCTGCGCCTTGGGGTGGCCCGCTAGATACACCCACTTACAGCCGGCGCCGTGGAGCGCCTTGGCGAAGCTCTCGGCGTGCTGTTCGTAGAGCGCGTCGCTCGAACACAGCACCGCGATGCTCGCCTGGCTCTGCTTGAAGGCGCCTGCGCAGGCGTCCGCGTCTAGCAGTTGAGCCTCGGTTTGCTTGTCCGCGCTGAGCAGCGCTTCGATACCGCCCGCCTCGAAGAAGTTCTTGCTGAAGCTCGCGCGCGCCGTGTGCTCTGCGATGGGGCCGATGCACGCAAGGAACACGCGCGGTCGGGCACCGCTGGCCTTCAGGGCCGCGTCGCTCTTGTCACGTAGCTCTTCGAATGTTGAAGCGAAGCGATGCCGGGGGAGCTGGGGGAGCTTCGTCAGTTGAGTGCTCAGCGCGCTCGCCAGTTGCCCCAGGGTGGCCCCTTGCGTCGCTGCATCGAGCCAGCCCCTCACCCCCAAATTCGTGGGGACTTGAAGATCCTTGCGCTCTAGGCGGGCGATGGCGGCTTGGTTGAGCGCTGCCCAGTCGAGCTCTCGCACCTTCACGGGCTTCTCGGCGAGGTTCGGGAACTCGCTCACGCCGGTGATGGCGTCTTTGCGCTTGCCAATGTTGGCGTCCCGCGCTGCGCGAGTGCCAGCGAGGCGCTCTGCCAAGCTACCGCTCTTGGCAAAGGAGAGCAGCCCACCCGCCGCTTCGATCTCCTGAAAGAGTTTCCATGCGGCATTTGCTAGCTCGTCCGTGAGATGCTCCATGGCGAACGAACCGCCCGCGGGGTCGAGCACCTGCGCCAGGTGTGCCTCCTCGAGTAAGACCAGCTGCGTGTTGCGGGCCACGCGCCGCGCAAACTCGTCAGGGAGGCCCAGGGCGGCGGTGTAGGGCAGCAGGGTGACGCTGGATGCACCAGCAACGGCTGCGCTGAAGCCTGCCATGGTGGCGCGTAGCAAGTTGACCCAAGGATCGCGCTGGGTGACGCATGCGTAAGCCATGCGCGCGCCGAGTTGGATCCCCGGGGTAACATCGCTGCTCCCCGCCGCTTCGGCGAACGCCTCACTCACCCGCGCCCAGAGGCGCCGCATGGCGCGCAGCTTGGCAATGTCTTCCAGCTGACGAGGCCCCACGGAGAGCTCGAACCGCAGCTGGCCCAAGGCGGCGGGGAGCGGCAGGCCGGCGCCGAGGAGCGCCTTCACGTAGGTCACGCCGCTGGCGAGCGCACAGGCAAGCTCTTGAGCCTCGCTCGCGCCAGCCTCCACGAAGGGGCGAGTCGACGCCGTGAGCGCGATAACCTTCGGGTAGTGCTCGGCGCAGTGCTTTGCCAAGCTGGCTGCTTGCTCCAGGGCCTCCTCCGGCGAGGTCGCAAGCCAGCCTTCGCTGAGCAACGCAGCCAGTGGATCCGCACCCAGCTCGCCGCGGACCTCCGCGGGGTTACATCCCCGCTGCTCGATCAGCGCCAGATAAAGACTTGCGGCGCTGGCGAAGCTTGGCCCCGCGTCGAGTGCCACGGTGCAGAGCTCCAGTTGCACACCATCCAGGGCGCGCTCCAGATCCGCGAGGCAAGAGATGCTCACCCCTTCGATACCGACGTCCGCGCCGTGCACATCGGGGTCGAGCCCGGCGCGTCCCGCGCGATCCCAACATAGCTCCAAAGACGTCGCTCCGCGCTCGAGCTCGTCCAAGGCGACGCGATTCAGCTCCGCCAGGTCGCCTTCCATCAGACACTGGCGGATGTCCCAGCCACCGGTTGTGTTGCCGAGCGGGGTCGCCCCTCGCACGAAGGGGGGCGCACCGGGGACGCCGCGGCTCGCCTCGTCTACGGGTGCGTTGGCTCTCGCGTAGATCGGCGCCAGCAGGATGCCGTCGTAGGTCCGGCTCTGCAGTCGGTCGAGCGCTTGCCCTTTCAGGCTCGCCTCAGCCAACGCCCGCCACTCACTCTCGGTCAGCGCGGGGAACTCGCTGGCCAGGGAAAGCTCGGTGTCACTCATGGTCGTCTCTCACTCGATTCTGGGCGCGCGTTCCAGGTGCCGCGTGCGGGGCGCTGCATACCACCTCTGGCTCTCGATCGCCACGCTCAGCGCCTGAGGCGCCGTCCTCCGCTTTAATTCCGCGCGGTAGTAGCGGGGTCGGTTTGCCCGCTTCATCCAAGGCGACCAGTACGAAGCGCCCCCGAGTAGCCAGCCAGCGCTCGCCAGACAGCAAATTCTCGGCGATCAGCTGCACGTCGACTGACACGGAGGTGCGCCCAGTAGCGATCACTTCGGCGGTCGCCTCCACCAGATGTCCAACGCGCACCGGCGCTCGAAAGTCGCAGCCGTCGCTGCGGGCCGTGACCACCCGACGCCTCGAGTAGCGCGAAGCAGCGACGAAAGCCGCCTTGTCCATCAGCGCCAACGCCTCACCACCAAACAGGCAGCCCTCGTGGTTGGCCTGCTCCGGGAACACGATGTTTGCCAGGGTCACGCTGGCGCCTTCGACGACGGGCACTGTAAAGAATTCGCACCGGATGGTTCGAAGGAAAAGCGCTGAAAGCGCCAAACTTTGCGATGCATGGTTTGCAAATTTGCGAAGCTTGCTAATCTCCAATGATGTCGAAGCTCTTCGTTGGCCCTCGCTTGCGCCGCCTCCGCGAAGAGCGCGGGCTGACCCAAGCCGCCATGGCCGCGAAGCTGGGGATCAGCCCGAGCTACCTGAACCAACTCGAGCACAACCAGCGTCCCCTGAGCGTCAGCGTGCTGCTGTCACTCAGCGGAACCTTCGGTATCGATCCTCAGGATTTTTCGGGGGAGGAAGAGGCGCGAATGGTCGCGGAGCTCAGGGACGCGCTCGCGAACCTGCCCCCCGCTGCGCAACCGAGCGACTCCGAGCTGCGCGCCTTGGCCGGTGATCATCCCGGCATCGCCCGCGCCTTCGTCGCGCTCTCTTTCCGTTACCGCGAGGCAATACAGCGCGCCGACATCCTGATCAGCCGCGTGCAGAATCGCGACCAGGTGCCACCACCCGAGCTGACGACCCCCTACGAGGCGGTGCGCGACTTCTTCTACGCCAAGCAGAACTACATCGCCGAGCTCGAGACCGCCGCCGAGGACCTCGCCGGCGAGGAAGAGCTCCGACCAGGAGATGTGCTGGACGCGCTGGTCGCGCGGCTGCGCAAGCGCCATGGCGCGAAAGTAGTGATCCAGCGCGAGCGCGGTCCGAGAGCGGCGCGGATTCGTCACTTCGATCGCAGCACCGGGACGCTCGCGCTCCCAGCGCACCTCACGACGGGTCAGCAAGCGTTTCAGGTCGCAACTCAGCTGGCCTTTCTGGAGCTCAGTACGTTGCTCGATACCTTGGCTGCGTCGCCCGGCCTCGAGGATCCCGGCACCCAGGGCCTTGCGCGCATCGGCCTCGCCCACTACTTCGCGGGCGCGCTGTTGTGTCCGTACGATCGCTTCTTGGAGTCCGCCGAAGAGCTGGCCTACGACATCGAGCGCCTAGGCGAGGCCTTTGATGTCAGCTTCGAGACGACTTGCCACCGCCTGAGCACGCTTCAGCGACGCGACCGACGAGGTGTTCCGTTCTTTTTCGTGCGCGTGGATCGCGCCGGAAACATTTCCAAGCGGCAATCCGCAACGGACTTCCACTTCTCTCGCAGCGGAGGCACGTGTCCGCTGTGGGCCGTGTACGAAGCCTTCGCTCAGCCGACACGCACGCTGACGCAGCTCGCGCAGATGCCCGACGGCCGCGTCTACCTCTGGATCGCACGCCGAGTGGGCCACGCACAGGTCGGCTTCGGTGCACCGACCAAGGAGTTCGCCGTTGCCGTGGGGTGTGACGTGCAGCACGCGCACCGCCTGGTGTACTCCCGTGGGCTCGATCTGAACGACCTTGGGACCGCGACGCCGATCGGTGTCGGCTGCAAGGTGTGCGAGCGAACCGAGTGCGCCCAGCGAGCCTTTCCTCTGCTCGGCCGCCCCCTGGCCATCGACGCGGACAGCCAGCCGTTCGCTCCCTATCCGTTCAGGGCCGCTGATCGGCGCACCCCAACATCTCGTTGACAACGTTGAGCATTCCCCAATATGTTGCGCTCATGTTGGTCCTGGGCATTTGCTCAGGCTAAGAGGGAATCCGGCGTCGTGTTTCACGGCGGCAAGCCGGAGCTGCCCCGCAGCGGTAAACGAGAACGAACTCGACCACAGCACTGATCACTGGGTGAACCAGGCGCCGCTCTGAAGAGAGCAGGCGCGCCCTGGCGAGCCCCACGATTGGGAAGCGGTCGACAGTAGGTCAGAGCCACCCGGCTCTCATCGGCGAAGGCCGAAGCTCGTAAGCCCGAAGACCTGCCAGCATCCGACACACAGCAACAGCGTGTCGGTTCCCGGCGCCCCGAGGGAGGGCGAGTCGGAGACTCAAGGGTCACTCGCTTGTAAGCGGGTGAGGTCCGGTGGCTGCGGTTTGTGCAGCGAACACCACGCTTCGTTGACCCGATGACGAACCACTCGCAGTTCCTCGGCAGCGCTCACCAAACGAAGCAGCGGGCAGGCCCCGCTCTTTGGAGGAACAGAGCATGTCAGGCAACGCAGCGTACAGCGACAACACCACGCCCATGCGCGTCACCAAGCGCAACGGCACTTCGGAACCGGTTGACCTCAACAAGATCGTGCGCGCGGTCACGCGCTGCTCGAGCGGGCTCCCCGGAGTGGACCCGATGCGCATCGCCACCAAGACCATCAGCGGTTTGTACGACGGGGCGACGACAGAAGAGCTGGACCAGCTCTCTATCCGCACGGCAGCGTCATTGATGCTCGAGGAGCCCCAGTACTCCAAGCTCGCGGCGCGCCTGCTAGCTGCCTTGGTCGACAAGGAGGTGCGCGCCCTCCGCGTACAGTCCTTCTCACAGTCGATCGCGCTTGGAGTCAAGCTGGGTCTGATCGGTGAGCGCGTGGCGGCGTTCGTGTCTGAAAACGCTCGCAAGCTGGATGACGCGGTGGAAGCCAAACGCGACGAGCTGTTCGAGTTCTTCGGCATGCGGACGCTGTACGATCGCTACCTGTTGCGTCACCCGACTGAGCGCGACGTACTGGAGAACGCTCAGTACTTCTTCATGCGGATCGCCTGTGCGCTGAGCACGAGCGTGCCTGAGGCCATCGAGCTGTATGCGTTGTTTTCTCGCCTGGAGTACCTGCCGAGCTCGCCCACCTTGTTCAATGCCGGGACGCGCCACGAGCAGCTCTCGAGCTGCTTTCTCCTCGATTCTCCGCAGGATCACCTGACTGATATCTACCGGCGCTACGCCGATGTCGCGCAGCTCTCGAAGTTCTCCGGAGGCATTGGCCTCGCCTACCACCGCGTGCGCTCTCGTGGCTCCCTCATCGAGAGCACGAACGGTCACTCGAACGGCATCGTACCCTGGCTGAAGACCCTGGACGCGTCCGTTGCCGCGGTGAATCAAGGCGGCAAACGCAAGGGCGCCTGCTGCGTGTACCTCGAGACCTGGCACGCAGACATCGAAGAGTTCCTGGAGCTCCGAGACAACACCGGCGACGAGGCGCGTCGCACTCACAACTTGAACCTCGCCAACTGGGTGAGCGATCTCTTCATGCGGCGAGTGGAGCAGGACGAGAGCTGGAGCCTGTTCGACCCGAAGACAGTGCCCCACTTGCCCGACCTCTACGGCGAAGAGTTCGAGCGGGCCTACGTCGCTGCGGAGCTTGCGGGGCTCGCGATCAAACAGCTGCCAGCGCGCCAGCTCTACACCCGCATGCTGCGCACCCTCGCGCAAACCGGCAACGGCTGGATGACCTTCAAGGACAAATGCAATCGCGCGTGTAACCAGACGGCGCTGTCTGGCCGAGTGGTGCACCTCTCGAATCTGTGCACGGAGATCATCGAGGTCACGAGCGACGATGAGACCGCGGTGTGCAACCTCGGCTCGCTGAACCTCGCGCGTCACCTGAAAGACACCGACGCCGGCAAGCTCGCCTTCGACTTCGAGAAGCTCGAGCGCAGCATTCGCATTGCCGTGCGGCAGCTGGATCGCGTCATCGACCTCAACTACTACCCAATCCCCAAGGCGCGCGTCTCGAACTTGCGCTGGCGCCCCGTGGGACTCGGACTGATGGGTCTCCAAGATGTGTTCTTCGCCCTTGGTCTGGCGTTCGATAGCGAAGAGGCGCAGGCGCTCTCCCGTCGCATCTCGGAGACCATCTACTTCCAGGCGCTGACCACCTCGAACGCGCTGGCGCGGGAATACGGCGCGCACCCAACCTTTCGCGAGACCCGCGCCGCAAGCGGCGAGCTCCAGTTCGACGCCTGGGGGCTGAGCGACACGGAGCTCAGCTCGCCGGACGCCTGGCGCGAATTACGACGCAGCATCCAGGCCCACGGCCTCAGAAACTCACTCCTCGTAGCCATCGCGCCAACGGCCACCATCGCGTCCATCGCCGGTTGTTATGAGTGCATCGAGCCCCAGGTATCCAACCTGTTCAAGCGCGAGACCCTGAGCGGCGACTTCCTTCAGGTGAACCGCTACCTCGTGGAAGACTTGAAGCGCATCGGCGCATGGACCGACGCGACTCGCGCCGGGCTCAAGCTTTCAGAGGGCTCCATCCAATCCCTGGACGTCCCGAGCGACATCAAGCTGCGTTACCGCACGGCATGGGAACTCCCGATGCGCGCCCTGATCGACATGGCTGCGGAGCGCGGCGCGTTCATTGATCAGAGCCAGTCACTCAACCTATTCGTGGAGAGCCCGAACATCGGTCGTCTGTCTTCGATGTACTTCTACGCTTGGAAGCGCGGCATCAAGACGACCTACTATCTACGCTCCCGCCCAGCGACGCGCATCGCCAAGGCGACCGTGGATGAAGGCACCGCGGATCCTCGCGGAGAGCGAGGCTGGACCCCAGCACCGCCAGCGGTAGAAGCGCAAGATGCTGAAGCAGGCGCCGTCGCGTGTTCCCTGGAGAACCCAGAGACCTGCGAGGCCTGCCAATGAGCCGCGATACTTCCATTGCCCGAAACTCTGCCGCTGTGCTCGAGGTGCGGCGCCCAGCGCGGCTCCTCGATCCGGGCCTGTGCCTCACGTTGCGGCCCATGGGCTATCCAAAGTTCTTCGAGATGTATCGCGACGCCATCAAGAACACCTGGACCGTGGAGGAGGTCGACTTCTCCACGGACCTCGCTGACTTGAGTGGTAAGCTCAGCGCAGGGGAGCGGCACTTGATCGAGCGCCTGGTGGCCTTCTTTGCGACGGGTGATTCCATCGTCGCGAACAACCTGGTGCTGAACCTGTATCGCCATATCAACGCGCCGGAGGCGCGCATGTACCTCTCGCGCCAGCTTTACGAGGAGGCGCTCCATGTGCAGTTCTATCTCACGTTGCTGGATACCTATGTGCCATCACCAGAGGCGCGAACCCGAGCATTTTCTGCCGTGGAAAATATCCCATCGATCCGCGCCAAAGCGGAGTTCTGCCTGAAGTGGCTCGAGACCACGAGCGAACTCCCGCGGCTCAGCACACACAGCGAGCGCCGGCAGTTCCTGCTCAATTTGATCTGCTTCGCGGCTTGCGTTGAAGGTCTGTTCTTCTTCGCCGCGTTTGCCTACGTCTACTTTCTGCGCTCGAAGGGTCTGCTCCACGGCCTCGCCGGTGGGACCAACTGGGTGTTCCGCGACGAGAGCGCCCACATGGCGTTCGCGTTCGAAGTCGTCGCTCAGGTGCGCCGCGAGGAGCCCGAGCTCTTCGACGATCAGCTGGCAGCAGAGGTGAGTCAGATGCTGGAGGAAGCGATCGCGTGCGAGCTGCAGTTCGCCGAAGATTTGTTGACGGGCGCCTCGGGAGTCGCCGGCATGACCACGACGGACATGCGGGCCTACCTCGAGTATTGTGCGGACCAACGTCTCGCCCAGCTCGGCCTGCCGAAGCGCTTCTTCAGCCGGAACCCGTTCCCCTTCATGGACCTGCAAGACGTTCAGGAGGTGACGAACTTTTTCGAGCGCCGCGTCTCCGCCTATCAAGTCGGGGTTACGGGCGAGGTCGAGCTAGACGCTGCTTTCTAGCTGCTCCGCGCGGAGCGTCGCGGCACGACTGGCCTTGGGGCGCGTTTCGTGGTTCTGTTCCCGCCTCTGAAGCGCCCCAAGCTGCAATTCGGCAGTCGGGGGAGTGCCCAGTTCGCTGGGCACTCAAGGGAAGCTGGTGACTCGGCCACGAGCCGAGGAGTCCAGCGCGGAGCCGCCGCCGTAACTCCAAGTACGAAGACTCAAAGAAGCCACTGGCAGCTCGCCCCACGCGAGCACCGGGAAGGCGAGTCAGAGTGAGAGGAGAAGCCGGAAGACCTGCTCGGAGCATCCCGCGAAACGCGAGATGAAACCCCATCGAAGCGCGCGCTCGCTTCCGGAGGTTCCGTGTACAAGTATCTTCCGCAAACGCTCCTTCCGTTCCTCTTCACTCTAGCTGCCTGCGGCGTTCCCGAGCCTCCCGGTTCTACTGGAGGCGTAGACACCCAGGAGACCGAGTGCGGTCGCGGCCTCTTGGTGATTGGTTCCGACTATCAGTCGACGAACGTCTCACTGTTAGATCCCCAAGGCAACGTGCTCAGTAGCTCGTTCATCTCGTCGGCTAGTTCGGGGGTGAGGCTCAACGCTCCACTGAGCGGCGACGTCGTTGCGCCGAGCACGCGCTCAGTAGGCGACCGCGCTGTGCTGCTCGATCGCTACCCCACCGCCGTCATCACCTGGATCGATCTGCAAACCGCCAAGGTCACGGCGCAGCTCGGCATTGGCACGGGCTTCAGCGCGAACCCCCACGACTACGTGGAGCTGAGCCCGGAGCTCGCGGTGGTCAGCCGGTTCGAGCCGAACCCCAACGCAGGCAAGGAAGCCTTCGATGAAGGCAATGACCTCTTGCTCATCGATCCGTCCAAGCCTGCGATCATCGGACGCATCGACCTGACGAGCGCGCTAGGTGCGAACGGCGCTGGCTACTTCCCGCGCCCCGACAAGTTGCGCGTCGTCGGCGATCAACTGTACGTGCTCGCCAGCGCCTACTCCGCCGACTTCAGCGACAGCCTCGAGTCCCGCATCGTGCGCGTCGACCTGCCGAGTCAGAGCGTCGGGGAAGTGCTGACGCTGAAAGGCCTGCATGGCTGCGCCGGGTTGGCTCTATCACCAAGCCAAACAGAGCTCGCCGTGAGTTGTTCTGGGCCGTTTGGGGGTGACGCGATCATCCCTGAAGGCAGCGGCCTCGCGCTGGTGAACATCGACGGCGAGCTCAGCCTCACGCGCAGCATCCCCGCCGGGGAAATCGCGACGGACCCACTGGCCTACTCCCTCGACTACGTCTCCGACGACACGCTGCTCTTCACCACCTTCGGGCGCTTCGATCCCGGCGGCTCGGCACGGCCCGATCGACTGATGCAGCTGAACTTGAACGACTCGAGCACCGAGGAGTTGCTGACGTCTGCCTCGGATCCCTTCACCCTGGGCGATGTGCGCTGCAACGCCGCCTGCGGCAGCTGCTTCCTTACGGATGCGGGTCGCGGCGGAGTGGTGCATCGGTTTGGCTTCGAGGTGGAGAGCGCCGGAGCCCAGCAGCGCCTCGTGCGCCAGGGTCCGCTGACGCTCCAGGCCTCCACCAAGCCCGACAGTCAAATTGGCTTGCCACCGCGCTACCTCGGCGCATTCTGAAGCCTGATGGACGAAGCGAGCACCTGGACACCCCAGTCGCTGCAGGTGCTCGCCGAGGACGAACACTGGGTCGTCATCGACAAGCCATCGGGCCTGTTGGTGCATCCCGGCTGGGCCAAGGAGAAGCCAACCGCGCTTCATTTGGTGCGCGATCGTGTCGGGTGTCATGTGTACCCCGCGCATCGCTTGGATCGCGCGACCAGCGGCGTGCTCGTCTTCGCGAAATCACCCGAGAGCGCGTCCTGCCTGGGTCAAGCCTTCGCAGAGGGTCAGATCAAGAAGCGCTACCTCGCGCTGGTGCGCGGCGAACCGAAGGATCAGCTGATCGATCATCCGCTTCCACGGGGGGAGGACAAGGCCGGGCCGCGCGTCGCCGCGCGCACGCTAGTGCGGCGCCTCAGTAGCGCCACGCTCGAGTGCGAGTTGAACGGCTATCCGGTGCGCTACTCGCTGGTGGAAGCGCTGCCCGAGACAGGCAGGTTGCACCAGATCCGCAGGCACCTGAAGCACGCAGGGCACCCCATCCTGGGGGACGTGCGCTACGGCAAGGGGGACCACAATCGACTGTGCCGCGACCGATTCGGGCTGCACCGACTCGCGTTGCACGCAGCCGACCTGTGGCTCCCTCACCCCCAAACTCGAGTGATCGAACACTTCTCCGCGAAGCTACCGGAGGACCTTGGCTCACCACTCGAGAAGCTAGGCATGAACCTTACGGCGATTCCTCCAGGAAAGGATCCGCGAGCTTCGGGTTCGTGAGCAACGACTCGTCAGTGAGCGCGTTGAGGAAGGCGATCACGTCTTGGATCTCCTGCTCGTTGATCTCGAAGCCTCGCACCAGGCCTGATTTGAGCGGGCTGAGGCGGCCGTCCCCCGCATACGGGCCGCTCTCCGTCACGGTTCCGCCGCGGGAGTAGTGCAAGATCACATCGCGCAGCGTCGGCAAGCTGCCGTCGTGCATGTATGGCGCGGTGAGCGCGACGTTGCGCAAGCTCGACGGGCGAAACATGCCGCGGTCTTTCGGGTTCAGCGTCAGCTCGTAGAGGCCTTGATCGTAGCTCGGGTAGCTACCATCACCTCCGACGTTGTAGAGCCCGTTGTTGAAGAAGGGGTACTGGATGGTGCCGGGCGTGGTGTTGGCGTCGTGGTACGACACGCTGAACAACACGCCGTGGTGGCAGTGAAAGCACTCGAGGCGCTCGCCATTGAACAACGACAAGCCTCGCCGCTGGCTCTCATCGAGAGCGCTCTCGTCACCGTTCTTGTAGCGATCGTAGGCAGAGTCGCCGCTGATGATCGTGCGAACGAAGCTCGCGAGGGCCATCACGACTTTGTTCACCGTCGCACCCGACTCGCTCCTGGGGAAGGCCGCCGTGAAGAGTTCCTGATAGCGCGCATCCCCATCGAAGCGCGCGAGCACCTCATCCACATTGCCGTCGCTCACCCCCAGCTCCACTGGATTATCCGCACGGATAGGCACAGGGATCTGGTCTTCCAGGCTCAAGAGGCCGTTGTTCGACCACGTAAGGGTGCTGTGGTAACCGACGTTGGCGAGGCCGGGGCTGTTGCGATTGAGCGTCTGCCCCGTGGAGCCTTGGGGCAGTCGCAACCCGTCGGCAAAAGCTAGCTCCTGGTGATGGCAGCTCGAGCAGCTCTGCGTCTGATTGCCCGAGAGCCGCTTGTCGTAGAACAGGAAGCGGCCGAGCTTTATCTTCTCTGCGGTGAGCGGGTTCGACTCGGGGATCGCCGGTAGCTCGAAGCGTGGAGGCAGGTCGAGGAGTTCGCGCACGCTGGCGCCGCTGTCGTTCTTGTCGTCGCTCGAGCACCCAGCGAACGCCGAAGCGACCAGCAGCGCAGCAGCGACGCGCCTCATTTCATTCCGAACACGGTGTTGAGCTTGGAGTCAGCGACCCCGGTATCAAGACTCAGCCCGAGCTTCGGGAAGATCGCAGCGCAGTCCGTCTGCGACGGCATCGAGTGGCACGCGACTCCCGGGCCTTCCCCGATCACTTCCTTCGTCTCGCTGTCCAGGATCGGTACGCGGAAATCCTGCCCTTCGAACACCTTGCGCACGTCGATGGTCACGACCGACGAATCGAGGTTGAAGTCACCGAGGCCCACACCGGGCGTGTTGACGAAGCTGCAGCTATCGCGATCCGAGAGCGCGCTGCCGCCCATGGGACCGCAGTCGCGGCTACCGACGTGGACATACGCATCGCCATTGCCATCGCTCGCCTCCACCGCCGCATTGAGCACGAAGTGGCGGTAGCCCGAAGCCCAGTTCCAGTACATCTCGTTGAGGGGGGAGGGCGCGCTCTCCTCGGTGTTGACGGCGATCACCTCCTTCATCAGCTGCTGAGGAACGCCCACATCGAAGACGACGCTGCTCACCTTTTCGGGGAACGTCAGGCCCGTGATCGCGCTGTTGGTGCGCGCCGTACCTTCGGCGAACGCGACCGAAGAGCTCGTACAGCTCCCCTCGGTGTTGCCGGTCAAGTCGATGAGCACGACTGAGCCGGAGTCGCTGACGTACTGAAACTCGTTCTCGTCGAGCTCCATTTCCACGGGGTCTCCCGCCTCGGTGTAGAAGCGGATGTTACTCACGTAGAAACGTAGGTCGCTGACACCAACCTTCACGTCGCCCGTGGTTCCGAGTCCAGACATCTGGTCCGTGCAACCAACCGGTTGATCACCATCCACTGCGGCGAAGCTGAGGGCGAAGGCAGACTGCGCGGGAGCGGCCTCGCCGTCGTCGTCACTCCCGCAGCCCGCGAGGAGCAGAGCGGAAGCAGCCAGGAGGGGGAGAGTAACGGAGGGTGTAACACGATTTTTCATAGGCGTGTCACCAGGGTATACTGGGGTCCAAGGTTTGGTCGAGCGGCAGTTTGTCGCGACGCGCGCGGGCCCCATCGCGGCGCTGACGCCACGCTGGCTTTTCCCCGAGGAAGTCACAGGCTCGGCTCGCCAACGGCGGAAGCGTGCGAAATCTTTTCGGAGGAGAAATCCGAGTCGATACGGAGCGGCGTACTGCAAACCCATGAAAATGGGCTCCCCTCGCCTTCGCCGCTCCGTCGCGGCTGACTACTCGCCGACGGCGGGCTTCAGCACCGGGTAGCGAACCGGGCGCGGACCGGCGGGGCGCACAGCGCACTTGCTAATGCTTGGACCAACCAGGCCAGGCATGCTGCCGAGCAGCGCGAAGAACTCGTCGCGAGCTGCGCCGGTGAGGCGCTCGGAGCAGAGCCGAGCGACGTGGGGGTTGCGACGCGCTTGTCGCACCATTTGAGCCACGCGCGGGGTGACCTGGGTGGAACAACGAGAGCAGAGCTCGTTGTCGAGGTGACGGGTGGCCAGGCAAACCGAACAACGGCCAACCTGCGCGAGTGGGGTGTTGGGGTCGAATGCAGCCATGCAGGGCTCCTGACACGCTCGAAGGGCCTCGGCCAAAACTTCGACTTTGTTAAGGATTTTGCCGTCGGCCCTTAACTTCAATAAGTCCCCAACATGTTGGGGTATGGATCTCGCTCACCCCTAGATGCACGACACGCGAGCGATACATTCCTGCGCGGAAAGAATTTTCCACCTGGACTTAGTCTGACCCCTAGCCGCGAGGAAATGACTTGCGTGCGCGCTGTAATTCTCGGAGGGCAGCTCAGGAAAGCACCCACACCGAGCCTGCGCGCTACGTCCGGAGCAAGCCCAGTGCCTCGTGAATCACCAGATCCATACGCCACAGCGCATCGCTCGAGGGCAGCACCTTCCAGCTCAACGCCGACTCGTAGGCAACGGGGAAGGGCGTCACCTGAAGTCCTTCCTCACGGAAATAAGCTTCGGCGCGCTTCATATGGGTCGCGCTGGTCACCAGCACCACCTGCTTGACCTCTGGGTGTCCGTCCAAGATGCGCTTGCTGTTCTTGGCGTTGTCCCGCGTCGAGTGCGCATCAGGATCGAAGAGGATGCGATCCCGTGGCACGCCGAGCTCTACCAAGAGGTCCGCCATGCCATCCACGTACTCCTGATGGATCCCCGTCACGACCACCCAGCGAAAGCCGTGTTCGCGATA
Organism: Polyangiaceae bacterium; assembly: GCA_020633205.1. NCBI lineage: Bacteria > Pseudomonadati > Myxococcota > Polyangiales > Polyangiaceae > Polyangiaceae bacterium. Next base: position 312,746 of record JACKEB010000019.1, read on the forward strand.
GGCGCGCGCCGCTCCGATCAGCCGTCCCTGGGTCACGCCATCCAGCGTCTCCGCGTCAGGCACCCAGGAGTACACGTTGCGTGAGCCGCCGGAGAGCACGACCAAGGCTCGCTCATCGGCCGGTGCGTGCAACGCCTGTCCCAAATTCACTGGTGGTGGCTGCAGACGGCGCAAGCACAGGCTCGCCATCCAAGGGCTGCTCATCAGCCACAGCGACGCCACACCGCACCACGCGGCAACCAGCGCGATACGCTGCGCCTTGGCCGACTGCTTCCAAGAAGCGCGCGTCAGCCAGGTGAGCGGGACAATTCCCAGCACCAGGCCAAGCAGCAGCGGATCGAAGAGGCGGGACAGCACCCGTGGAAGCTTACATACGGCGCGCGGCAATCAAGGCCGCGCTACGTCAGCCTAAAAGGTCGAGCTGTTGATCACCAAGTGGAGCCCAATCGCCACGGCGTACCCAAGCGCGATCACCGGCGTCCACTTGAGGTGTGCGGAGAACGTATAGGCGCCGCGGCTCTGACCCATCAGAGCGACGCCCGCAGCGGAGCCGACGCTCAGCAAGCTGCCGCCGATGCCGGCGGTGAGCGTGACCAAGAGCCACTGCCCGATGCTCATCTCCGGATGCATGGAGAGCACCGCAAACATCACAGGGATGTTGTCGATCACGGAGCTCAAGACGCCAACTCCCACGTTCGCCTTGGTGGCGCCGAGGCTGTGGTACATGAACCCGCTCATCACGTCGAGGTAGCCCATCAGGCTCAGGGCCCCGACGCACATCACGACGCCATAGAAGAAAATCAGCGTGTCCCACTCGGAGCGCGCGAGGTGACCGTAGACGTCGAAGGGCATGAAGGAGCCCATCTCCTGGTTGGCCTTCACCTCGTCTTCGCTCATCTGGTACTTGTTCGCGATGTACTCGGTCTTGTAGCTCCGCTTCAGGTAGTGCCCAAAGAAGCCGAGGTACGCCATGCCTGCGAGCATGCCCATCACGGGAGGCAGGTGGAATGCCGAGTGGAAAACCACCGCGGTGATGATGGTGAGGATGAACAGTCCGACGATGCGCAGCGCACCGCGCTTCATCATCACGTCTTCACCCGTGGCCTCAGGCACGCGGTTTGGCACGGTGAAGCTCATGATCGCCGCGGGCAGCACCCAGCTGACGAGGGACGGCGGGAACAGGCGGAAGAAGTCGTAGATATGTACAACGCCCTTCTGCCAGACCATCAACGTCGTGATGTCGCCGAACGGGCTGAACGCGCCACCCGCGTTGGCCGCGACGACGATGTTCGTGCAGGCGGTCGCCACGAAGCGCCTGTCGTCGCCCGCAACCGCGAGCACCACCGCACACATCAAGAGGGCGGTGGTCAGGTTGTCCGCGATGGGCGAAATACAAAACGACAGCGCGCCTGTGAGCCAGAAGCCTTTCCGCAGGGTAAATTTGCGACGAGACATCCAGGAGCGCAACGCGTCGAACACCCGCCGCTCTTCCATCGCGTTGACGTAGGTCATCGCGACCATCAGAAAGAGCATCAGCTCGGCGTATTCGAGCAGGTTGTGTCGCGCGGCTTCTTCAACGACCTCTGGCTTGCCGTGGCCGTGGTAAGCGATCGCCGTCAGCACCCACATGATCGCCGCAGCAGCGAGCACTGGCTTGCTCTTCAAGAGGTGCGTGCGCTCCTCGAAGACGACGAGGAGGTAGCCGATGACGAACACCGCCAGGCCCACGTAGCCCGCCCAGTGGGTGGTGAGGTTCAGACGATCCGCGGCGTCCACCGACGCCAGAAGTAAGCCAGACATAGAGAGCGCCAACACAACGGGCCGCTCTAGGCGCGGCCAAGCGCGGCGGGCGTATCACATCGCGAGGCGCTTGGGAGGGCCGCGATGGATGCGAGCCGTGGGAGGTTTGCGGGGGTGAGGATGATTTGGTACGCACCGCTGCTTACTGAGAGCGCGGGGGCGCGCTCACGAGGGACCGACATGAAGCGATTTGCAGCAGTATTCTCAGCGGTTTGTGGCCTTGCTCTGGTTCAAGGTTGTAGCTCGGACGACGACAACGGCGGGAGCGGTGGTAACGCCGGCAGCGCCGGGACCGCTGGCACTGGCGCTCAAGGTGGAACTGGGGCGCAAGGCGGCACGGGCGCTCAGGGCGGAACCGGAGCGCAGGGCGGTACGGGAGCGCAGGGTGGAACCGGAGCCCAGGGCGGCACGGGAGCGCAGGGCGGAAGCGCGGGCGTCGGCGGCAGCGCGGGCGCGAGTGGTAGCGCAGGGACCGGCGGCAGCGCGGGCGCGAGCGGAAGCGCGGGTGCTGGCGGAACTGCGGGTGGAACCGCGGGGAGCGCTGGGACCTCGGGCGGAACGGCGGGCGCTGGCGGCGCCGGCGGCACCTCCGGAGGCACGGGTGGAACTGGGGGCGCGACGATCATCCCGGGGGAGACGTGCACGGACGCGCCGGATCTCACTGCTGGTGGCACCGTGATGGGCGACACGACGAGTGCGCTCCAGAATAGCATCAACCCTGGCGGTCGCCCCAACTGCCCGATTGGTCTCACCAGCGGGAAAGAGCATGTCTTCAGGCTCAGCCCGAGCGTGCTTACTCAGTACCTCGCAGTCGTCACCCCCGGAGTCACATCTCAGTATGACCCGTCGCTTTACGTGCTCAAAGGATGCTCTGATATGGACGGGTGCATTGCTGGCACTGTGCTCAACGGTGCCGGCGAAGCCGAGACACTCGACTTCATCGTTGGCGGAGGCGAGACAGCGTATCTCATCGTGGATGGCGAATCGACAAGCGCTCCTTTCGTTTCCGAGGGGAGCTATACCTTGACCGTGTCAATCCAATAGCTAACGCCCCAGCTTGAGAACATAGAATCGTTCGGGTCCCGTCTGAACTTGCCCCGCCCCGAGGTCGATCACCGGAACCGTTGTTGTCCCAGTCAACACGCTTTCGCCATCCGCGGTTGCCGAGACTCCCAGCACGAATCCGCGCGGACCTCCCACCGCGCGATGCCAGAGAAGCTGACCGGCACTGCCAAGGCGCTCAAGGACGCCAACATCAGGGCCAATTGACTCTCCACCAATATCCGCAGTGCTCGTTGTGAGAGTCCCGACGATCGCACCACCCGTAGAATCAACGCTGAGCTTGGTGGGTAGACGACCAGGAAGGGCGACTAGCCACTGTACCGCTGGGTTCAACTGAGGAATGAGGCGAACCACAAAGCCAGTCGGCTCCGTGGTGGGTGGGAGCGGTCGGTTGGCTATGACCACTGTCCCCGTATAGTATCCGCCGATTGCGATGACTCCTGCCGAGTCGACCGAAATGTCCTCCACTTGCACCACCGCGCCCGCTCCTCCGAAAAGGGTGGAGGCCACGTACTGCCCGTCTGGGTCTAACTTGACGAAGTATCCATCACGGAACTGCGGGGTCCGATTGCCCGCCCCGAAATCGATCACGTCCTGAGCCGTGCCGACAACAATCACGTTCCCCAAGGCATCTACAACGACGCCTCTCGCAAAGTCCTCATGCGGACCCGAGAAGTTTCGAGCCCACAAAGCGTTGCCATCGGGAGCGAACTTGACGACGAACGGGTCGTACGCATCGGATACAATAAGTGTGTCGGCCCCATAGGTCGTCGTTGCGTTTAGTCGACCACAGACAACGATGTTGCCGGAAGGGTCCGCTGCGAGAGCGACGTATTGGGGACCGGTACTTAGCTGGAATGAATTTGATACGATGCCGGAGGAGTCGATGCTTGCAACGAAGTAGCCAGTGGCGAGCTGGCCGGCCCCAAGGTTCACAGGAGCTCCTACATACCCGAGGATGTATGTTGTCCCATTCGGTGCAACCGAGATATCAATGATGGTGTCATCCTCGGAAGAAGCGATCGGCGTCACCCAATCAACGTCCCCGGAGGGTTGGATCGAGGCAACAAACGCATCTTCCTTGGCACTGGTAGGTACTAGAAACGGGCCCGACGCGATTTCGCCCTCGTACACTGCCGCCACAACCACCCCACCATCTCCGCGAGCGGACTGGACTGGCTTGGTTCCACCACTCGCCAGCCCCCAAATCCCGCACTCGAACCCATCACAGTTTTCGTCCTTGTCGGGAACGGAGCAGTCTTCAACTGACGGGAGCACCTCATTCGTGCACGCGCCCCACGTACCGTCGTTTCCGCACTTTTGAGTTCCTTCAACACAGATCCCCTTGTTGAGGGTTGCTGGTTCCCCGGTGTAGCAACTCTGGGTAGCCATCGGGGCGCACTCGGGACTGCCTCCCGCCCCGCCGCTGGTTCCGCCCGCGGAACTCCCGCCGCCACCCGCGCCCGCACCTCCGACAGACGAACCTCCCACGCCACCGGAGTTCCCGCCAAGTCCGCCCGCCGCACCGACGCCAGAAGTTCCACCCGTGCCATCTGCAGCTTTGAACTCGTCGAGGCCAATGAGGCTGGAGCAGGCAGTACCCAAAAGACTAGCAACACCCAGTGCCAGTGCCGTGCGACCTTGAAGCATCAGACCTGTCTACCTCGCGCGGGGCGGACGCAAGAGCGCTTCGTGCTGCCGTACGGTCGGGTGGCGGGTCACTTCACTTTGAAGCTGCCATTGAGCTTCAAATCTCGTGAACTGAAGCCGACGTCGACTTGATAGTCCAAGTCTTCCAGTACCCAGCCTGCGCTCGCTGTGTCCCAGTAGCGCAGGCTTTCTTTCGGGAACTGCAGCTCCACTTGCACTGACTGCCCCGCAGGGACTTCCACGCGCTGGAAGGCTTTCAGCTCACGCTGGGCGCGCTCCACGGCTGAACCTGGGTACCCGACGTACGCCTGGATCACCTGTGCGGCGTCCACGCTGCCGGTGTTCTTCAAGCTGACGGTCAGCGCGACCGCACCCGGGTTGGTCGATACCTGGAGGTCGCTCAGCTCGAAGCTCGAGTAGCTCAGGCCGTATCCGAACGGATATTGCACCTCGAGTCCGTCGTGATCCAGCTGACGGTAGCCGTGGAAGTAGCCGTAGTCGACGCTGAGGGCCTGGTTATCGAAGGGCACCAGGTCTTGCTCCTTGAGGGGAACACTCAGGGGCAGCTTGCCGCTCGGGCTGAAGTCGCCCCACAGCATTTCCGCCAGGGCGGTGCCGCCGTTCATGCCGCCGTACCAGGCCATGACGAGCCCATCGACTTGGGCAACCCACGGCGCGACCGTGATCGCGGAGCCGCCTTCCAGGACCACGATGGTGGTCTCTACCAGCTCACTCACGCGGGTGATCAACGCCTGGTGCTCCGCGGACAGCCCTAGTGTCTCGCGATCGCCACCGGGGCGCCCGGGGATCGACTCCCCTTCGTCTTCCTTGGTGAGGCCCACGACCACGATCGCGATCTTTGGCGCGCCAAGCGCCGTTTCGTCCTCCGTGGTGAGCACATCGTGATCGATGTGGAGCGGCGCGCCTTCGAGCCGCGCGGAAATACCTGCGAGGGGCGTCACGACATCCAAGGGGTCGTTGTTGCTGCTCCCGGCGTCCCCGAGGTTGATGGCGTCGCTCAAGCTGCCGATCACAGCGACCTCTCCGGGAGTGGGGTTCTTGAGCGGTAGCGCGGCGTTCTTGTTCTCGAGCAGCACCAGGCTCTGGCGGGCGACCTGCAGCGCGAGCGCGCGGTGCTCTGGGCTGGCGACGACGCTCTCTGGGACTTGCTTCGGCTGATCGAGCTTGAACGTCAGCTTGGTGCGCAAGATGCGGCGCACGGCTTCATCCACCAGCTTGGCGTCGAGGCTTCCGTCGTTGACGCCATCGATCAGTTGCTTGCCATAGATGTTGTCCTTGGGCATCTCGATGTCGAGACCGGCTTGCAAGGAGGGCGCCGTGTAGTGAGTGCCGAACACCCAGTCGCTCTCCACGAAGTATTTATAGCCCCAGTCGTCGCGTAAGATTTCGGTGAGCAGGTGGCGATTTTCCGCGCAGTATTCCTGATTGAGCTTGTTGTAGGCGCTCATCACGCTGCCGACGTTGGCTTCCTTCACCGCGGCTTCGAAGTGCGGGAGGTAGATCTCTCGTAGCGTGCGCTCGCCCATATTCGCGGACACTTCGAAGCGCGACTCCTCGATGCTGTTGGCTGCGAAGTGCTTGGCGCTCGCTAACACGTGCTGCTGCACGCCCTGGATGAAGGCGACCCCCATGCGGCCGAGGTGGTGCACGTCTTCGCCGTAGGTCTCTTGAGCGCGACCCCAGGCAGGGTGACGCAAGATGTTGATTGTCGGTGCGAGCAGCACGTTGGCGCCGCGAGCGGCGGTCTCCGCGCCCATGGCTTCACCCACCCGGTACTCAAGCTCGATGTCCCAAGTCGCGCCCCGCGCCATGCCAACGGGGAACGTCGTGGTTTGCCCCACCGCGACGCCGCGCGGACCATCTACCATGCGGAAACCAGGGATCCCCAGGCGCTCGTTGTCCGCCGTCGGATACACCTTGTCGGCGGCGAAGAGCACCGTGCCGTGCATCTGCGCGACCTTCTCTTCAAGGCTCATCTGACCGAGCCAGTCGTTGACTCGAGACTCGATGGCGGGATCTAGCCCCGTGTCGTCCGGCTGCTTCACGACTTCTGCATCCTCTCCACAGCTGGCGAGCAAGACAGCGCCCAGGAAGCCTCCAATCAGCGACCTCGAAACGCGCCTCACCCCCAAACCCACTGCGTGCGTATCCCAGCGCCCCATACGCCTGAGCGTAAAGGAACACTTGAGTGACGGCTGAGCTAACTGCGCCAAGCGCAACTTGGTGTATGCGGAAGGGATGGACGACCGGGAGCGCTGGAACCAACGGTATGCCGACGGCAGCCACACCGGCGGCACGCCCCACAGCTGGGCGCTGGAGTGCGCGGATGCCTTGCCCAAGCGCGGGCGCGCGCTCGATCTGGCTGGGGGAGCGGGCGCTCTGGCGCTGTGGCTAGCGACGCGCGGACTCAGCGTCACGCTGGCGGACGTCTCCGATCGCGGGCTCGAGCTCGCCAGTCAGCGAGCGGCCGAGGCGGAGGTGAGTTTGCGCTGCGAACGCATCGACCTGACGGACCCGGTGGAGCGGGAGCGCCTAGGGAGCGGTTGGGACCTGGTCACGTGCACGAACTACTTTCAGGCCGAGCTGTTCCCGTGGATCGCCGAGGTGCTAGCGCCCCAGGGCTTGTGCTTGTTTGCCCAACCGACGCTGAAAAATCTCGAACGCCATGCCCGGCCGAGTGCGCGTTTCCTTGTCGATCCACTGAGCCTCGATGCGTGGCTCGGTGGCCTGCAGGTCCTGGAACGTTACGAGGGCTGGACAGCAAGCGGGACCCACGAGCTGCGTTTGCTCGCCCGCAGGTCGCACTGACCGACCAATCAGCGACTTCCCAACGGATCGCTCGCTGAGTAGAGGCAAGCGATGCAGAACCGCTGGTTCCACCCGCCCCACCTCCATAGCCCGGCCCCCGGGCGGGAGCGCCGCGTGGGTTGGCTCGAGCTGTTCTACGACCTGATCTACGTCGCGCTGATCATCCAGCTCGGGAACCTGCTGAGCGAGCACGTTGGCTGGACGGGAACCGCGGCGTTTGCCGGGTTGTTCGTGCCTGTCTGGTTCACGTGGACTGGGTTCACCTTCTACTCGAATCGCTTCATCGTCGACGACTTCGTGCACCGCGCGCTCGTCTTCTTGCAGATGTTCGCGATTGGCGGCGTCGCGGTGAGCGTCGCGGGACTTTTCCGCGGAGAATTTTTCGCGTTCTCGTGCTTCTACGCCCTAGCGCGCTTCGTCGTCGTCGCGCTCTACTATCGAGTCTACAAGCACGTCCCAGTCGCGCGCGCATTGGCCCGGCGTTATGTGATCGGGTTCAGCGTCGGTGCGTTGTTGTGGTTGAGCGCCGCCTTCATCCCTTGGCCATGGGTGCTACCCGTGTGGGGCGTGGCAATGCTGCTCGACCTGAACACCGTCCTGAGTCACGTCTCGCGCACCCTCACGGCGCAGCACCCTCCCGACACCGCACACGCGACGGAGCGCTACGGCTTGCTCACCATCATCGTGCTCGGGGAGTCCTTCGTGAAGGTGCTGAGCGCAGTCAGCTCCGACGGCTTGCATCGCACCACGTTCTTGATGTGCGGCTGCGTGCTGTTCATCTGCTGCAGCCTCTGGTGGATCTACTTCGACGACGTCGCGGGCTCACGCATCAAGCCAGGGCGGCTCACGCCGTTCTTCTGGATCTACTCGCACCTGCCGCTGACCATGGCGATCACCGCGGTGGGCGTCGCCGCAAAGAAGGCAGTATTCTTCGAGCCCCATTTGGTGGCGCCGACGAAGTATCGCTGGTTCCTTTGCGGCACGCTGGCGTTCGCGCTGTTCTGGGTCGCAGTGATCGACAGCATCACCGAGCGGCGCCAAGCAGAGCTTAGCGACCGCACGCGGGTGAACACGCGCTTCGCCGCCGCCTTTTTCGTGTTGCTGCTGGCCCCCATGGGCGCGGTGATGCCTGGCTGGGGCTTCGTGGGCCTGGTTACCGCCGCCATGTTCTTGCAAGTCCTGATCGACTTGGCGATGGCTCCCGAGGCCGATCCGGAAGCCGCACACCACGAGCACCCGGAACTTTTCCACGCAGAAACTAAACTGACTGCGACGCCGGACAAGCCGAGCGGCAGCTTCACCCTGAGGCGGCGCACGGCAGGGGACGCGATTCGTCGTGGCACGCCAAACGCCTTACGCAAGGACGTGTACTTCTACCTGATGGAGGGCAGCTGGACGCGCTTCTTCATCGTCGTGGTCGTCGCCTACCTGTTCATCAACGTGGTGTTCGCCGGGCTCTTCCTGCTCGAGCCCTCATCGGTGAGCAACATGCAGACGGGCAGCTTCCTCGAAGCCTTCGCGTTCAGCGTGCAGACCATGTCGACGATTGGCTACGGCGGGATGGCTCCTGCCACGCCCTATGGCCACGCGCTGGTAACCATTGAAGCGTTCATCGGCCTGATGGGCGTCGCCCTCGCCACTGGCCTCCTGTTCGCCAAGGTTTCGCGCCCTGTCTCCAGCGTGCTCTTCAGCAAGGTGATGGTCGTCACCACGCGCCACGGCCGCCCCAACTTACATTTCCGCCTGGGAAATGCACGAGGTAACGACATCGCGGAGGCGTCGATTCGTGTCTCCGTCGCGAAGGACGAGGTCAGCGCTGAGGGGCACCGGCTACGCCGGCTCTACGATTTGAAGCTCGAGCGCAACACGAGCCCGATGTTCGTGCTGAGCTGGTCGGTTTTCCACGTGATCGACGAGGAGAGCCCGCTCTTCGGCCTCACCAACCAGCAGCTACTCGACCAAGACGTGAGCGTGATCGCGAGCATGATGGGACACGACAGCACGTACGCCCAGAGCACCCACGCGCGCCACGTGTACGCGCCCGAAGACTTTCGCTTTGGGGAACACTTCGTCGACGTGATCAGCCGCATGGACGATGGCCGACTGCTCGTCGACTACACCCACTTCCACGATACGGTGGCAGACGCTCCGCCGGGCGAAACCATCCGGCCTACCGAAGCGGAGAACCTGGACAGCGCCGAGGCCAGCGCGGAGTCCGCTCCAAGCACAGACACCGACGACGACTCCGAGTAAAAAGCTCGCAACGCCTGCGCCCGATTCAGAGCTGCCGCAAAGCTTTCGAGCGTTCGTCGCGACCCCAGCGCAACTCGCCTGCAACAACACGTGTTCGCAGCGCAAGAACGCGAAAATCCCGGCTCAGTCGGCGTGGTTTGTGAAAGGATTCCGGCATGGCTGTCACGGTGGATGAAGTGATGAATCGGGAGGTGTTCAGCGTGAAGCCGAACGCCACCCTGAACGATGCTGCCAGCTTGCTCGAGCGGCATCACATCTCAGGTGCGCCCGTTCTGGATGCGGAGGGAGTGCCCGTCGGCATGATCTCGCTGCGCGATCTGGCCCCGCCCGCGTCAACGCTGGTGGAAGAGCGCATGAGCCGTCCAGTGATGGCAGTGCCCAGTGGGGCAACCCTCGAGTCAGCCGCGTTGCTGCTCTCGGATCTCGACCTGCATCGCGCCATCGTGGTGGACGACGATGGCAAGCTGATCGGCATCGTCACCAGCTTGGACTTGCTGCGTGGCTTGCTGGGTCTGCCAGCACCCCACCCCCACGAGCAACCTCCGGTGGACGACGTGACGGGCCTGGTGTGGAGTGATGATCTACAGCTCAACCCTGGCTTACCAGAGAAGCTGCCTCAGGGACCCGGCCTGCTTGCGCTGGTTCACGGCGGAAAGGGCCGCCCTGAACGAGTCGTTTGGGCCGAAGCCGCCACGGGGATCCGAGGGCGTGTGGCACATCTGCTGCAGAAGACCGAGCACATCACGCCGCACTTGCTGCCGGCGCTGGAGGCTGGTGAGCTGCGCCTGCGCTACGCTGCGAGCGAGGACACCGCTCGCCGCATGACCGGCCTGCGCAAGTTGCTGCTCGATGCCCGAAACAAAGCCCGCCAACCCAGCTAGCCGTGAGGCGTCGCAGCGCGGCGCTTGGAGCCTTGGTGCGGAACAAGCACTTGCGGAGCTGGAGAGTCGCGAAGCGGGGCTAACCGACAGCGAAGTCAGCGCACGCCGCGAACGCTACGGCCTAAACCAGCTCGCGAGCGCCCCGAAGAAGAGCCTGCTCGCTCGCCTCGCCGCGCAGTTCACGGATGTCACCGTGCTCGCGCTGATCGTCGCGGCGATCATCGCCGTGGTGCTCGGCCAGCTGGAAGCGGGTCTCACGCCGCTGGAACAATTCGGCGACGCGATCGCCATCGCGGTGATCGTGATCTTGAACGCCTTGATCGGCCTCGTTCAAGAGAGCCGCGCGGAAAGAGCGCTGGAGGCACTCGCCGGGCGCGCGGCCCCGGTGGCGCGGGTGCGGCGAGACGGCCACGAGCTCGACGTGCCCGCGGTGGAGCTGGTGCCCGGAGACATCATCGCCCTCGAGGAGGGATCGCGCGTGCCCGCAGACGCTCGCCTGATTGAAGCCCACGGCCTCGCGACCAACGAATCCGCCCTGACGGGCGAGTCGCTGCCCGTCGACAAATCAGCCGACCGCATCCTCCCGGAAGCAACAGACCTCGCGGACCGTACGAACTGTCTCTACCTCGGCACGTTCGTCACCCGAGGCAAGGGGCACGCCGTGGTGATGGCGACGGGCATGGACTCCGCCCTCGGTGAAATCGCCCGCTTGCTCGAGAGCGTGGAGGCACCGGAGACGCCGTTGCAGCGCGACCTGCGCCGCTTTGGCATTCAGATCGTGCTTGTTTGCTTGGCGCTGGGTGTGCTGGTGTTCGTCGTCACCTTCCTGCAAGGTCAAGGCAGCCTGCGAGTGCTTCTGCTGACGGCAGTGAGCCTGGCGGTGGCGGCCATTCCCGAAGGCTTGCCGGCGGTAACCACCATCGTGTTGGCGCTTGGGGTGCAACGCATGGCTCGCCGCGAAGCGCTGGTGCGCAAGCTGCCAGCGGTGGAGACCCTCGGCAGCGCCGACTTCATCTGCACCGACAAAACCGGCACGTTGACCCAGAACCGCATGGCCGTGCGCCGGGTCACGAACCTCGAGCACGAGCACACCCTGGAAGAGAGCCCTGACGCAACATTGCCGGATGAAGCAGCCGAGAGCTTCGCCCGGCTGATCTTGGCCGCGCGCTACACGCCTGCCGCACGGATACACAATGGACACGTGGTCGGCGACCCGACGGACGCGGCGCTGCTCAGCTTTCACCTGAAGCACGTGGAAGAGCCCGCCCCCACCAGCAAACGAGAGCTGCCCTTCGACGCCGACCGCAAGCTCGCCAGCGCCGTGGTCGAGCTAGATGGGCCGCGGCTGTTCGTGCATGGCGCCGCGGAGGCGGTGCTCGGGCGCACCACGAGGCTGTGGCGGGCTGGCGAGAAGTGCGGCTTGGAGAGCGCGGACAAGCAGCGCTTGAGCGAGGTGCAGAGCGAGTGGGGCAAAGCCGGGCTGCGTGTGCTCGCTCTGGCCGAGCGCTCCCTCAAGGCCGATGCCGGAGCGAGCGACGACCAACTCGAGCAAGGCTTGTGTCTCCTCGGCTTGGTGGGCCTCAGCGATCCGCCGCGCCCAGAGGTACGCGCCGCGATCGAAAAAGCAGCACGCGCCGGAGTCCGCACGGTGATGATCACGGGGGACCACCCAGTGACCGCTCAAGCCATCGCGCGCGAGGTCGGGATCGGGGGAGAGGCGCCCCAGGTGCTACCGGGGTCCGAACTCGAGCAACTGACGGACGAGGAGTTACAAAGCCGCGCGGAATCGGTGTCAGTCGTCGCCCGCGCCACCGCAGCTCACAAGCTGCGCTTCGTCGAGGCGCTGCAAAAGCGTGGACACATCGTCGCGATGACGGGAGACGGCGTAAACGACGCGCCGGCGCTGCGTGCGGCGTCGATCGGCGTTGCCATGGGGCAATCAGGGACTGACGTCGCGCGTGAAGCGGGCGACCTGGTACTAGCCGATGACAACTACACGACGATTGTCGCCGCGATCGAAGAGGGGCGCACAATCTTCGCGAATATCCGACGCTTCATCTTGTTCTTGCTCAGCATCAATGCCGGGCTAGTGTTGGCCGTGCTCGTGGCCGCGTTGATTGGCTGGCCACCGCTCCTCACCCCCACCCAAATCCTATGGATCAATTTGGTGACGAACGGCTTGCCCGCGCTCGCGTTGGGGGCCGAGCCTGCCCACGGCGAACCCATGTTGAGGGGCCCGCGGGATCCTTCCGCGCCGCTCCTGAGCTGGCAGGATTTCGCCTGGATCCTCGGCTACGGCGCCTTCATGGCGGTGCTTGGGCTCGGGGCCTACTGGTATCTCCGCGAGGATGCACACCAGGCGCGCAGCGTGGCCTTCTTGGTGCTGTCGGTAGGTCCGCTGCTCCACGCGCTGAACTGCCGCCACCCGACGCGTTCCGTGTTTCAGCTAGGTGTCTTCACGAACCCGAAGCTGTGGGCCGCCATCGCGATCGGCCTCGTGCTTCAAGCGCTTGCGCTCTACACCCCAGGGCTGACCAAGGTGTTCTCGGCGTCGCCGCTATCCGGCTCGGCGCTTGGCTGGGGTCTCGGCGTTTGCCTCTTGTTCTGGGTCGGCGGCGAGCTCCAGAAGGCTGTCGCTCGACTGCGCAGCAACGACTAGCGAGCGCTCCCCTCCCCCCCAAACTCCGGCCCAAACTCTGGTTGGGCGCTGGAGAACAGAAAGCGTGATGAACGACTACAGTTCGAAACTGGTCAGCGTCGAGACGGCGATCAAACGCATTCCTCCAGGAGCGCGGATCTTGATCGCGTCCGGCGCGGCGGAGCCCCTTGGGCTGGTGGACGGTCTGGTGAGCCACGGCGATCACCTGGCCGGAAACGAGATTGTCCACTTGCTGACCCTTGGACCAGCGCCCTACGTTGCTCAGGGGCTCGAGCGCCGCTTCCGCCACAAGGCGTTCTTCATCGGCGCCAACGTGCGCGCCGCGGTGCAAGAGGGACGCGCGGATTTCATGCCGGTGTTCCTATCGGAGATCCCCCGCTTGATCCGTGAGGGACACGTGCCGATCCAAGTGGCGCTGATTCAGGTGAGCCCGCCGGATCGCCATGGCTTCGTCAGCCTGGGTGTCTCCGTGGACATCGTGCACGCCGGAGTGGATGCCGCCGATTTAATCCTCGCGGAAGTGAACCCGAATATGCCTCGGGCGCTTGGCGACTCCTTCATTCACATGAGCCGTATCCACGCGCTCGTTGCGACGGAAGCGCCGCTACTGGAGCTGGAAGCGAATCCTCAGAACGAGGTGTGCCAGGAGATTGGGCGCAACGTCGCCAAGTTGATCCCCGACGGCAGCACGATTCAGGTCGGTATCGGCAGCATCCCCGACGCCGTTTGCGCGGCGCTGCACAGCCACCACGACCTGGGCGTGCACACCGAGATGTTCTCGGACGGAATGATGCGCCTCGCCGAAGCAGGCGTCGTCACTGGCCGCCGCAAGACGCGCTTGCCCGGCAAGATGGTGACGTCCTTCGTGATGGGCTCGCGCAAGCTCTACGACTGGTTGCATGACAACCCTCAGGTGGAGATGCGCGGCAGCGACTACACCAACGACCCGTTCGTTATCGCCGCGAACGACAGCATGATCGCGATCAACTCGGCGCTAGCCGTGGACCTCACGGGTCAAGTCGCCGCAGACACCCTCGCCGGGCGCTTCTTCAGCGGCATCGGCGGTCAAGTCGACTTCATCCGTGGGGCCGCGCGCAGCCGGGGCGGCAAGCCGATCATCGCTCTGCCTGCCACGGCCAAGGGCGGCACGGTGAGCCGGATTCAAACGACGTTGGAACAAGGCGCAGGCATCGTGACCAGCCGGGGCGACGTGAACTACGTCGCTACGGAGTTCGGGGTCGCGCAGCTTTGGGGTAAGACGATTCGCGAGCGCACAGAAGCGTTGATCGGCATTGCCCACCCGGATTTTCGTGCCGAACTCTGGAGCGGCGCGAAGGCGCGGCGCTACGTCTTTGCGAGCTGAGCCGCAGGCAACGAGAGGAAGCGCCAATCGGGGCTATTCAAGAGGCCGCCGGTAGCGGTAGACCAAGGGACGGAGAGACGACTGATGAACGTTCGCAAGATGCTGGTCGCAGTGGACTATTCCCCGTGCTCGAAGAACGCCGTCGAATACGCGCTCTTCCTCGCCGCGAAGTTCGGCGCCCGGGTCGATCTGATGCACGCCTGGGATCGCCCGTACTACGCGCGCGAACACGAGATCGTGCTGGGCAAGGACTCCGGCAACCCGAAGACGCTCACCCAGGTGCTCGAAGAGACGGCTCTCGAAGAGATGAAGAGCTTCATGGCGACCATCGACGTGCCCGAAGGCGTCGAGGTGCACCACCGCGTTTGCTCCGGGCACGTGGCAACCGTGGTGCTCGAAGCCGCCGCCCAGGACGGCTACGATCTGCTCGTCACGGGCACCCACGGCCGCACAGGCTTCAAGCATATGTTGCTCGGAAGCGTCGCGGAGCGGCTGGTCCGTCTCTCCCCGGTGCCCGTGATCACCGTGCCACCGCCGGCTGCCGAAAAGACCAAGTAGACGGACGCTCTTTCCTTACGGAACGAACACCGTACGCGGATCAATCTGGGTGGGCTTCAGGGTCCACCAGGGAGCTGCGCCGACAGCAGAGCCTTCTTGGAATATCCGAACGGATTCTCCGTCTGTCGCCACGCTGAGCTGGGGTGACCCTCCGTTCCAGATTGAGACACGCGCATGGGGAGGGAGTGCTCCCGCGGACCTCTCTCCGCCTGCGGCTACGGCGAAGGCCTGACCCGTATCCTCGGGGTACTCCTGAACATGAAGCGCAAGCGTGGGCGCCGAAGTTCCTTCTGGCGCCACCAACCGGAGCTGTTCTCCGAGGTTCGCGCTGGGATAGAGCCACATCACTGCGTGCACTCGGAACGCTTGCCCGGCAATGCGCACGACGTCGCCCGGACGCGTCTCACTGAATCGGCGCACCCGATGAGCGCGTGTGAAGAGCAACACGCAGAGCGCGATCGCCCCAGGCAACCCTGCGAGGGGCAACAACAACAACAGGACTGGAAACCACACGCCGCTGAGGTCGCCAAGAACCGCGGCACCAAGCGGCAGGAAAATCGGGCCCAACGCAGAGAGCTTGGCTGCGCTGAACACCGCGCTGTCCGCCCGATTTGCTGCGGCGTGCTCCGCGACTCTGAGCTCCCCGAGCTGGTCGAGCAGCGTCCCCACTTGGACGCGCAGCGCGCTGCCGTCGATCAGGTTGGATGCACCACAGTAGCGGCACACTCGCACCGATCCTGCCGAGCCGAGTCCCCCACCACACAGTCGACAGCGAGGTGCGCCGCCCTGAAGTGGCGGCAGGGCACGAGGCGGCGTGCTGCTCTTGCGAAAGCGGACGAACGCCCAGCACAGAATGCTCGCGCTCAGCGCGGCGCCGAGGAGCAACGCGAACATCGCCCACGTCGCTCCAGGAGAATCGGGAGCCCCGCCCAGCAGCGCGTCGACGACGCCAACCCCATCAGGCAGCGTGGACGCCGAGATGAAGAACGCCGCACCTCCGAGGACCAACCAACTGCCCCCAGAAGAGGCGAGGCCGAGGACGACCATCGTCTCGGCTTCCAGACGTTGGAACAGCAAGCGTCGATGCTCGTGTACCGCGACGCGACCCACCAGCAGAGCCGCCTCCGCAACGCGCTGAGCTTCGGCTGGGGGTAGCGGGGCGGTCGAACGACAGTGATGACACGCGGAGAGCGCAGCCCCCAAGACGATCTGCTGCGCAGCACCACAGTGTTGACACTGGGCTACGAACCCTTCCCCCTGAACCATCGACGGATCATCGTCGGCGAAGGGTGACGCTGACAACTTAAAGCAGCCAGCGCCGGATCGATGCAGCGAATCTCAGCTGAGGTGCTTCGCCGCCTCGCGCAGTCCGTCCTCGAGCCCAGGGCTGCCGAGCTGATCCGCAAGGATACGCAGCGCGTCGGTGGTGGTGAACACACCGACGAGCTTCGAGCCCTCCATCACCACGGCCGCGCCGTATTTGTTGTCCGCCATGGTGCGCGCAACGGACGCGAGCGAGTCACTGGGCGCGACCTGGAACGGCTCCGCGGTCATGGCCTCCTCGACCTTCACCTTCTCAGGGTCGATGTCGGGCAGCGTCTGCACCAAATGAATGTCTCGCTGGCTGAGCAACCCCACCAGCTTTCCACCGTGCAACACCGGCAGGTGGCGGATGTGGAGCTTGCGCATCTGGTCCGCTGCCGCGGCCAGGCTTTGCTCCTGACCGATGGAATGCGGCTGAGCGGTCATGAACTCGGAGATGGGGGCCTTCGCGTGGGCAGTCATACGCAAACCTTAAGCGAGCGCCGTGCCAGCCGTTTCAAGCTAGAAAAGCCGGGTTCCGGCGATCGGAGCCGGAGGATTTGCGAAATTCTCGCGGCGGGAGATCTCTAGCCGCACGCGTTGCGCTTCAGCGCGCCTCACGGGCCGGGGACCGCGAGCGCAGCGGACGCGTCATCCTAAGAAAAGCGCTGCAAAGCAGCGCTCGCAGAGCAGCCATTGCGTGGCGCAGCTGATGCAAGCAGCCTTAGCCATCATGAGTAGTGAGCTGTTCCCCATCGTTGTTCCGGTCGACTTCTCAGACGCTTCTTGGGTCGCGCTCGAGCGCGCACTCAAGCTGGCGAACAGCGCGAGTGCCGTCCACGTCGTCCACGTGTTGCGGCCGCTGTCCGCGATGGAACCCGGCGTCGCCTGGGGCACGATCGATGACGGAACACGCGAGCAAGCTGCGAAGGAGCGCTTGGCTCGAGAGCTGAAAGAGCGCGGCCACGAAGGCGTCGAAGCAAAGGTGCTGTTCGGTGAGCCGGCGCGGCGCGTCGCCGACTACGCCGAGGAGCAGGGCGCACCGATGGTCGTCGTGAGTGCGTTTGGCCACAGCGGCATCATGCGCGTGTTGCTCGGCTCCGTAGCAGAGCGCGTGGTGCGCCTCAGCAAATGCGATGTGCTCGTGGTGCGCCCCAACCCTGGAACGGCGACGGCACTGTGAGCGACGCCATGGTTGATTCGCGCAGCGTCGCTGATGTGATGACCAAGGATCCCGAGACGGTGGATCCCAATGATCAGCTCTTGAACGCCGAGCAGCTCATGAACAACCACCGCTTCCGGCACTTGCCGGTGGTGGATGAAGATGGGCTGCTCGTCGGGGTGCTCTCTCAGCGCGACCTGTTCCATAGCGCGCTCCTGAAGTGCGCCGGTTTCGGCCAGCACGGCATCGACAAGCTGCTCGACATGTTCCTGGTCAAGGAGGCGATGAAGACGGACATCGTCAGCATCACGCCCGACGCGCCGCTGAGCGCCGCGGCAGAGCTGATGCTCGAGCGCAAGCTCGGCTGCCTGCCGGTGCTCGACGGCGATCGCCTGGTCGGTATCCTTACGGAATCAGACTTCGTGCGCCTGGCCGCGGCCCTCGACGACTAGCTCGCTAGCGCGGCTTCTGCCAGCCCGCCATGCGCGCCTGAAGAGCATCCAAAGCGCGCTGGCGCTCGTCTGGCTCAGGGACGCCCACCGCCTGAAAGCGCAGCGCTTGGTGGTGAGTGTCCAATAGGCGCGCGAGCCGCCGATCGGTCTGCGGGATGCTCATCAGCTCATACAAGCGGGAGCGCACGTTGTTCACTGCTTCCGCCCAGAGCGCGGTCTCTGCTTGGCCCACGCCACCAACAGACAGCACGAACACTCCGGCTGCACTCGGCGCGACCTCGATGTTCTTCTCGTCGAGGGGCAGCGCGTCGTTGAACGATAGCCCTGTCTCGCGATCGAGGTGAGGAAACGCCGCAGGGTGAGCCGGAGGCATCCCCACCAGCGCCCGCATCAGGTCCCAGGCGCTGACCATACCGATCACGTGCTCCTCTTCGTCGCACACGACCAAGCGGTGGACCCGCGCCTCTGCCATTTGCCGCGCGGCATCGCTGATGTTCATCTTCGGCGCGATGCTGAGCACGGGTGCGGACATGCAGTCCGCCACGTTGCTCGCGCTCTTCGCCACCAAGTCTGGGTACGAAACGATCCCCAGCGGGTGCCCAGCTTCATCCACCACCGGCGCGCCAGAAATCCCCAGCGCA
The DNA here is from genome assembly GCA_020633205.1 of Polyangiaceae bacterium. Classification (NCBI taxonomy): domain Bacteria; kingdom Pseudomonadati; phylum Myxococcota; order Polyangiales; family Polyangiaceae; species Polyangiaceae bacterium. The sequence goes on from JACKEB010000019.1 coordinate 331,358, forward strand.
GTGAAGTAAGTCAGCGCTTCGGCGGTGCGATCCTCGGGGTGCAAACTGAACAGCTCCCCGTTCATGATCTCCCCCACAGTCTTCGACATGGTTTGCCTCCCTTCGCCTCTCAGCCTGCAAGCAATGGTCCAATCGCCGCCGCTTTTGCGCGAATTCAGCCCAACCAGGAGATTTTCGAGATTTTCCGCCTAGATTTGTCAACGGACAGGTCACGAACGCGCAACGGAACGCGCACTCCCCTCGCGCAGCCGCTAAACACCGCAGCCTTTGCGGGTTCGCTGTTCGCATTTCTTTCTTTTTTTGGGGGGGAGGTCAGCCAGGTGCCAGCTCAGTCAGCCGCAAAGCCCCGCAGCACCAGCTGCACCAAACGCTGATGCGCGGCGCCGTCCTTACCCCCGGCCGCGACCACATCCGGGTGCTCCGGCACGTCGAAATGCTTGCCGATGCCCGGCAACGCATCCACTTCACCCCGCCGGCTCATGGCGTAGAGGCCCTTCGAGTCTCTGGCTTCGCACACCTCGAGCGGCGCATCGACGAACACCTCGATGAAGCGCGGCGCGAGCTCCCGAGCGTGCTGCCGAAACTCCGCCTTGTGAGCTGTCGCGGGCACCAGCACCAGGAAGCCTTGTTCAGCAAGCATCGCGGCCAGCCCCGCGAGGCTTGCGTAGAAATCAGCTCGAGACTGTTCGTCGTAGCCCGGCGCCGGCTTGAGCCGCGCGCGCACGGCATCGCCATCCAAGATCAATGTCGGCCCGCAGTGCGCGCTCAAGAGATCGCGGACACAGCGTGCAAACCTGGACTTGCCAGCGCTCGGCCGCCCCGTGATCCAAATCACGCAAGCACGCGCACTCGTCGCGTCACTGCTACGCGACGCCGCACCGCCGCTACTCACGGGTGCTCCATGAAGACGCCTTCGGCGAAAGCTGGATCGAAGCGCGGCGCAGCCAGCGCTTGCTCGACCAGGCTTAGCAATGCGTCGCGATGAGCGGGATCCAAGCCTGGATACCAAGCTGGGTTCGCCAGCACCAAGCCGCGCCAAGCCAAGAATGGCGCCACCACGTCGAGCAGCTGAGCGTCTCCCGAACGCTCTTGGTACCGCTCCCAGAACCCGTACCAGAGCTCTCGGAGTGCACCCTTCCAGGCGCCGCGGTGACCAAGCGCGAAGAACACGAAGTTGATGGCGAGGCAGCTCACGTCGTCCGCCGGATCGCCCACCGAACCTCGACTGGTGTCAAGCAGGCGCGGGCTATCGCTCTCGTCGATGATGATGTTGAACGGGTGGAAATCGCCGTGGGTACGCCGATTGCGCGACTCACCTGTCTTGAGCCGCCAGCGCCAGGCGACCGCTGCCTGCTCGATACGCTGCAAGCGCTCTGCTCGCACCTGACCGTCCCTGGGGAAGCCATCGATGATGCCGAAGATCCCCTCGCCGCTGCCTACCAAGTCGCGGATCGCGCGCTGATAAGCAACCGGCGCATCAATTTTTTCCCCATGGATATCAATCAGTGTATCCACCAGGCGTTCGACCAGTAAGCGATCGCGCGCCTCGAGACTTCCACGCGCCGCGATGTTACGCAGCTCATCGGCGTACACATGGCCGGGTACGAAGTCGCTGAGTAGATAGAACTCCCCGGTGTCTCTCAAGGAGACCAACGCATCGCCCGACTTCGCAATGGCGCCGACATCACACGCGCCGGCGTGATGGGGCACGAGCGCGAACGTGTCATACGCCAGGAGCATCTCCAGGGCGCGATCGGAGCGCCGATCGTGCCCGAAGGCATTCGGGGCGGCGGTGTGAAAGACCAAGCGACGCTCCTCTCCCCCAACCAAACCCACGTCCAGCAAGAGCGGCTTGCCGTAGCCCAGGCCCTTGGTGGTTTCAGCGTCGTCGCTACCTTCGTCCACGCCGAAGCGCGAAACTTTGAGCAAGCGCGCGCCAGGCCACAGCGCCTCGAGCATGCCCTGCAGGGCGCGCCTCTGATCTGCGTTCTCTTGCTTCATGACTCAACTCATATCGCAAGTAGCACCCCAACGACACCCGAGAGCGCACTCATCGACAGCCCTAGACGCTTCAGATTCTGTGGCCCAAGGCGCTGAAGCACCAAGAGCAGCAAGCCGGCGCTCGCCACCACCAACGCTGCACGTTCATTCCACCCGGAAATACTCAAGACTCCAAGCAGCATCCCGGCTGGAAGCCCAACACCGAGGCATTCGAACAGTGTGGCTTTCACGCGTGCCCGACGGCGCTGCAGCGCCGCGCGTACCACCAGCGCGCCCGCGACGTTCAAGCTCAGCCACACCAAGCTGAACGCGAGCATGTTGAGCATCGAGTCCCCGCCAGCCCACAGCACGGGGACGCCCACCGCGCTGAGCGCCGTCGTCGACGCCAGTTGCCAGGAGCCATGGCCACGCACCTGCCGGCTCAGCAAGCCGCCGACGAGCGGTGCGACGACCAGCACCAAGACCGCCACCAGTGGCGCCCACCCCGCCGCGCGCACGCGCAACAGCGCCGACGCGGTGATCAGCGCCAACATCACCCAAAAACCGTGCTCCCGCGGCAAACGATAGCCGCGAGCGCGCTTCACGGAGCGTCCTGGGTGGTGGCTTCTTTGAAGGTGAATACCGGGATGGGTGAGCCACGCACCACCCGCTCCGCCACGCTGCCCATCAACAAATGGGCGAGGCCCGTACGGCCCCGGGTGCCCATCACGATCATCTCGTAGGCACCAGTCCTCGCTTCCTCGAGGATTCGCTCTACCGGGTGCCCTTCGAGCACCGAGTAGTTCACGCCTACGGCGACGTCCGCATGCGCTTCGGCGAATTCATCCAGCCCGCGGGTCGCCTGATCCCGCGCGATCTCACTGAGGGGCCGCTGGTTGCCCGCGTAGAGGAAGAAGCCAGGATCGGCGCTCACCTCACTGGGTTGGTAGATGTGAAACACCTGTACCGTCACCCCGAGGCGCGTGGCGAGGTCCACCGCGGCAAGGAAGGCGTGCTCGGAGCACTCCGAAAAATCCACCGGACACAGCAGCTTTCGAGTCATTTCGCTTCACCTGCAAAGGGGAGATATCAAACAACCGCGCGAGACTTGCGCCTCACTTGTCGTCGTCGAAGAGAATGCGCACCGGCGGCGTGTCCAGATCGTCGAACTGACCCTTACGTGTAGCCCAGATAAACGCCACGACGAACAGCGCACCGAACAGGATCGCCAGCGGAATCAGCAGATACAGCACGCTCATGTCTTGAAGCTCCTACTGCGGAACGAGCTAGTCACGACGGTCAGTGAGCTGAGCGGCATCAAGAGCGCCGCGATCAGCGGGTTCAACACTCCTGCAAGAGCAAGAGTTGCACCAACCGCGTTGTAGACCAACGAGAAAACCAAGTTCCGGCGCACCACACCGAGGCTGCGTCGCGAGCCTTCGATCAGCCGCCAGACCGGCGTGAGTCCTGGCCGCGTGGCGAACACATCTGCGGCCTGCAGACTTGCCTCAGCGCCGCCGTGAACCGCCACGCCCACGCTCGCAGCGGACAGCGCCGCGGCGTCGTTGACGCCATCACCCACCATCACCACCGGTCGCTCTTTCACCCACTGCTCGACGTACTCGAGCTTTTGTTCGGGCGTCACGCCGCCGAGCGCCAGGACGAACTCAACACCCGTCTGGCGCACCAGCGCCTCGACCGTCGCCGGGTGATCGCCCGACAGCACAGCCAAATCGTAGCCCAGATCCACCAAGCGCAGGAGCGTGTCCTGCGCGTCGGGGCGTAGCGGATCGCCGAGACCCAGCAGCAACTCGACTCGACCGTCCACCGTAAGCAGTACCGGCGTGCGACCATGACGCGCGAGCTCCTCAGCGCCCTCACTCGCCCATTCCGCGAGGCAACCGACACCTTGGACATTGCCAATCCGCACCTCGTGGCCGTCGATCTCCGCGAACAAGCCGGCGCCGAGGCGCTCCCGAGCGCGCACGCCGGCAAGGCGCTTGGCTTCAGCTAGTTGTTCGGGGGAGAGGCGCTCCTCCAAGCCACTGACCAACGCGCGCGCGATCACATGTGCGGACTGGCGCTCCATGGCGAGCACCCACGGCAGGTAGCGCTCATCGCCGCGCACGTCTTCCAGCACCAGCTTGCCGAGCGTCAGTGTTCCGGTTTTATCGAAGACGACACGGCCGGGCTTCTGCAGGCGCTCGAGCACGTCGCCTCCCTTGATCAAGAGGCCGCTCTGCGCCGCGCGGCCGAGGGCCGCACCGACTGCCAGGGGAGTAGCCATGCCCAGCGCGCAGGGACAGGTGACGATGAGCAGCGCCACCGCGTGCTCGATGGCTTGCGTGGGCCCGTGGCTCCACCAGCTCAGCAGTGTGAGGCTCGCGAGCACGAGCACCGCTATCACGAAGAAGCCTGACCACCGATCCGCCAAGAGCACGATGGGCGCACGGCGGCTCTGCGCCTCTTCCACGCGCTCCATGAGCTGGCCCATGCGGGTCGCGTGCCCTGTGCGCTCGGCACGCACAATCAACCGCGAGGAAACGTTGACAGTACCGGCATGCACGACCGCCCCCGCCTCGACCAGCTCCGGGCGCGACTCACCGGTCAACCACGCGCGGTCGACTTCGGAGGCGCCGTCCACCACGAGCCCATCGACCGGAACCCGATCGCCGGCCCGCACTTCCACCAGCGCGCCGAGCTCGAGGGCCTCGAGGGGCACTTCCCGCACTCGGTAGTGTTCTGACGTGGCGCCGCTCGAGACGAGCCCGCCGTCCTCGGCGGTGACACCTTCGACCAACCGCGCGGAAGCAGGCGCCATCGCGTACAGGAGCTCCGCCGCGCGCGTGGCACGCCGTTGATGCCGGCGCTGCACCCAACGACCGACCAACAGCAAGAAGATCAGCGCGGTGACCGAGTCGAAGTAGATCTCTCCGGTTCCGCGCAGGGTGTTGTAAGCACCCCAGCCGAAGCCCGTGAAGATACCGATGGTGATCGGCAGGTCCATGTGCGGCGCGCGGGCGCGCAAGGCGTAAAAGGCGCCCTTGTAGAACAGCGCAGCCGCCCACAACACCGCGGGCAAGGTGAGCAAGAAGCTGCCCCAGCGAAACAATGCCTCGTACTCCGCAGCCATGCCCTGAAACAGGCCACCATAGAGCGCCGCTGCCATCAGCATCACGTTGCCCGCACAGGCGCCGGCGACGGCGATGCGGATCAGGAGCTTGCGGTCCTCTTTCTTGTCGAGCTCCGCGCGTTGATCGGCCTGGGGCGGATGCGGTGGGTAGCCGAGGCGATCGATAGCCTCAGCCACCGCAGATAGCCCTACCTGCTCTGGATCCCAACGCAGCGCGACGAGGTTCTTGCCGAGATCGAGGCGTGACTCGAGCACTCCAGGCACCAGGCGCGGCAGCTTCTCCACGAGCCAGACGCACGCAGCACAGTGCACGCCCTCGAGCAGGAAGCGCACACTCAGCGTGCCATCGGGCTCATTGCGCACGTAGAGTTCGTGGAACTTCGCCTCGTCAAAATGCGTGTAGGAGCGGCCGCTCGCGAGCGCTGGCCCTACCGCAGTCCCGTCAGCGCGGCGGTAGTCGTAGTACGCGGTGAGCCCGTTCTGGTGCAGCACGTCATAGACCGTACGGCAGCCGTGACAGCAGAACTGATGCTCCTGTTCGCTCTCGATCAGCCCCGCGGGCACTACCAGGCCGCAGTGTGCACACAGAGTCGCTTCCGCAGGGCAAGTGGTGCCGCTGGCACCACCGACGAAGGGGCGCACATCAGTCGTCATGGTGGCAGCACGGCGCCTCGCCCTCGGGAGCGGCAGCGCCCAGATGAGCCTTTTGATCCATCTGCATGGTCGCGGTGCGGACCACTTGGTCCAAACGCAAGCGCCCGAGCACCGAGGCCGTCCCGATGATCACGAGCAGCGCCGCCGACAGCGCCGGGATGTGTCGCCGCAAGCGATGTCCCAGGCGTTGGACACCAACACCCAGCCCCAACATCACCGGCAACGTTCCGGACCAAAACGCAACCATGACGAGTGCCCCCCACACCGGAGAGGCCGTGCCTGCCGCAGCGACCGCGAAGGCATACAGCCAACCGCACGGAAGCAACGTGGAGGAGAACCCGAGCACGAACGCGCGCACGGTTGGCGGCTTGCTGCGGGCAGCGGTCGCCACCTGGCTGAGGCGCCGGCTCAATCCAGCCGGCAGCCGCCCCAGGAGCTTTGACTTGGGGAGTTTCACGCCAGCGACCCCGAACAGCAACACCGCGCCCCACCCCAGCATCACCACCCCGGCGACGACGGCAGCAATCCGACCGAAACCGAGCGCTGTACTCGCGACGTTCGTCACTGAACCCAGCAGCCCAGCGAACGCGCCGACGATGGCATACGTTAGAAGGCGCCCGAGGTTGTACGCGACGTGGGCGACGCTTCGTTGCCGCTCGGAAGTGTCCCCTCCGGCATAGAAGGCCACGAAGCCACCACACATACCGGCACAGTGCAGGCTACCGAGCACACTTGCTGCGACGACCGAGAGCAATACGTGGATCACCTCACTCCTCCTCGGCCGCTCAGCGGGGCAGCACCATTCCGAGGACAGCGGGTTTGCAGTCGACACACCCGACCGCGCTCAGGATGTCCTGCCGTTCCACTTGGGTGTAGCGCTGCTCGCCGCGGGCGACGTCGAAGCGAAACTCCCAGAGTCCGCGTCTGATCACCGGCATGCGAATCACGTAGCTACCCGCTTCCCGCTGCAGCGTCTGCCGGAAGCGATGATCGGACTTCGCGTTGGGGAACGCCACGACCTGGACGTCGGCGTCCGAGATGAGCGCGCCGCGCTTGTCCAGCACCATCACGTGTAAGTCGGCTTGCCCCGCGCCCACCGGCTTGACGACCAGCTTCAATCTCCAGCCGAGCTGTTGGTTCGCGCGCTCCTGGGCCATGTGGTCATCCCAGTTGACTGCCTTCTTGTAGTAGTCCTCCTCGACCGCGGCGCCGCCGTCTTTCAGGGCGTTGGAGACCAAGACGACTTGAGCGGTGATCACCAGCCCGAGGAGCGCGACCGGCATCAAGGGCCACAGGTTCCTCTGCTTTTTCCCCAAGGATTCGCTCTCGGACTCGTCCACGGCTGTCTCTTGCTCGTTCATTTCTCACCTCCCGGCCCTAGTAGCTTGTAAGGGAACGTGCGCTCGAAGCCCTTCCCATCGCTGATCTTGAAGTCGACGTCTCGCTTGCCCCCCACGAAGAGGCCCTCCGGGGCGACCACGAAGATCGTGGTCTCTCGGCGTTTGCCGCCCGGGATGACTAGCGGATTCTCAGGGGCGATCAGCTTCGCCCCCTCCGCGCCCAATAGCTTCACATCATAGGAGCGATCCTCGCTCCCACGGTTCTCGATCTTGATCCTGATTTGGTTGCGAACCCCTGACGAGTCGACCACGTAGGGCGCTGAGAGCCCCCGCAGTATCGTAACGTCAGCTTCTGTCGTGCGGCCACCCGTGAAGACCAACAAACCTACCAGCAATGCCATCACGGCTGGATACGCGAACGCTCGGGGCCTGAGCCTCCCCTTCGCGCGTCCTTCGAGTGTTCGCTGAGAGGCGTAGCGGATCAGGCCTCGAGGGCGGCCAACCTTGTCCATGACGGTGTCACACGCGTCCACGCACTGGGCGCACGCGATGCACTCCATCTGTAGCCCGTTGCGGATGTCGATTCCCGTCGGACACGTGATCACACACGCACCACAGTCGACGCAGTCACCCGTGGTCTGCCCCTTCTTGCCGCGCGGTTCGCCTCGCTTCTCGTCGTAGCCGACGATGAGCGAGTCCTTGTCCAAGAGCACGGACTGAAAGCGAGCATAGGGACAGGCGACCGTGCACATCTGCTCCCGGAAGTACCCAAAATCGACGAAGACGAGCACCGCAGTCACCGCCATCACCAGGAATCCGGTAGGGTGCGCCATCGGCCCTTCCATCACCCACGTGCCGAGTCGCCGGACGCCGACGAAGTAGGCGAGGAACACGTTCGCGACCAGCACGCTGAGCAGCGCGAACACGACCCACTTTAATACCCTACGGAAACCCCCTCCGTGCTTGTCGAGCTTGAGCTGACCCGAACGACCACCCTCGATCCATTGCTCGATCGGTCGAAACAGGAACTCCATGTAGACCGTCTGAGGGCATGCGTAGCCGCACCACACCCGACCGAGCATCGCGGTGAGCCAGAACACGCCCACGAAGATCGCGAGCAGAAGCAACATCAAGAGCACGCCGTCCGTCGCTAGAAAGGTGCGCCCGAAGAGGTGAAACTGACGCGCGGGGACGTCCAGCAGGATGATCGGGTGACCCCCCATGTCGATGAAGGGCACGATCACGAACAGCAGTATCAGTGCCCAGCCGATGACCGCCCTCAGCGTCCAGTATCGACCTGGAGAACGACGCGGCCGGACCCACAGCCGTGTGCCGTCTTCGTTCAGGGTGGGGAGGACTCTCCCGGGTGCGTCTCCGGCCATTGCTCGCTCCTAGTGGGTCTAGTTCGCTGACGGTGCCGCAGAAGGCGCAGCATCCGTCGGTGCGGCGGGTGCGGCGCTGTCGGTGGGAGCCACGGGCGACGCAGAAGGTGCATCCGTTGCGGCGCCGCGTGCTACCGACGCGGCCATGTCCACCTTCTCACCCTCGGGAGGTTTGCCCGGGACGTTCGTACCTCGAAGGCTGCCCACATAGGCAACGACCTTGCGCAGCTCGATGGGAGTCAGCTGACGTCCCCAGGCGGGCATACCCTTGGCGGGAACGCCCTCGTCCACGGTCTTGTAGATGTCCATCAGCGTACCCTTGCCGTGGATCCAAGAATCGTCGGTCAGGTTCGGACCGATCAGGCCCTGCCCTTTATCCGCGTGGCACTGCTCGCAGCGAGCTTTGAAGACCGCCTGGGTGTCACCCATCATGGGCTTGTTCTCCATCAGCTTCGCCAGGCCCTCTTCGGACACGGCGTCTCCCATCGCCATCTTGGCTTCGGCTTCCCGCGCCTCCTTCAGCTCGTCCACATAGGCCTGGGCCACCGAGGTGCCCTTGGCGCCGACGTGGAAGTGGAAGAAATAGAACAACGCGAACCAGAAGCTGCCCCAGAACATCCACACCCACCATTTGGGCATGGGGTTATCGTACTCACGAATCCCATCGTACTCATGCTCCAGCAGCTCGTCGGTGACACCGCCGGGAGCTGATCGTTTGGAATCGCCGGTGCTCATCGTTCTTCTCCTGCTGCGTCGCGAGGGGTGCGCACCAACTCGTCGTCCAGGGGCATGAGGCGCGCGGCTTCGTACTCGCTCTGGTGCTTCTTGCTGTAGACGCGGAACACCACGGCAATGAAGACGGCAAAGAAGATCAACAGGCCAATTTCCGCGTAGCTAGTGAGCCCCATGTTGCTCATGATTTCGCTGAGTTTCATGTCACTGGGCTCCTTGTGCGGAAGTGAGGGTGTCGTTCGGCGCGCCGGCCGCCGCGTTGGGAGCTCGTTGATCGCTCGCTGGTTGTGGGGCGGTCTTGATGTCGGTGCCGAGGCGCTGAAGATAGGCGATCAGAGCGACCACCTGCTTGTCACCCAGTCCCTTCGGGCCACCCTGGGAAGCGACCTCGTACGCGATTTCCTTCGCCTGCTCTCGCGCCTGGGCTTCTGCCTTGTTCACGGAGTCTCCGTACGGCACCCCGAGCATCACCATCACGTCCACCCGATGTTGGATCACGCTGAAATCGATCTCGTCGCGCAGCATCGACTCATATGCTGGCATGATCGACTGGGGCGTCGTGCTGCGCGGGTCCTCCATGTGGCGCACGTGCCAGAGGTGCGGGTACTTGCCACCGACGCGGTGAAGGTCAGGGCCGATGCGCCGTGAACCCCACTGGAAGGGGTGATCGTAGACGAACTCCCCGGGCTTCGAGTACTCGCCGTAGCGCTCCGTTTCCGCGCGCATTGGCCGCACCATCTGCGAGTGACAGTTGTAACACCCCTCTTCAATATACAGATCCCGTCCATACAGCTCGAGGGGCGTGTAGGGCTTGACCGAGGCGATGGTGGGCACGTTCGACTTGATGAGGAACGTCGGGATGATCTCGAAGAGCGACGCGATGGCCACGGCCACGGTGACCAGCACCGTGAATTTGGCAGGCTTCCGCTCCCAGACACGGTGCCAAGCTGCCTGAGTGAAGTAGTTCAGTTTATGAGCGAACTCGAGCACCGGCGCGTGAGGCGGAATCACCAGCTTCGGCGAGGGTCCTTCGTACTCTCCGACGAGGGCCGGAGCCTCTTGCACGGGCTCCTCATACTTCTCGGGCCGGGTCTTCCAGGTCATGACCAGGTTCACCAAGCACATCACCACGCCAGCGACGAACATCAGACCACCCAGCGCCCGCACCCAGTACATGGGCAGCACGCGGACGACGCTCTCGATGAAATCCGGGTAGGCGAGACGCCCGGTCTCGTCGAAGGCGCGCCACATCAGTCCTTGGGTCACCCCCGCGGCGTAGATCGCGATGATGTAGAACAGGATCCCCAGGGTACCGATCCAGAAGTGATACTCCGCGAGCTTCTTTGACCACAGCTTGGTCTGGAACAGGCGCGGGGCGAGCCAGTAGAGCATCCCGAAGGTCATGAAGCCGTTCCACCCCAGGGCGCCGCTGTGGACGTGGGCGATGGTCCAGTCGGTATAGTGGCTCAGCGTATTGACGCTCTTGATGCTGAGCATCGGGCCTTCGAACGTCGCCATGCCGTAGAACGTGATCCCCACCACGAAGAACTTGAGCACCGGGTCGCTCGCGACGCGGTTCCACGCGCCACGCAGCGTGAGCAGGCCGTTGATCATGCCGCCCCAGCTGGGCATCCACAGCATCACGCTGAACACCATGCCGAGGGTGCTCGCCCACTCGGGCAGCGCCGTGTAGTGCAGGTGATGGGGACCGGCCCAGATGTAGATGAACACCAAGGACCAGAAGTGGAGGATCGACAGCTTGTAGCTGAAGACGGGCCGTTCAGCCGCCTTCGGCATGAAGTAGTACATCAGGCCGAGGAAGGGCGTCGTCAGGAAGAACGCCACCGCGTTGTGGCCGTACCACCACTGCATGAAGGCATCTTGAACGCCGGCGTAGATCGAGTAGCTCTTGAACAGCCCGGCAGGGATCACCAGGTTGTTGAAGATGTGCAGGATCGCCACCGTGATGATCGTCGCGATGTAGAACCAAATCGCGACGTACAGATGGCGCTCGCGGCGCTTGGCGATGGTGCCGAAGAAGTTGATCGCGAACACGACCCAAACGACGGCGATCGCAATGTCGATCGGCCACTCGAGCTCTGCATACTCTTTGCTCTGAGTGATCCCGAACGGCAGCGTAAGCGCGGCGGAGACGATGATCGCCTGCCAGCCCCAGAAGTGGAACTGGCTCAGCTTGTCGCTGAACATGCGCGCTTTGAGGAGCCTCTGCGACGAGTAGTAAACCGCCGCAAAGATGGCGTTACCAGCGAAGGCGAAGATCGCCGCGTTGGTGTGGAGAGGACGCAAACGACCAAAAGTCAGCCACGGGAGACCCGCGTTCAGCTCGGGCATCACGAGCTGGAGGGCGAGAGTCAGCCCAGCGAGCGTCGCGACCAAACCCCAGATGATGCAGGCGAAGGCAAACTTGCGGACGATTGCGTCATCGTACGTAAAACGTTCGACACGAGTGGTCATTACGCGGGGGCGTGTTCAAGATGCGCGCCAAGGGCGAGGACCTGCGGCACTTGGCCGCAAGCTCCGGAGGGAAGCCGCGCTATTTGCGGAGTTTCACGCAGCGGATTTCCAGCCCTTGGCTTGCTGACCCTGAAAGCCAGGGTTTAGAGCCCTAGAATTCGCGCAGATAGTGCCGGGCACGCGCCGTCCAGCGAACGACCTGCGGCGCGGGGCATTTCGCTCACCCCAAACCAGCAATTCCTCGAGGAAAAGGTCAAGGTTTTGACGCTCCGACGGAGCCTCTTGGCGGACCCGCTGGACCGGGACAGCGCTTGGCGCCAGCAAAACCTTCCGAATCCCTCTGCGGACAACCGGAAACCGCGCCGCACGTGCATCGACACCCGCGTCGGATGCTGCGCATTCGGTCAATCCACCGGCGCAACGCCTTCGCGCAGAACCTGCCGTCCCCCGAGGACGCCACGAAGGATTCGCCCGTCGTAACTCTGACAACTCCAAATCTTGTCGCAGCGAAAAAACCAACGGCCACCAGCCCTTCGAGGGCGGTGGCCGTTTCCTGGTGGATCTAGCTAGCCGAAACCGTCAGGCAGCGGCGGTATCCGCTACCTGGATTTCTGTCACCAGCTTCGTCTCGCAGCGCAGCGAGCGGCTGATCAGGCAGTGCTTCTCAGACTTCTCGAGCAAGCGCTCCGCGCGCTCGGCCAGCCCTAGATCCGCGACGGTGAGACGCACCTTGAGGCTGATCTCGCTGAAGCGGATCTCCCGCTCGACCTTATCTAGCGTCCCGCTCGCCTCGCAGCTCAGGTCCAGCCACTCGAACTTGCTAGCGGTGGCGATGGCACGAAACGTCAGGATGAAGCAGTCGGCGACGGCTGCGACCAGCATCGTCTCCGGAGACCATAGGTCCCCCGGCCCTCCAAAGGCCGTGGGACCCGCGCTGTCCAAGTCTGGGACACCCGGCGACGTGACACGCACGAGGCCGTCTGCCCGCCCGCTTGCGGCAGCTTGGTAAGTGTGGGGAAACGGCTCCATCAAACCGCTCGAGCCCGCTGGTGACCGCGCACCTTGGTCACGTGCTCGTCCACCTGACGGACGCCGGCCTCGAATGCGTCGCGCATCGCCACGTACACGTCCTCATGGCCGTGGTTCTTACCGTTGTCGCGATTGATGTGGAACTCGTGCCCAGAGACATGGAGCTCCAGGGAAACGGTGTAGATGCGCCCTTTGTGATGATGGTTGTGCGGCGAATCGACGACCACGTGCACATCCGTCACGAACTCTTTGTAGCGATCGAGCTTCTGGGCCTTTTCGCGGATGCGGGCCTCAATCGCGTCAGAGTGCGACAGGTTGCGAAACGTGATTCGTAGCGGAACGCTCATGGATACGACCTCCTTCGGTAGTACCCAAAGCACCTTCCGTGCCGCTCTTGTTCCGCGACACCGAATCGCGCTCTCCCACGTCCTTCACCAGGTTGCTGGTGAGCACCTTCTCTGGTGGCTTCCGCAAATCCTTCACCAGGCCGAACCACGACAGCACAACTAGCGTGTAGTAGCTGATGTCGATCTCCCACCAGAAGAAGCCCTGGTTGGCGCTGCCCTGGTAGTAGTGGTGGTTGTTGTGCCACCCCTCGCCGAGGGTGATGAGCGCTAGCAGGAACGAGTTCTTGCTGGTGTCTGTCGTGGCGTAGCGCCGCTTGCCAAAGCGATGGGTCAGCGAGTTGATCGTGAAGGTGCCGTGATAAAGCAGCACGGTCGACAGAAAGAAGCCGGTAAACAGTGCGCTCGCACCGCCGAGCAGGAACACGCTCACCGCCAAGATCGTCGGCGGAACGAGGTAGTACTTATCGATCCAGCGGAGCTCCGGGTACTTCGCTAGGTCCTTCACCCGGTTCAGATCCGTGTCCTCGTACTTGCTGCACAGGATCCAACCCACATGCGCCCACCAGAAGCCGCGAGACGGCGGATGCACGTCTTGAGGCGTGTCCGAGTACTTGTGATGCACGCGGTGGTGAGACGCCCACCAGAGCGGTCCCTTTTGCGCGGCCGTCGCTCCACCAAACGCCAGCAGGAACTGCATGAAGCGCCCAACCTTGTAGCTCCGGTGGGAGAAGTAGCGGTGGTACGCGCCGGTGATGAAGAACATCCGCACCACGTAGAGCGCGATGCACAGCGCGAAGTCCCCCCAGTTGAAGCCGAAGTAGAAGATGCCGAGCGGCATCAAATGCATGATGGCGAACGGGATCGACTTCACCAGGTCGATGCGCTCGTTGGGCTCGAGCGTGGCACCCGCAGGCGTCACGGGGGAGGGCTGACTCATACGAAGATCTCTAGCGGCCGCTTGTCAGCGTTTCGTCAGGCCCGCATCACGCTTGGTGAATCCTTTCGCGGCGTTCCTGCGGCAATCCCGCAGCGACTTCGTAATGAGCGTCGCTGAGCCGCAAGCCATGCGGAGTTCCAAGCTCGCATCAGTCACGTTTCGTCGCGTCAGCAGACGTCGCGTTCCCCTCATTTCAAGCTGGATTTGGGGGTGAGGAGCGCAATCTTGGCCTTGCGCCCGGTTTTTGCAGTTCCGTCTTCGCCAAATCAACCGCGAGGTGACGCATGAACCGCCCCCTGCAACTCGACACGCTAGAAGCGAAGCTGCCTATCAGCTTCAACTGGACCTACGAGCATGACCGACCGCAGCTGAATCGCCTGTATCGCAAGGCGCTCGTTTCCCAGTGGAATGGCGAAACGGATCTCGATTGGAGCATCGACGTCGACCTCGAAGCGCAGAACATCCCCGAGTTCATGCACCCGCTGTTTGGTTCGTCGCTGTACGACAAGCTGACGGACACGGAGAAAAAGCGCCTGCAAGCCGAGCTCACCGCGTGGACCCAGTCCCAGTTCCTGCACGGGGAACAAGGCGCCATGTTGGCCGCGGCTCAGTTGGTCGACTGTGTGCCGGACACCGACAGCAAGCTCTACGCAGCGACTCAGGTGGTGGACGAGGCGCGTCACGTCGAAGTGTTCGACAAGTACCTCCACGAGAAAGTCGGCTTCTCCTACGACATCAACCCGCACCTACGCACGCTCCTCGACTTGATCCTCACGGATAGCCGCTGGGACATGAAGCTCTTGGGGATGCAGGTGATGGTCGAAGGCCTGGCACTGGCGGCGTTCGGCGTGACGCGCAACAACGTGCTCGAGCCGCTGCTCAAGGACCTGACGGATCACGTGATCCGCGACGAAGCACGCCACGTGGCGTACGGCGTACTCTCCCTCAGCGACCACTACCAGGGCATGCAAGAGTCTGAAGTTCGCGAGCGCGAAGACTTCGTCTACGAAGGCGCGCGCCTGATGCGCGACCGCTTCTTGTTCCAAGAAGTCTGGGAGAAGATGGGCATGCCCGTCGAGGAGTGCATGCGCATCACCTTCGAGAACGAGGGGCAGAAGCAATTCCGCCAGCTGCTCTTCGCGAAGATCGTTCCAGCGGTAAAGCGCATCGGCCTTCTCTCCTCGCGGCAACGCGAACGCTTCGAGGACCTCGGCATCCTGCAGTACGAGAACTGGGAAGATCCGGCGGACGAGGAGAACTAAGGGTACCGGGGGGTACCCAACCCAAGAGCCCCGTGACTGCAGTCACGG
The DNA here is from genome assembly GCA_020633205.1 of Polyangiaceae bacterium. Taxonomy (NCBI): domain Bacteria; kingdom Pseudomonadati; phylum Myxococcota; order Polyangiales; family Polyangiaceae; species Polyangiaceae bacterium. Next base: position 346,677 of record JACKEB010000019.1, read on the forward strand.
GGCTCTACCTTTTCGGCGCTGCAGGCCTTTTGGGAGCCGCAGCGGTTGCCTCAGACAGGGATGACCGGCAGGCTCTCGGAGATGGCCGCGATTTGCTGATTGCGGTCGGGCGGCACCACCATGACCGGCACGTCTGCGTGACGCACCACCCACTCGGCGACGCTGCCGAGCAGCAGCCGCTCGAGCCCTTTGCGTCCGTGGGTGCCGAGCAGCAACATGTCGTAGTCGGCGTCCACGGCTTCCTCGACGATGCGCTTCTTCGGGTCTCCGCGCAGGATCTTGCGTGTCACCGTCACGCTCTCAGGGAAATGCGCCGCCTGAATGAACTGCACGAGGTCGCTGTCGAGGCGCGCCGCGGCCTGGGACTGAAACTCTTGCGCTTGATAGGGCACGTCCGCGGTCGGGTCGTCCGACGGTGTGAGTGGCGGCTCCCAGACGTAGGCCACGCCCACCTCGGCGCCCCAAGAATCCGCAAGGAAAGCAGCGTAGCGCAGCGCGTGAGCGCTACACGGCGAGAAATCCACGGGGACCAGCAGCTTCTTTGGCTCGTTCATGCCACCTTGACTCCCGAGTAGTCACGCACCAGCTCGTCCGCCATTTCCTTCAGGAAACCATCGTAGCCGTGGGAACGCCGCGCACGCTCGAAGTCCTCGAAGGCCTGGGTGAGTTCCGCCGCGCGCTCGCCCTGGAGCAGCTCGACTGCGACGGGATAGATCCTGGTGTTCTCGCGATCGACATGCGCGCGCATGAAATCAACCAGCTCCTGCCCGATGCTCTTCAGGTGCCGGAGATCTTCTCCCGTCCACAGGCCGCGCTGCGCGGCTGCCTGCCGGATCACCCGCATCAGGTAGCGTTCCTGGTTGTGATCCTTGCGCAGGTGCTCGAAGTCTTCACTCTCCCAGTCGCAGCCCGCCTTCACCATCGCGGGCATCAGCACCGCCTCTTCTTTCTCGTGGTGACACAGGTCGACGAACTCGCGAAAGAACGTGACGAAGCGATGCAGGTCCTGACGGACTTCCTCGGAGTCCGTTGGCAGCTGCTTCAGGTAGTTCTCGAAGGCGTCCGTGACTCGAAGGATGAGCCGGTGTTCGTCGAAGAGCGGAGTGAGTACAGACATCGAACATCTCCCGTGACAGGTCGAGTGGGACCCTTCAAGTGACGTGCCAGGACCGCCCCGCGAATTTTTCTCGGGCTGGTGCCCCTATTTTTCCCTCAATCTGACGCGGTCAAACGCACCGCTTGCGGAGGACCGTTCGCCAAACGCAGATCTTACGCGTTTTACGCTGCATCGGCTGCGTGAGCCGCTCGGGGCGCTCCGCGGCACGCTGGGTTTCGTTTCGATCCAGGGCGCGACGCGAGGGCACTGCTCTTGGCCTGCGCTTCGCAGGGGGCGACACTTGGAAGCGAGGAACCATGGTCCAGCTGAAAAAGATTCTGTGTCCCGTCGACTTTTCGGACTGCTCGAAGCTCGCCCTGGATGAGGCGATGCGCATGGCAGAGAGCTTCGGCGCGGAGCTGACCGTGCTGCATTGCTTCGAAGGCTCGCAGTACGTCCGCCCCGATCTAGTCGGGTGGACGTACGCTGGAGAGCACCGGCCACTGCGGGAAATCGCCCAAGATGACGCCCGTGCGGAGCTGGCAGCGTTGCGCGCGACGGTTGGAGATCCCAAAGGGGTCCACTGGCGGGTAGAGGAGGGCGCTCCCGTAGAGACGATCCTCGAGGAGTCCAACGCTGGGCTCTACGACCTGATCGTCGTTGGGACCCATGGCCGCACTGGGCTCACGCATTTGTTGCTTGGGAGCGTCGCTGAACGCATCGTGCGCAGCGCTGCCTGTCCCGTGCTGACCCTACGTAGCCGCAAGCAAGCCGCGTAGCGCTTCAAGCTCGAGCCAGGGAGGCGCCGCGAGGTAGCGACGCCGCACCCTCTCCCCCAAACCCCTGAACCGAAACAAAACGGGCCTCACATCCCTTTGAATGCGAGGCCCTACCCCCGAGCCATTTTTCCCCAAGGAAAACCCTGACTCAGCTGCGTCCCTAGACGCTTGAGCGAAGTGTCAGGGGATCTCGCTGTGGCGCGAAGCCCCGCCCCACTGCCTGGAGCTGTAGTGGTAAGTGTGGCGCCGCGCGTGGTGCTCGAGGTGTTGAGCGCACCACAGCTCCTTGCCGCCGCTGGCCTGGCGAACCTTGACGCACTCAGGGCAAGCCGGCTCGATTTTGGGCTCCGTGGGAGCGCTCTTCGGACGAACGACGCTGACGGAGCAAGGCGCTAGACGCACGACCCCTTCAGCAACCGACCCGAGCAGGAGCCTGGAGACGCCGCGCCGCCCGTGGGTACCCACAACGACTTCCTCCGCTTCCAAGTCCGTCGCGAGCTGGGCGATCTCGTGGGCGGGTGAGCCGACGCGCAAGTGCGTGACCAGATGCGATAGCTCGAGCATCCCGTGGTCGGCTTCCCAAGCGTCAATCCGTGCCTCAACGTGCTTTTTCAGCGCCGCGGCGGCCTCATCCAGGCTGAAGGTCTCGGTACCCTCACCGAGCTCCACGCTAACCATCGGACCGAAACCGTGAGCGACATTCACCACGTGAATCTCAGCGTCCGGTCTGTCCTGCACGAGCTGGAAAGCTCGCTCGAGGGCGAGATCGCCCAACTTCGAGTAATCGGCGCCTACCACCACGGTGTAGTGGCTTGCTTGTTCCGAGCTCATCGCACTAGCTCCTTCGTTGCGCTTCGAATGCTTGAGGGGAGGAGTGGATCCCGACGGATTCAGTCCCAGTCGGCGCAATGTCTGCAGCGAGCGTGCCAGCGAGCGCTTGCCCAGCTTTGGAACCCACCAGGCCTCGAAAAGAGTTCGAGACAGCGTCGCTGGGCCGCTCGCGCTTTTGCGTAATTCTAGCGCTCGCGCTGCCGAGCCCCGCATCCCGTTCGTGCGACAAATCGCACCCCGCCGCTGACCTTGCTGCCCCCGGTGCCATGCCTAGTTTGCGTTAGCCGAAGCCGGATCGCCCCAATTCCGGGGTGAAGGAGCTTCGGATGACGTGCGTACAGCGTTCCGGCCGAGCACCAGCGGGTGAGTCAGGCGGGGGCCCAACGCGCACCGTGGCTCGTGGCTGTGCCTCGCGTAGGCGAGCGTGCGTCTGCGCGGAGGGTCTTGAACCATGCTCAGTGTCCTCCTACATCCTACAGCTGTGTCGTCGCAGCCCCTCGATATCGAAAGTGTGAAGCAATACGTGGGATTCGACGCTGAGTCGGCGAAGCTCCTACGCGAACTGCATCCGCTGGCGGAGCCGCACTTCGAGCGCATCGTCGACGACTTCTACGCAGCGATCCAACAGCACCCGGACGCCCATCAAGCGATCACCGGAGGCAACGCGCAAATTCAGCGCCTGAAGCGATCCTTGGTGCGTTGGCTGGAGTCCGTTCTGCTGGGACCGCATGACGAGGACTACGTGGCAACCCACTCGCGCATCGGGCGCGTGCACGTGCGCATCGCGTTGCCTCAAGAGTTCATGTTTACCGCGATGAACCGCATCCGCAGTGCGCTCACGCACATCACGGTCGAGAGTTTCCACGAGGATCACGAGCGCTGCGCCCACACGATTCACGCGGTCGGCCAAGTCCTCGATCTGGAGCTCGCGCTGATGCTCGACACCTACCGTGAAGACTTGGTGGCGCGCATGCGATCTCACGAGCGCCTGGCAACCATCGGTCAGCTCGCGGCGAGCGTCGGTCACGAGCTCCGCAACCCCTTGGGCATCATCGAGTCGTCGCTCTACTTGTTGCGCAATCGCGTCAGCGACCTGGCAGCAGCGGACCCCAAGGTGGAGAAGCACCTCGGTCGCATCGCGACTCAGGTGCGAGTCTGCAACAGCACGATCACCCAGCTCCTCGAGCTCGCGCGGAGTCGCCCACCCTCGAAAGGCTGGCGCAATCTCCGTCAGGTGTTGGACATCGCGGTGGAGTACGCCCCACTCGGTCCAACCGCCTCGGTGGAGCTGGATGTCCCCGAAGACCTCCAGGTGCTCGTCGACGCGGATCAACTGCGTCAAGTGTTGATCAACCTGTTCCACAACTCGGTCCAGGCGCGCTCAGACGTGACGATCCAGGTCAGCGCGCGGGCCGTCCCTGGTGGACACGAGATCGACATCGCCGACAACGGTCCAGGAATTCCAGCTGATATCCGTTCTCGAGTTTTCGATGCGCTGTTTACGACCCGCGCCAAAGGAACAGGCCTTGGCCTGAGCCTCTGTCGGCGTATCCTCGAAGCCCATCGCGGGGAGATTCAGCTGGTGCCTTCGGAGATCGGCACGATCTTCAAGCTCTGGCTTCCGGACCACGAAACCGAAACCTCTGGCTCTTCCGAGTGAACCGATGACCTCGAACCCACTCCTGATCGTGGATGACCACGTCGAGCTCGCCGAAAACCTGGCCGAGATCCTCGAAGACCTGGGTCACCCTTGTCGCATCGTCGAGAGCGCAGACCAGGCCCTGGACGCGCTGAGTTCCCAAACGTTCTCGGGAATCATCACGGACTACCGCCTGCCGGAGTCCTCGGGTCTCGAGTTGATCACTGAGCTGCGCAAGCGCGGCGTCTCCACCCCGGTGGTGTTGATCAGCGCTTTCGCCGCCGACGACGTGGTCCGAAAAGCCCACGAGATCGGCGCGCTCGACGTGCTGGCGAAGCCAGTGGACTTCGATCAGCTGGAGCGCCTGGTCCGGGCCTTTGAGAAGAACGAACGCGACATCCTGATCGTCGATGACGACCGGCGCTTCGCAGAGAACATCCAAGAGATCCTCCATGACGCCGGCTTCGAGGTGTCCACCTCGGAGTGCGCGAGGGAGGCCTTGGCGCGACGGGACCTGCCCCGCCTCGCCGTACTTGATCTAATGTTGCCGGACGGAACCGGCATTGACATAGCCAAGCGGCTGTTCGCTCGCGACCCGACGATTCACATCTTGATCCTCTCCGGGCACCTCGACCCGGACACGGCCGCTGACATCGAGAAGCTGCCCGGCGTGATCTCCGCGCTACCGAAGCCTATCGCAGCAAACGACCTGCTGGAGCGCGTGGGAAGCGCTCTCGAAAAATGAATCCGGACCGGAGCGCCCCGCTCAACATCCTGATCGTCGACGACAACGCCGCCTTTGCGGAGAACCTCGCGGACATCCTCGACGAACTCGAAGGCTTCGACGTTCAATGCACGGCCCTTCCGAGCGCGGAAGCAGCGCGCGCGTTCGCAGCCGAGCACGACGTTGCGCTCGCGCTGGTCGACGTGCATCTGCCTGACGATAAGGGCACCGCGCTGCTCTCGGACATCCGCAAGGGTTCCGAGCACGCGCAGGTGATCGTGATCACGGGCGATGCGACGGTCGAGACCGCGATCGCTGCGGTAGACGGCGGCGCGTTCAGTTATATCGTCAAGCCGTTTCCCCCTCCGCAGTTGCTGGAGAAGGCGACACTAGCGCTGCGCCAGGCTACGCTGCTGCGCGAACGCCAGGAGCTGCGCGCGGAGCTCGAGACCTCCGAGGCCAAGCACCGAAACCTGGTTGAGAACGTTCCGGCATTCGTGCTCGCGCTGAACGAGCATGGCGAAATCGTCGTCTGGAATCATTTCCTCGAGGAAGTGACTGGGTTCCAGCGCGAGGAGATGTTGGGTCAACTCGGGGAACGTTTCGTTGGGGGGGAGGGTGATGCTCCACTGCCGCTCAAAGGTGGCGGGCACCGCCTGGTGCGCTGGCAACGTGCGGTCGTCACGAACGCACCCAAGAGCCGCTTGACGTATGCCATGGGCGTCGACGTCACCGACGAACGCGAAATGCTCCAGCGCACGCTGCGCAGCGAACGCTTGGCGGCCGTCGGCACCTTGGCAGCGGGCCTGGCGCATGAAGTGCGGAATCCACTCAACTCGGCGCTGCTTCAACTCCAGGTTCTGGAGCGGCGCATCGCCAAGGGCAAGACGTCGCCTCCAGAGCTCGCTCCTGTGGTGTTGGTGGTCAAAGACGAGATCCGCCGTCTCGAGCGCTTGGTGGCTGACTTCTTGGCCTTCGCGCGTCCTTCACGGGTCGAGCTTGCGCCTCACGACCTCAACGACGTCGCGGACGCTGTCGTTGCGCTGGTCGCGCCAGAAGCAAAGGCCAAGGGAACCAAGCTGAAGGTGGTGAAAGCCGAGCAACCGCTCTGGGTCCCACTGGATCCGGAGCGTTTCCGCCAGGTACTGCTGAACCTGATCCGCAACGGGGTGGAGGCCAGCGGTGACAGTGGAACCGTCACACTGCGGCTCATCCCCACCGACACGGAGGCATTGCTCGAGGTAACGGACGATGGCCCTGGCTTCCCTCCCGACGCGCAGATCTTCGACGCGTTCTACACCACGAAGGACACTGGGACTGGCTTGGGGTTGTCCATCGTTCACAGCCTGGTGACCGCCCACGACGGCAAGATTTCCGCGGTCTCACAGCCCGGGAACACCTGCTTCACGATTCGCCTCCCGCTCGCTCCCGTTGTGCCCAGCGACAGCAGTGCGCAATATTTACCGCCACCAACCGACGAATAGCAGCGCATGCGCGTGGCATTTGCCAACCCCGGCGCTAAATCTGCGTCAGGCGCCAAGAATGCGTTTCGGCACGCAAGCTGCAGAGGATCGAGTCGCCCGGGCGCATCGGCGTCCGCACCACCACCCGGATTGGGATTTTGAGCATGAGCAAGGAACGCATCCTCGTAGTCGATGACGAAGCCAACGCGCGCACGGCGCTGGCTGAGTTGCTCAAGGAGGAGGGCTACTTCGTCGAGACGGCTGCCGACGGGTTCAAGGCGCTATCGAAGTTCGAGGAGGGCCACCCGGATTTGATCCTCACGGATCTAAAGATGCCGGGCATGGATGGCGTGGAGTTGCTGCAAAAGGTGCGGCAGGCGGACCCAGACGTCGAGGTGGTGGTGATGACGGCATTTGGCGCCGTCGACACGGCAGTCCAGGCGATGCGCTCCGGAGCGACTGACTACCTGACCAAGCCGCTGAACATGGACGAGCTGGTGCTGGTGCTGGAGCGCGCACTGGAGCGCCGCCGGCTGCGTAAAGAAGCCGGAGACCTACGAGTGCGACTCGCGGAGCGCTACAGCTTCGACAACATCATCGGCTCTTCACCTGAGATGCAGCAGGTGTTCAAGACCATCGCTCAAGTGGCCCCGAGCAAGGCCTCCGTGTTGCTGACCGGAGAGTCTGGAACCGGCAAGGAGCTCGTCGCCGCTGCGATTCATCAGCACTCGCCGCGCGCCAACGGTCCGTTCGTTCGCGTCCACTGCGCGGCGCTCGCCGAGAGCCTGCTGGAGAGCGAGCTCTTTGGTCACGAGCGCGGGTCGTTCACCGGCGCTGATCGCCGCCGCGAAGGGCGCTTCGAGCGCGCCCACGGCGGGACGCTGTTTCTCGACGAGATCGGGGAGATCCCCCTGGCCACTCAGGTCAAGCTCCTGCGCGTGCTCCAGGAGCGCGAGTTCGAGCGTGTTGGTGGCGACCAGACGATTCAGGCCGATGTGCGAGTGATCGCGGCCACCAATCGAAATCTCAAGGACGAGGTAGCGAAGGGCAATTTCCGCGAGGATTTATTCTATCGTCTAAATGTCATCAATCTCAAGCTGCCCGCGCTGCGCGAGCGTGACAGCGACATCCCGGCGCTGGCGACGTTCTTCCTGAACAAGTACTCGGCCGAGAACGCCAAGAGCGTCACCCGCATCGCGGATGGGGCGCTCGCCCGCCTCACCCGTTACAACTGGCCGGGCAACGTCCGCGAGCTCGAGAACGTCGTGGAACGCGCGGTCGTCATGGCCGAAGGTGACGCCATCGAAGCCGACCATCTGCCGCCCGAAGTCAAGGCGGATGAACGCGACTTCGGCATCAAGATCCCGGGCTCCACCCTGTCAGACATCGAGCGCTTTGCGATCCTCGAGACGCTGGCTGCGGTGGGAGGCTCGACCAGCAAGGCAGCAGCGACACTGGGTATTAGCCCCCGCAAGATCCAGTACAAACTCCACGAGTACGGCGCGGCGCCGAAGAGCGGCACCCCGATCGTGGAAGACTGAGCAGCGTTTCCACGAGGCAGTCCCAGCCGAAGTTTGCGCTGGGGCGCCCTCGCGGTCCTTCAACGGGCCGCGGGTCATTTTGGGGCCTTTGGGGAAATGCGCTTGACCGCCTGACTCGCGAGCAGGAATCTGCTCGCGACAAGGGGAAAGCATGCAGCAAGGCCAAGCTCAGTTCGGCAGTCAGATCACCCTGCGTGATCCGAGCACCCAGCAGCCGGTTCAGACCAACGTCCACGGCACCGTCAGCTACTCGCTGAACGGCGATCCGGCTCAATACCAAGACTACGTACGGCAGGCTGTGATCAAGGCAGCCGAGCAAGTGCTCGCGCAGAAGCTCGGCGCGAACCAGCTCGCGATCCCCACGCTGTCGATGAGCGCGGCGGCCCTCGGCCCGGAGATCGCCCAGGCGGCCCAAGCCCAGATGCAGGGCGTGCAGGTGAGCCAGCTGCAGCTCAACATCAATCCACAGCAAGCTCCGGCACCGCAGCCGATGGCGCCCGCGCAGATGCCGCCCACGCCCATGCAGGCGATGCAGAACTCCTTCCAGGAGAAGGCGCAGGACGCCCTCGATCCGAGCAACTACGAGGTCAAGGCCAAGCTCAACATCGGCGGCTTCAAGGTGAACATGAGCTCCGAGGATGGGCTCGACACCGATGGCTTGAAGAAGCAGGCGGTCGACAAGGCCAAGAGCAAGCTCATCGGCTGCGTGATCGTCGCGGTGATCCTCTTCATCGTGCTGATCGGTATTCTCGGTCTCGGTTGGTACATCTACGCCGAGGCCAAGAAGTCGACGGTGGTTCCTGCGACGCCAGGTGGCGCCCCAGCCGCCGCTTCGGATCTCAAAGACGCCGACTGGGATGGCAAGTCTCCGTTCAACTGCGGAGGCAACGACGCTTACCGGATCAAGGGTGTCACCGCGAAGCTGACCTCGGGCACCGCCATCACGGCTGGCGCCAACTGCACCCTGGTGATCGAGGACTCCAACATCGAGGCTCCAACCGGCGTGTCGGCGCTTGGCAATTCAAACATCACGATCAAGGGCGGCTCCGTCAAAGGCAAAACGGCAGCGCTCAAGGCGCTGGGCAACTGCAAGATCACGGTCGAAGGCTCGAAGATCGACGGCAAAGTGACGAAGCTCGGCAAGGCCGTCATCGAAGGCGCCCAGTAGGAACGTCACCGCTCGCGCGCGGCCAGCGCGCGAGCTACGCTGAGACCCATGCGCGCGGCTTTCCTCACGGATCTACACCTGGGTCCTCGCGCCACCTTCGAGGGCAAGCTCCGCAAGATGAGCGACCAAGCGGCGCCTTTCTTGCGCGAGCTGGTGAGCTACCTATCGGGCCCCAACTTGCCCCGGCAGCGCCCTCAGCGCGCGACGCCTCTCGACGTGCTGGTGAACCTGGGGGACGTGCTCGAAGACGAATCGCCGGAGGCTGACTTCGCTCGCTACGGAGAGTTCGTCGCCGAGCTGACTCGCCTACCCTGCCCAGCCCTTCACGTCGCTGGCAACCACGATCGCGTCCACCTGAGCGACCTCCAGTTGCGTGAGCTGTGGCAGGTCACCGGGCTCGAGGTGGACCAGCTCCACTACTCCCGCGACATCGGCGGCGTGCACCTCTGTGTCCTCGCGACTCGCGAGACGAAGGACATCGACGTTCGTCTCCCCGCGGAACAGCTCGAGTGGCTGGAGAAGGACCTGAGTCAGACAGAGCTCGCCACGGTCATCTGCATCCATCATCCCCTCAGCGACTGTGTGCTCGACGGCAACCGCTGGTTTTCCCAGGCCCCAAACATCTGCCGCGTGGCGGAGCGCAAAGCCTTCCGCCGAGTGATCGAAGCGAGCGGAAAGGTGCTCTTGGTGGTCAACGGGCACGCCCACTGGAACCACTTCGACCTGATCGCCGGCGTCCCGTACATCACCCTGCAGAGCCCCATCGAGAACCTCGACGCAGACGCCCCAGGCCGCCCCGCGAAGACCTTCGGCCTCCTCGACGTTGCCCCAGAACGCGCCTTGTTTCGCGTGTTTGGCGAGCAACCGGCGCACTACCAGCTCACACCCTCTGCGAGCCTCGCGGAGCGCCTGAGAGCCGCCGCCTCCGAGTGATCTCCAGCACCGGGGCGCCCAAACAAAGCCACCCGATCTCCACTTCGTGCTCGCCGACGCCCGAGATTTGGCTAAATTCCCCGGCCATCAAGCGCCAGTAGCTCAGTAGGATAGAGCGGAGGATTTCTAATCCTCTGGTCGGGGGTTCGAATCCCTCCTGGCGTGCCACTCACCCCCAGCCCCGCAACGGAAGCGACCCACCGGTTAGACTTCCGTCGCGGCGCCTCACGCGACGTTCGCGCATTTTTCAAGCTGCTCCGTCTCTGCCCACTCTTTGTGTGCGTCATCGCCGCGCGGAACAAAGAGCGACGGGTGGCCCGCCTGGGGGGTCTCTGAGAGCGTTCAGGGCTCTCAGAGGGCCGAAAGTCTAATCCGCGGGTTAGACTTTTGGTCTCGGACGCTGGTCCGGATATATTCCGCGCGGAATATTCACCTCACGATTTGCGAGGTTTTTGGGGGTGACGAGCAACGCTTAGTCGCAGAAACTGACTATTGGGGGCTGCGTCCCTTAATCCGTGGGTCAGGAGTTCGTTTTGGTTTGTGCTGTGCGGTTGGGATGTGAACCGCTACTCCGATGGCTCCTCAGCAGGCGCCTCGGCGGGCGACACTTGGTCGGCCACACCCTCGACTCGCACCGTCACGCTCTGCGTCGGATCCACCGTGAAGCGGGCGACTCCGTCCGCGTCGGTGCGGGCGCTCTGCCTGTTTCCGTCTGGTGATTCGAGCTCGACTAGGACGGACGGGATCACGCGCGACGGGCACCGACGAAGGTAGGTGTAATGCCTGGGTTCTGACTCCAAGTATGCCACGCGATGGGTCGGCCGAAGAAGTTCAACAGTAAACACGGTAGTCGGAGGCAGCCCAAGTAGCGTCAATCCAATGAGACGTTGGCTGCCGGTCGACGGGATCAGGAACGGAATGACGGTGCCCATCACGGCGAGTGTTCCCTCGAAGGCAAGCATCCCGTTGTAGTCTCTGGTTTCGAAGACGCGCTCGCTTCGGGTCGCCTCACCTTCAACCTCGCATCGAACCGGCGCAACCAGATGGACCCGAAGCTGTCCGCTGCGACGTGCAACGGTCGCCTCCCACTGCCCCTCCTTCGCCGGTCCCCGGCGTTCAGTGTACCTGACATCGCTCTCCACGCGCTCCGGGTACCAGGGGCCGAGGGCACAGCCACCGGCCAGGGCTCCCGTCACGCAGACCATCAACACCCGCGCGCGGAAGCGCTCGTTCCACACCCGGCGCGTTGTCGTCCCAGCTGGATTCGGAAGACTGAACGGGCGTTGGACTCTCCTACGGAGGTTTGCAGCCGTGAATGCGAGTGGATCACCCGCCACACACTTCAATCCGCTTGGTGGGGGTTCGCTCTCGCGCCCAGATGTCGACGTAGAAGCTTGGATGCTTTAGTGGCGCTTCAATAACAAGGACAGACGTTCCGGCCGACACCGCACAGGTGGCGGTGACCACGTCGGCATCAACCGGAATCTGACACACAGGAACCTCGTCCGCGTAAACATAGAGACTGTAGCTGGGCGCTGGCTCCAAGCGTGATATCACGAAGTAGACGGACTCAAGATCAACCCGACTGTCGACCTGGGAAAAGGGCACGCTCACAACGGTTCGGTCATTCTCTGCGACGAACCTGGGATCGCAGCCCGCGCTTGGACATGCTGTGCCCTCTCGCTCACACACCGGGTGATCACTACACCACTGAACCAAGTCGACCTCGTGGTAGTCAAGGTCGTCAAAGCAGCTTGGTCCGCAAGCAGGCATACCAAGAACGCTCAGCAACAGTACGACTGAAGTACGAAGCATGCGGTGCCTTGACATGCGCTGGTTCCGTGCCGTTGCTATGGTCGCACCCGTTCCATTCGCAGCGCGGGTACCGCATTCGTCCTCGGGAAAGACAGCTCCAAAGCGTCCTGCCCAACCAGCCGAAGCCTTATCTCGAGCGGTCGCGCCGTGGTCACCAACTCCAGAGTTGCTTCAGCATCGTGCGCTGTACTAACACGAAACTGGCGCCGCTCTTCGTCGCCGCCGAAACTGGCGATGATCTCAGTCTGCGAGAAGTCCCATATCGCCGCTTGGGAGGCTTTCAGTTGAGGAACAAGCTTGTCGAAGCTCGGAGTTCCGGGCAACCGGCTTTGTGAATACTCCTGTCGCATCCGCGCTAGGTAGGATGAACCCACTACCGGGTGCCACTTGCCCATGAATTCTGCTGGGAGTGGGATCGGGGCTGGCGTACTCGCGGAAGCCGCGGACATCGACGCTGGGCTAGAACCGCGGCGAGATTCACCGCCGCTGGTTACCTTGCTCAAGAGTAGTGCAACCATAGCCCCGAGGAGAATCAATGTAGCCGCGAGTCTCATATCTCACTCTCGCTCCAGACGAATTCGTATAATTCTATTCGCAATAGTGTCCTCGCCAGCCAATAGATAAACGAACTCAGGTGTAATCCCCAGGAATCCGAAGAGACCGCCTGAAGACTCGACATGCACGTCGCTTCTCCGATGAGTGCTTATGTTCCAAATCGCTAGATCCCTTATTGCATCGGTCGGCGCTAATGCTGTAACGTAGTAGTCGTGTCCGCCCACCGCCAGGTCCCCTAAGTCGGCAAGCGCGGTGCCACTATTCACGAGGCTCCCAAGCGTGATCGGAGCGAACTGGTTGACTCCCGCACCGAACGGACCAGCCCAGACTTCGGTCCGCGACAGGCTGTCCCCTGACGCTCCGTAGCCTCGAACAACAGCCAAGCCCGACCCGGTCCAGCGCGGGCTGGCCCAGTTCTCCCCCACCACGCCAAGCAAGTCAGTCAGCTGTCCGGAAGCCTCCTCAAGCAGACTTGTGGCCCAGAACGTGGTCGCGCCAGCCACCCTCAACTCTGCAACTACGATGCGTCGGTCCGGCAGCACAACCGGACGAGACCGGCCAAGAACACCCGTCCCGGGTTTTGCGAGCAACTCGCGAGCAGTATTGTCTTCATCGATCGCCCACACATCACCAGCAACCTGATTAACGACCCATCGTTGGTCGTCGAGCTTGTTCGGCTTCAACGTCAGGATGGCGTAGTCGTGGAGGCCGTCCACTTCTCGAAAGCTGCGCGAACCACCAGAGTCCAACTCGCTCCGTGCGATCGCATATCGGCTACCGCCGGTTGGTAAAGGGATGGTGACGACGACCGCATGCTCTGACGGCGTGGAGCCGGCTCCCACGACAGTGCACTGGCTCTTCGCTGCCGCACGGAAAATCTCAACTGCCTCGCCGTCGTCTGCAACGAAGCCTGCGTAGGTGGTGCCCCCGACCGCAAACGTCAGCGCGAACTGCGGCTTGGCAAAGTCGAGCAGGGCAGAATGGTTCGTGACTCGTGCCTTGCCCGAACCCAAACCCTCGGTGGCCAGCTCTGCAACCTCGCAGTCCGCGGCCCACCCACATGGTTCCCAGCGAAGCAGTGCTCCACCTGTGGACCGTTCAAGCGTACAACTCCCCAGGGTCGTGAAGGACTGCCAGACCGTGGGGGCGCCACCTTCGCCAGCAGTCCCGCCGAAGCCTGCACCTGCTGCCCCGCCGCCGTCGCTCCCGTCCACCACCGTCCCGCCCGCGTGGCCACCGCTTGGCATATTGCCAGCGCCCTGGCCTCCAGCACCCGCAACCACACCGGGGGGGTGCTGATCATCCCCGGCACATCCTCCGGAGGCGCACTGTGTAAGGGGCATCAGCAGCGGCAGAAGGTACAGCCACCTTGGGATGGTTACTCTCCCAGACATTGGCCGAGGTCCTGTACCCCAGTAGCGGGAGGTTGGACGCGAACCGCCCTTCTGTTCCCGGCGCTGTCTATTGTAATTAGGTCTAGTCCAGTTCGCTTAACCACCGGCTTCGCAACGGGCGTCCCGTCACCGGATAGCTGCCAGCGCACCTTCACGCTGCGACCATCGACACCAAACTTGGCAACCCGATAGGTACCCGATCGACCGACGGTCAAAACGAGTTCGCCATCGTAGGAGGCGGAGAGATACACTTGCTCAGCGGCGCGGCGGGGTCTCCAACTCCCAAGAACTGTGGTGTGAAGTTTGTCGAGTGCGAGGCGCAGCAAACGAATGCG